>JAFGBP010000016.1 GCA_016933095.1 Candidatus Woesearchaeota archaeon | reverse complement strand
CCTGATCGAGTTTTCCTTGGCAGACAGTATGTTAGCGCAGTTGGAACTGAGCGCCCATCCGAACAGCTCCACTGGCTCGTTAATCCTATCCTGCCCCACGCTCTCTGTGAGGTTCAGCTGGCAACGGTACTTCCAGCTGCTGTTGCCCCATGGATCAAGGGTCGCAACTGTCCATCCGCATTCCCCGCCCATACAGGTCACGTTTGACGACCAGTTGAAGAACCTGTTCCTGGTGACGTTGATGCTTGTCGCAGAGGGGTAATTTATGGTAGCTACGTAGGTTCCGAATGGTATCCACCAGTCGACGTCGTCCTCGCTAGTCGGGTTCTCTCTGCATGTGACGTGGATGTTGAAGTTTCCGGAATCATAAATGGTTAGGTCAGGGATGTCATACGTCCAAGTGCTAGAGCTATTAGTAGTCGCTGTTACGTCGAAGTATGTCCAGGAGTCTTGGGCATTGCTTAGGCTGAACGATACGTTGGAGATGTTTCCTCCCATCTGCGAGTCGCAGTTCGCCCTCACTGCTGTGATGGTGTCCCCGTACGCGACGTTGCTGCATGAGCCCCATCCGCTCCCGCTCTCGTTGCACTGGATGCTACTGATTATGGGGGGTGGGAATGCTGTTAGGTTCATGCAAGCGCCTTTCGTGTAGTATGCCGAGAATATCTGGCTGCCTTCATAGTCTATAGCCCTGCTTCTCAGGTCGACGCACACCTGGTCTGATATGTTCTGCGTGTACCAGGTGAATGTCGTATTCTCTGTGTGGTTTCCTATCTCCTCCCACTTCTGACCGTCTATCTCGATCCATAAATTAGTGTAGTTTACCTGGTCGTAGGCACTCGAGTTATAGAAGTCCATGCCGGTCGACCTTATTCTTAGGTCTTGGTTTGATGAGTCCATCCACCCTGTGAGGATCGTGCTTTGCGTAGTTATCAGGGTGAAGTTGGCGTTTGTCGTGTTGACCCCGCTTCCAGTATACGTGGAGGGCAGGCTGAAGTTTCCGATGCTTATCCAGGCGCTTCCGTTGTAGACTTGGAGCTCGAGGTCTGGCTTGCTTGTGGACCCTGCAACAGACCCTGAAGGGTTGTAGGAGTCGACTTCTACTGTGAATGTGATATTTGATATCTTGTCATATGCCCCGTCAACGTCATTGTAAGTAGTCCAGCTTCCGTCCTGCTCTGCTGCCTGGGTGACGTACGTGACTCCCGGTATCATGTACTTATTGGCGGATTGGGATCCTGTCGGTATCGTGGCATCAAGCCCCCCGCCGCTTGAGTCATAGTAGCTTCCTGTGCCTGTCGGAGGGTATCCTGCGCAGTCCGCGTTGTTATCCCTTGCGATGTTGAAGGTCGGGCTTCCTGAGGGTCCGACCCCGATCCAATAGTTCTGTCCTAAAGTTATCTGCACTGGTGTCGAGAGGGTCGCGTTTATCCAGCCCGTGCTTCCGGTACCAGTAGCGTATCCGCTCACGCTTATCTTGTTGCGTGAGCTGTCATACAATGCAAGTTCAATGCTTTCTGCACCTGAGAGGCTCGTGTCAAACTGCCAGTACCACAAGTTGGTCACGAGGGCAGTGCCTGATCCTGCAATGGTCCAGATGCTCCAGAACTCGTAGGCTTGGGCGTTGTTGAAAGACCCGTCCTGGCAGGTGGTTGACACCTGGCTAGTCGTGTAGGACCCTGATTCCGTGAAGCTGACGTCTGTCGTGTTCTCGACTGTCGTGATGTTCTGGAGGAGTGCCTCGATGTGGTATGTTATGTCATCGTTGTCGTCATCCACTGATCCGCTGCTGTTTATGTTCACGTTTCCGGTCACCAGTATGTCGCAGTTGGTGTCTCCGTCGCAAAGAATGGTTGTTGGGGTCGTTGGCGGCATGTTTCCGCATTGGAGCCCGTCCCACTCAGTGCCGTTGGCATAGTAGAGCTTATAGACTGCCCCTGCTGAGTTGTTGTTGTATGCTATGGCAAAGGTCCCGTTGCAAAGGGTTGTTCCTGCCAGGCTGTCTGAAGCTGCGAGGCTGTGCAGCCGGTAGGCATCGTCGATGTCTGAGTCTACTGTGAACGGAGCCAGTACCTGGTTTCCGCTGTCATCGTAGATGGCGGCTTCTAAAAGGTCGTCTGCTGAGTCCCACCACGAGACTACGAAGTAGCTCTCGCTTCCAACGTCCATCTCCTCTATGTCGACTCTCGCATCTGCTCCTGCATCACCATCTATGTCGGTCGGACCGAACGTAGAGGCGAAGGTATCGGCGCTCAGATTATATCCTCTTATCGTGATATCTTGGTCGACGCCGTCGTAGTATACGATGGCTATCTGGGTTCCTTGAAGTGCTGTGACAGCTACTTGGCCTAGTGTTCCTACTGCGCCATCAACAGTTACTGGTCCTGCTACTTCATTCCCTAATCCTCCTGTTTGGTGCATGAGCGAGGCCCTTATGACGTCTCCGTTATCGTCAAACCAAGCCGCCACCCACCTTGTACTCGTCACTCCTGTGACGCTTACGTCATTTCTTACAGTATCATCGGCATTCACGTCATCGTCGATGTTCCATTCATCTGTTACTTGGGTGCCTGTATAGGTCCATATCTCTCCGTTCAGGTCGTCTCCGTTGTTCGGGTCAAACCAAGCGAGGACCACCCGGTCTCCTAGGCTTCCGACTCCGATGTCGACTTCCCTTCCAGCATTTCCGTCGTACTCTGTCGCTCCCAAGTCCTGGTTTCCAAGCCTGTCATAGACGTAGTACTCTGCGTTGTTCCCACTGCTGTCATATACGTCTATTACGAAGTGCGTGCTGTTAATGGCTGCCATGTCGATCCTGCCGTCAAGCGTATTCCCGACATCCGAGTTTACCTGGGTCTCTGAAACCAGCACTGTTCCGTTTGAATGAATGACTTGGAAATTTAGGCTGTAATCCGAGGCTGAGATGTATCCTATGACTAGGGTTGAGTTGTCAAGTGCTATCATGCTCACTTCCAGCATGTCAGCTCCTCCGCCGTATGCTGGGTCTACTGCGAGAAGCCAGGGCCTTGGCTCGGTGTAGCTTCTGAGGGTTGAGTTTTCGTCCTCGTAATTGATGAAGCCGCGCAGCTCGTGGAGATCTGGAGTTACAAGGGGAGCTCTTGCGGTGTAGCTTACTGTGGTTGCATTGGTCATGTTCCAGGTGAGGAGGAACGAGTCGTTCACGATGTCTACGTATGCTCCTCCTGTATCGTTGATGGAGAAGTTGATCGGGATAATCTCTGTATATTTGAACCATCCGGGCCCGGGAGAAGTCGATGTTGATGTTGATGCCGTCGGGACTTGGCTGAAGACCTGGATCGTGGTCTTGAACTCTGACTTGAATGGATCTGTCGTGACTGGAGTATTCCTGGTAATGTAGAATGGCTCTGTGTCGCTTACAATGAAGGTTGATATCATCGAGTTGTTGACGCCGTTGCCTGAGACGCTCACTTCCATGATGTAGGTCCCGCTTACAGAGGTCTGGTCGAACGTGAATTCATATATTCCTTTATCAGGGTCTGGCACTGGAGTCGCGTTGATCGTGGTGTTGCTGGGGATTGTCACGTTGACGTGCACTTCGGCCCCTCCGACTAAGTATCCTTCAGTATCTAGGGCTACGACTGTTATTGTGGCGTTCTCGCCTGGCCTGTAGGCTGACTGGTTGGTGTTGATAGTGGCCATGCCCGTCTCCATGTACGCCGGGTCTTGCGGCCCTATATCGATCGTGTACTCGGTTCCAGGGGTTAGCTTCATGACTTTTTGCCAGCTTCCCTCGCATGTCCTCTGCGTGAAGTTCCAGTCTGCACATTTCCAAAGCTCTTCTCCTGATGCAGTCGCGCTCAGGGTTCCGCTTGTGAAATGGATGCTTGTCGGATCTATTGCATAGGCCTGGCTTACTTTCATGATCCTTGTCATGTTCAGATCCTCTTGAGGGATCTCTTCGAGGCCTAGTGTGAGGGGTGCAGGTGATCCGCTTCCGCCTGAATTTATTATTGTGACATTGCTGAGGACTATCCTGTTGATCGGTACGGCGGAACTGTGAAGGTCCAGCTCAAAGTCATATGTTCCAGAGCTAAGTGTGCTGTTATAACTGCTATTGTAACTGCTGCTGTATTTCATGCCTGTTGTCACGCTACAGTTCCCGGCGCAGGAAATGTCCATGCTGTCCTCTGCTTCCCCTATCTCTCCCAGCAGGATGTTGTCGATGCTATCAGGATTATTCTGGACTGAATACTTGCTTTCAGGGTTGTCAATGATGATGTTTATGCTGGAGAGCTGGAGGTTTCCTGTATTGCCTTGGCTGTCTTCCAGCGTGAGGATACTGTCGGCATATTCAGGATCAAGAGTCATCCTGATCTTGTCCGGACCCAGGTCTGGAAGCTGGTATTGGTCTGTTGGGGTCTGGTCTTTGGTCTGGGTGTTTTTAGTCGGGTTCTCTGTCGGGCCTGAAGAACCCGTGTCAGCCTGAGATGTGTTTGTCGTGTTGTTTGTTATGTTAGTTCCAGTGTGGAGTGTGATATCTGGGGCGGGTGTGGTGTCTGAGGTAGTATTGTTGTATATTACATCGAACCCGTGCTCTTCGATGAGATCATTGTTCTTGTTCCTAAGCCTGAAATAGTGCCGGCCGATGCCTCTCGGTTTTAGTGTTATGTTATGGAAGTCTCCAATGTAACGCTGGACGAGCCCTTCATATTCGTAGTATGCATTGAAAAGGTCAGGGTCAGCCGCGATCCTGGCAAGTACGGTTTCTCCCAGAGTATATCTTTGCTTGTCGGTGGTGATGAGGCTTGATTGGCTCGGTGGGTTTTGGTCTTCTTCGGATTCTACTTGCGTGATGGGTGTGACTTGCGAGGTGTTGCCGTTCTCTTGCCCTTGATCCTGAGAGTAGACTTGGAACACTATCTCTTGGGTCGAGGATGGGTTTGTGCCGTGTGTTCCTTGCGTGAACAAGAGTCTGTGTTCTCCTGTCTCTTTGATGACAAAAGGTATGGGTCCGCGGGCTTCTCCTGTGAACTTGTACTCTTTTGTTGGAGTCACTATTCTAAGGGTGTATGGTGCTTGCCATTCGCTGCTTCCTTCATATCCTGCATATCCTTCGCTTCCATATTCTCCTGAAGAGTCTGTGGGTTGGTCAATTATGATCTTTGCGACCTCTCCAACAGTATATTGTGTCTTGTCCATGTAAGCGATTGCATCTGTTAAGGCTGCGCTTGCAGTCTGGCTTGTAATGCTGAAGAATAGGACTAGGACTATGGCCTGCAGCAGGATGAAGTTTAGAGCGCTGACTGCCGCAGTCTTGGTTGTCTTCTTCTCTGTTTTCTTTTTCCTTTCCTTTGAGTGCTTTCTCACATTTCTCGTGTCGTTTTCTTTTTTGTTATCTTGTTTTTTGTTATCTTCTTCT
The DNA here is from genome assembly GCA_016933095.1 of Candidatus Woesearchaeota archaeon. Taxonomy (GTDB): domain Archaea; phylum Nanobdellota; class Nanobdellia; order Woesearchaeales; family SM23-78; genus SM23-78. The sequence goes on along the minus strand of JAFGBP010000016.1, from coordinate 20,466 downwards.
ATGTTATTTTCTTCTATGTCCTTTTCATTTTATGGTGTGAGCTTTGAGTATCTTATCTTCAGCTCATCTTCTATCTCGCGTATGTACTCGTAGTACTTCTCAAAGCCGTGCAGGATGGTGTGGAATTCATGCAGGCTCTTGTCTGTCTTCAGCCTCTCGAGGAATTCTGCTTTGGTGAGGATTTGGGGTGTGTGTCCTTTCAGGGCTTCCTTTAGCAGGCTTTTTTCGAGGTCTTGCTGTGACTCCTTGCTTTCAGTCACGAACAGCAGTGTGTCTTTTTGTTTCAGGATGAGGGGGTTGTTGGCTGCGCGCGCTGCCTTGGCAAGGTATTCCATGAGGGTTCCAAGTCTGGAATTTTTTTCAACAACTCTTTTCTTCTTGTGAATCTCGTTTAGAATGAGGAGGTATATTGTTTCGTCATTTGAGAGGTTGAGGCTGCATAAGTGACTTCGTCCCACGACTATTTTCTTAAATATCCTGTTCTTGATGAGGATTGTGACTTTCTTGTTTATGTAGGGGTATTTTTTTCCTAGCTTCGTGGCTATTTGGTTGATGCTGTATGCGCTGCTTGGATTGTCAGAATACAGGCCTATGATGTTTTGCTCTAGCGCGTTTCCTACCAATGATGTTACCCCGAACCCTCTGATTTATCTTTATACTTTTTAAAATATAACCCTCTTTTTATTTTTAGACGCTAGAATTTATAAAGGTTTCTATTTTTCGCTTTTTTAAATCTTTTAGAATTCAATATTATATCTTTTCGAATATAATTGTTTTTTTAGAAAAAATGAAAACAAGACTCCATAAATACTTACAACTACTCATCAAACGAAGACATCCAAATTATCCAATCAAGCTTACAAACTTATCCAATCAAATTATTGTGTTAAATGAATGTGTTGCCTGTAAGTTGATTGTTTACTCCCCCAAAAAAAACATGATGGTGCTGGTTTATATACTTTTCTTTTTTTCTTGCTCTCTTATGCTTGTCCTTGTGGCCCTCAGGATCCCTTTCGGTTCCTAAAGCTTTTAGTTCCTAAAGTATGCGCGTGAATGTCAGGTTAATCCTTCTTATGAGAAGAATCTGTTTGCGGTTGCGCCTTGAGAGTAAAAAGATCCTTCTTAGTCATTATAAGCTTCTCAATGCGATGCTCATCCACCTCAAGCACCCTGATTCCCACGCCCTTAACGATGATCTTCTCGCCGATCATTGGCACCCTTTTCAGATGAGCTACCAGGTAATCGCTTATGTTATTGCACCCATCCATCCGGAACCTCGACTCCAGCAGCGTATTCACTTTCTCAAGCTCGACGTCTCCATCCACGATGTACTTTGTCTCGCTAAGCCTCACGATCTTTCGAGACAAGGTCTCTGTCTCGTCATGGATCTCACCCACTATCTCCTCCAGAAGGTCCTCCAAGGTTACCATTCCGCTGACATGACCTGCCTCATTTATCACAAGCGCGATCTGGTTGTGCTTCTCCTTGAAAAGCTGGAAAACGCCCGTCAGGCTCATGTTCCCTGAGGTAAACAAAGGGGGTCTCATTATTGACTGGATGCTACTGTTGCTGGCTCCCTCGACGTTAAGGTTTTCTATAAGCTCCTTGGCATAAACAACCCCTATGAACTGCTTCTTCTCACCGTCATAGACTGGAAGCCTTGAGAACTTGGTCTTTGCAAAGACCTTGATGGCTGCAGCAATATTGAGCTGGGAGTCAATCGATATGATCCTCTTCCTAGGGGTGGCTATCGCCTTTACTTTCTTGTCGTCAAACATTAGGACATTTGTCAAGAGCTTCTCCTCAGAGTCCAAGATTACCCCTTCCTCCTTTGCAAGCTTGACAAGATGCCTTATGTCGTCATCAGTCATTTTTTTGTAGTTGAGATTTATGCCCAGCATCTTAGGAATCACGTTCACCATGAATTCAACAACTGCCAAGAGAGGAGAAGCGATTATTCCTAAGTACCAAATTGGGGGCGCGACAATCCTTGACACGAGCTCATTATGGGCGGCAGCTATGGACTTCGGGGCGATCTCCCCGAAGACAAGCACCAGGAAAGTCATCACTCCTGTTGCGATCCCGACAGCATAATGGCCGAACAAGTCAATGGCCATCGTTGTCGTCAAGGCCGCGGCTGCTATGTTCACGACGTTGTTGCCGAGAAGAATAGTTGAAAGCATGCGCTGGGAATTATCCTTCAGCTTCTTGACGTACCGTGCACCAGCATACTTCTGCACAACAAGCTTCCTTATCTTATGCCTGCTGAGGCTCACCAATGCGACTTCAGCTCCTGAGAAGAAACCTGACAAGAATAAGAGTATTACCAAGACGATTATCTGCCAGACCTGAATCATTACCTGTTCATTACCTCAAGATTTGTTTGCCATGTTTGACATATGATCTCTTATATGGCCCCAATCCCAAATCCATAAAGGGAGAAAGGACCTTCTTATTATTATATTTTACTATAATCTTACATCTTTAATCTTACATCTTCCTATGTGCTTAATATGTATTTTACTTTGTGTTTTACTTTCCTTTCACCATACGCGACGGTTTTCATCACGAGCCACAATGATGCTTGGACATGCCGTGTTACAAGGTATTGTTATCCTGCTCATCCTTATTCTTGACCTTCTTCCTTTCGGCCTGTCTTTCTCCTAAGGCCAATCACGCCGAGGAGGCTTGGGTCTCCCTCTTCTGACTTCTTTATGCTATCTTCAACCCTGCTTCTCATCTTGTTCATGAAACCCTTAAAGCCACCAAGCTTTTTCTCCACTCCTGATTCTTTCTTTCCTCCTGCTTCTCCTTCGCGACCTGGAGGAGGCGGTGGCGGGCTTGTTACATCCTGACCCTTTCCATCTTTTACGCTACCTGCCTTGTCAGGGTCCTCAAACATGTCTAGTGTTCCCAAAGAACCAACCTTGCTGTCAGTATTCTCCGGATTCTTCAGGCTCTGTTCAGAGGAAGGGCTCTTTCCTCTCTCTTTATCTCCACCATCTTTGTCAGCAGCCTTTTCTTCCACCCCACTGTTCTTTTCCTTATCGCCCTTTTTTTCATCTCCCTTTTTCTCTGGTTCCTCCGGCCCCTTATCCTTTGAAACTTCCATCTTTAGATCTGACTTCTCAACCCCTTTCTTCTCTTTCTCTTCAGCCTCTTTCTTTTTCTGCTTGGCCTTGTCTCGCTCCTCCTTGTTCTTCAAGGCCTCGTCCTGCTCCTTGGCCTGGGCTTCCTCCACCTTCTTCGCGTCCTCGGAAGTGATCATTACTTCAGGTTTCATACTAATATCAGGAAGCTCCTTCTCTTCATCATCACCTTTCTTTGCGCCTTCCTTATGGTTGTCTTTGGCGCCTCCGGGCCTTGCACCCTCAGGCTTCCTTAATCTTGCCTTACCGAGCTCTCCTTTCTCAAAGTCCTCGAGGGTGAGGCCGTGCTTTTTTGCCACGGTCTGCTTCATCTTCTTGAGGGAATCCTTCATCTCAGCCCTATTCCTCTTGTTCCTCTCATCAAGAAGCTTGAGCACCTCGCTCGTATGCTTCTCGAACTCTGAAAACTTGTTGATGAGTGTGATGAACTCCTTCCTGTCAGACTTGTTGCTGATGCCAAGCTTCATCTTGTCAAAGTCATTCTGGATCACGTGGAAGACAGACTCGATGTCATCTATCTTGTGCTCGAACTTCTCGTACTCTGCGAATTTCTTCTCCATGTCCAGGAATATGCTCTCCCCCTTGTCAGCGTGCCTCTCGATTGTAGCCTCGACCTTCTTTATCTCCAGAAGCTCTCCTTTGACATCCTCATTGAGCTTCGTCACCTGCTCGATGCCCTTGTAGAAGTTCATCTGCTGCCTCATCTTCTTGAGCTCCTCCATGATATCCCTCATCATGGCCTCGTTGCTCTCAATGTTAGCCTTAAGGCTCTCCACTTTCCCGTCCATCTTCCTGATCTCGATCATGAGCTTCTCAGGCTGGACGCTCTCAACGAGGTCGATAGCCTTTGTCGCGCTTACCTCAATCTTTGACATGGTCTTGTTGGTGTCCAGGACCATGCCGCGGAGCTCTCCCATCTGCTCGCCTATCCTAGCGAACCTCTCAGAATTAGCCTTCCTTATCTCGTTGTAGGACTCGAGCTGGGCCTTTATCTTGACAATCTCCATGTCAACCTTGGGATTGCCGGAGTTGAACCCCTCATCCTTCTTGTTCTCCTCTGCGGCCGCTGCCTCTGCATCCGCCGCCTGCTGAGCCAGGCCTTGGGCGATCACGTCGTCCCTGCTTGGCTTCTTGCTAAATAGTCCCAACTGTCCTTCTCACCTCTTCCATTCTCAATCTTCTTCCACTCTTTTTTTTCTTTTTTTTTCTTTTTCTTTTTTCTTTTTCTTTTTTCTTTTTCTTTTTTCTCTCAATCTTTAACTCTCATTTCCTCTTTTTTATGTTTTCCCATTATGCATTATCATTCTGCTCAGGCATGCTGTCTATCGGGCCTTTCTTGCCTTTCTTTCTTCATTTCTCCTCCCTTCACTTTCAAGCTCTGCCTTCAGCTTCTCCTCAATCTCTTTCTTGACGTCAAGCATCTTCTCTTTCTGGACCTCATCTAATTCTTCTCCAACCTTCATTATCATGATCTCGACCTGGTCGAAATCCCTCTTCTCACGGGTAACGTCAGCCATCTTTATCTTGGCGGGGAGGGACTTAATCATCAGGCTGGGGATTAACGGATCTTTCCCAGATTTCCGCAATTGGCTGATGCGGCTCTTCAAGTCCTCATATTTCTCCTTTAGCATAAGTATTCTCGCAGCGTGGTCTTCCTCAGCTTTCTCGTCAGTTGGCTCAAGCTTCCTCTTCATATCAAGCTTCCTTATCCTCTCATCATAATCATCATCTATCTTCTTGTTTGACTCTGTGACTGCCTCAACGGCTTTTTTCAGCTCTTCTTCCTCTTTCTCAAGAGAGCTCTCTGAGCTCTTTGTGCTAGAAGCTTCGCTTCTTCGCATGTCCTTGGCTTCTTGTTCCGGACTTCCTGCTTCGACATCTATCTTCTTCCGGTCCTCTTCTGCCATGTTGTCGTCCTTCCTCTCATTCTTCCTCTTATACTTCCTTTCGTATTTTCTCTAGCTTTTCTTTCAACCTTTCTCTCGTTTTTCCTCTCATCCTTCCTACAAGATGCGAGTGGTGCTGCTCCTTCTTCTACGGAGTGGCTCCTCCCTTATCCTCTTCCATGACCTCCTTGATAAGGGCGTTCATCTCATCCTCCAAGCTTTGGCTTGCATCTCCAATTTCCCCTCCTTTCTCATCCTTCTTCTGTTCAGCCTGGTGCGATGAAGGGGCTGGCGGAGCTGCGGGTTTTGGAGCTTCTGCTGCTTTTGGAGCAGCTGCTGTTGGGGCTGCGGCTTGGGCAGAAGGCATTTGTGCTGGCGCTGTAGGTGTTGTTTGCCCCGTGACTGAGGCTGATTTTGCCGGTGCTTTTTGAGCTCCTGGCGGGCCTGTAGCGCCCGGAGCTTTTTCTCCTCCCTTCCCGTTTTTCGGCTCTTTAGCCATCTCAGCCACGGCCTGGGCCTCTTGGAATTTCTTCTTCTGCTCCTCAGTTATCTTAGGGATTGGCTTCTTGTCCTTCCTTAATTGAAGTATGTCAAGCATTTCCTTCTTGTCAGCGCACACCCTCAAGTGGTCGGCCACTTCCTTGTCCCCAACCGCGTTTTGCACCCAGTCTGCAAAGTCATTCTTCTGAAGGTTGACGTGCTGCTCATAATCCTCATCCTTCATGGCAGCTATCTCATCATAGAGGCTTGCCATGTTTATCACAAGCATGCCATTGACCAATTTCAGAATCTGCTCTGGATTCACGTCCTTGCGATAAATATCCTCTTTCTTATTCTCACCTACAGCTCCGCCAGCAGCTCCTCCTTTCTTCTTCTGCTCTTCCTCATAAGCCAGCCTAGCCTGCTTTGCCTTGGCGATTTCTCCCTCGAGCTCTGCCTCTGATATGAGCCTCTTCTCCAACCTGGGGGCAATCTTTCCGAGCTTTTTCCAATGCTTCTCTATCCTTGGCATGAGCCCTTCCAAATAGATCTGTACCATGTTGAACGCTCCAGTCTTGACCTTGTCAAGCGCAAGCTTCAGCTCTAACTTCAGATCAAAGACGTCAATACCTTCCTTCTCAAGTGTCTCAAGCTCGAATTGCAGCTGGTCGATCTGGTCGTTGTACTCATTATAATTCTCGATCTCGCTATCGCTCAGCCTCTGCACGCTGTGAAGGAGCGGCCTAAAAGCGGCGAAGTAAGGCTTACCCCTGTTGTACTGCGGGTTTTCTACCATCCCGCTTCCGACAGTGGCCTTGACGAGTGATCTCAAGACGTCCTCTCCATACTTGACCCTGATACGCTCGAGGTCTCCCTCGTCCCTGGTTCTCATCTGGATCTCAGTGTTGATGTTGGCCTTGATGGTGCCGACGAAGTCGCTCAATACCTGCGAGATAAGCAGCATTCCAAGTCCCCACTTACGGAATTCCCTGCAACCCCTCTCGATTTGGAGGAATCCCTCACCCGACCCTCCGAACTTTGGCAGCAGCCTGTGAACCTCATCATAGACAAAGAGTATCTTCAAAGTCCTGCTCTCCCCATAGCCCGCCCTGAATATCTGCCTGATGCTGTTGGCTACGAATATATCCATCTCCTTAGGCTCTAGCTTGTGGCAAGCGAACACTTGGATCTCCCCGGGCTTTGCATACTTCCTAATATCTATTATCTCCCTTGGATCTGTTATCATCCTGATGTTGCCGTTGAAGGCCCTGGCCTCGTTTGGCTTCATGCCAAAGTACGAGTATAACGAAAGCATCATCTTATCAGTGCACTTCCTTAGCATTCCAGTCCATTGGGCAGTAGGATCGAAAGCGATGACGGCAACTCCTTTCTGAAGCATCTCCTCAACAATCACCTGCGCGGACACTGACTTTCCAGAACCCGTGGATCCCGCGTCGATGCAGTGAGTCATGAAGGCTTCCATATTGAAGTAAGTCTTTGTATCAGTCTCTGCAATCTTTCCAACCCATATACTCCTCCCTCCAGGCTTGGGAAGTTCGTTCTGTTCGACTTTCAAATGGAACTTCTTTTTAGACTCGAGCCTCCTCTTGATATCCCACCAAGCATATATTCCGATGGCGATGAGGATTAACAGCAGCACTACGTGCCACACCTTTATCGGGCCCCATATGACCACGAGATACCAAGGAGTGTCAATCCTGAATATCTGGCTGGTCCCTGAATTGAGGCCAAGATAGTTGGCAGTCACCCTAAGCACGTAATCTCCTGGCTTTGCATTCGTCGGAAGGGGGGCTGTCTTTATCAGTGAGAAGCTGGTCTTCAGGAAGACGTTCGTCTCATAAGTCCAGAGCGTATTCTCGCCTTCCAAGTCCTGGATGCTGAAGAAGAGCCTGACAGGATACTCTTGGTCTGTCAAGAGATTCTTGAGATCAGTCTTGAACCTAAGCTTTTCTCCAGGATAATAGTTCTTCTTGGCAAGCTCCAAGTCTATCAGCAATGCTTCCACTGGAAGCTGATCCCTCGGAAGAATCTCGATTGTTATAGGGATGCTGGCATTGAAGTCTCCTGTAATCTCAAGGCTTCCATTGTAGAGTCCGATCTCCCCAACTCCGAATATTGTGGCGGTCAAGTAATCGGAGTCCCTTGGAGCTATGATAACAGATTCCTTGTCAAGCTTTATCAAGTCTGTAACGTTGCCCTCAAGCTCGAAGAATACGTTGGCTGAAGTCTCCTTGAAGCTGTAAAGCGTTATCTTCTCCTGGAGGAAATTACCGATCCTAAGCTTCCTGTTGATCTCGGCAATGGATATTATGTAGTCCGTTCCTTCGATCTTCTTGGGCCTCTGGATTACTGGAGGCATGTCAAAGTCAGCGCTCTTTGTCTGATCTGTCTGGCCTGGCCCTATGCCTGTCGTGACCTGGTCTCCGGGCTCGTCTATTCCAGGGCCAATTCCTGTTAGGGGAGGGTTAGGAGGTTGGTCGACTACGAGCACGATGTTGTGTGCAGTCCCGTTTCCTCTCGTGACATTAATAAAATTGTGATAGACCCTATAGCCTGTCTTCATGGCGTAGATTGATACGTTGCTGCCTTCAGGCACGTTTGTCACGTTGTAAAACCCAGTCGCATTCTCGCTCACGTCAAGCTCCCCACCTATCTCTACGATCACTCCTTCAAGAGGGTTTCCTGAGGTATCTGTGACGTTTCCATAAACCCATCCTTCCCACTCCGACTCTCCCTGGCCTTCAGGACATTCGTCTGTCGGGTCTGACCAGATATAATAGTTCTGCCAGTCCGCGTTTTGTATTGGGAGCAGCATCTGGTAGTTGTATCTCTGGTTGTTATAACCCTCTACGGGGGTGGTCAGCACTTTTGTTACCAGGACTAAGCTTCCATTTGAATCCTTCAGGATTCCTGTGATGAACTCAGTTTGGTTGCCTTCATAGTAGCGCATTGTGATTGTGGCGGGAGCAGTGATTGTGTTCTCCCCTACCTGGAAGTCTGCAGTCTGAGTAAAGGTGTTGGTAGCCGAGAAGAATGCGCTGCTCGAGATGTTCATATAAGCATCATATTCCGCAACCGTAGCTGCCTCTAGGCTTTCGAAGTCAATGCTGGACTCGGGGACCATGCTAGCGTAGAGTTCGTGTTCTATACCTCCTTGGAAGCACATGAATAAGAGGTGCTTCTCATTGTTTGCCTGGGTGAGCGTCGTGTTTCCGCTAAGGTTGAACATCCACTCGCTGGTATAGCCTACACTCCAAGCAGTCCCGTACAAGGCATTCCAGTTCGAGACGTCAAAGCTGACCCTAAGGTCAATCTCTGTTATGGTCCCGCCTTCTGCTTCCATGTACGATGCGTATCCTATGCACTGGGATATCGTGATGAGGCCTTTTATGGAGAGCACTGCAAGTATGATGACTAGCAGGGTGAACGCCACTTCCTTCCTGGCCTTTGCATCCATCATGTTCATCATCTCAATCATCTTCCACTTTCTCAATCATCTGCCAATTCTAGTTATCTTCTGATATCAGCCCTCTTCGATCGTCTCTTAAGTTCGTTCATGATTTGTCTTGTTCATATCAAGTCCTTGTTGCTCTCTATCTGCAGCTTGATTCTGTTCCCTAAGTTCACGATTTGACCGTGCAAGACCTCTTTGTCATTATCCGAAAGGCGATTATACATACACTCGATCTGCTTGTAATTTTCTATCGTTTCATGAATGGAGACGAATCCCATGTTGTTGCCGGTGCTTGACACGAGCGCGCTTAACTCCTTTACAGGATTCAGGGAATCCCCCGGGCGCTCTTCGCTGCTGACTCCATTGAGGCTGTTCTGGAACCGGCGAATCTTCTCAGCAGAGCTGACGATGCTGTCATAAACATCGTTCTTGGCCATTGACGGCAAGCCTGCATAAGCATCCTTGGCCTCATTGTACAAGGAAACTGCTTTTGCTAAGTCTCCTGTCTGGAGGTTATCTTCCAGGTCGTTGAGTATGACGTTCACGTAATGCAGCGTGTTCTTCCTTCCCAACAGGTAGGCAGTGTATCTTGCAGCCTCCAGCCCGCCAAACTTCGTGCCAGCAACGATCACGCCTGTTAAGACCACTATTATTATTATGAGGGCCCACGCGTTCCCCAACGATGGGAGTGAAAGATTGAGATCCTTGATGCTGAATCCAGTCACATATTCAGGCTCTAGATTCCTGACATCCCTGAACACTGCATTCCTGATGTTCTTCATTATGCTTTCGTCAATGTTTTGCTCTACATAATATCCTATCTGGACGTCTTTTGACAGCTGGAAGGAGATTATCGGATCGTCCTTTACAGTCTGGAACTCGACGTTGCTCTTGATCATGCTAGCGCTCTGGGCAAACTCCTTAGGTATTCTCTCGACAAGGATTGTGTCCGATGTTATATTGTAAGTCTTTACGTCCCTCATCACGAGCGTCATGTCTTTCTGGGTCCCATCCCTGTAATAGATCCTGATATTCTTTATCTTGGTAGATATGACGACTTCCTGCTGGAGATCCTCAAGGGTCTTGAGGGCGCGTCCTATGTTAATTTCTTGGACTTCCTCTGGCGTGTACGTCAAAGACGCCATCTCTCTCGCGAGCTCTTCCAGGTCGGCGCTCTCGATGTAGTCGATAAAGTTGTCCGATCCGAGAAGCTCTGCATTGACGGGTGCTTTCTGATAAGCCTCCTCTGCCTCTTTCAAGAGCCTGGACCTCTCGCTAGCCTTGTCAGCCGGATTCAAATTCTTGAACGCGAGCCCGTCAATGTCCCTAATTGCGTTCTTCATGACCCTGATAGCATCTTCTAGTTGGCTGGTAATTCCCATCATGTCAACGCCTTCCTTAAGCTTCTTCGGGAGCAGTCCAAAGTCTGAGAGCAGCTGCTCATACTCCTTCACTCTGTTGTTTATTATTTCCAATTCAGGGCTGCTCTGGCTTGACAATGACGTGGCTCCCACGTGAATGGTTCTTGTTTCGCTTAGTCCCTTGTAATTTTTGTCATCAACGCACTCCACTTTCCAATTATAGCTCATGTTCTCCAGGTCAATAACCTCTAGCTCCTTGTTAGAGGCGTCGTTTGCAGGGACTTCTATGTTTCCTAGAAAGATGTAGAAGTCGCTGTTTGTCTCCTCGCTGATGTAGATGCTGCAGTTAGTCTTGTAAGCGTGCTCTACTTTGAATCCTATGATGGTCTGCGAACCTGCGATCTTGGCTTCGTTATCAGGGCTCAGCAAGGTGACCTTGGGGTTTGTCCTGCCGCTGATCAGCCTCTGGAGCATGATCGTGAAGGTTTCGTCCTTTGTTATGTTTAGCTCTGCCGTGTAGATGGAGTAGTTCTCGGCGAGTATGACTAGGTCTCTCTTGCCACCCCTTATGTTCATCTCCACCTGTCCTGTAGTCCCTGTCTCCTTTTCCTGCCCGTCGATCTCAACAGTTGCGTGGCTGATGGCGGCGTTCGTATCCGAGTCCTTGACAATGACCCATATCTTATATGAGTCGCTCACGCTCAAGTTAACAGTTTGATTGACAGAGTTATAATACGCGTCAGTCACCTCTATTATGTTAGTAAAGTTTCCTGCCGAATTGTAAGTGATGTTGGCTTCGTCATCGTTGATGTTCCTGCCGTCGCTCAGGTGCCAAGTGAAGTTGAGCTTGCCATATCCGCCTCCGGCGTTGGCCTTCAGGATGATGGGCTCATTCTTTCGCGGGTTGCTCGGGGCGGAGACGCTTATTGCGATGTTGCTGGTCACGTTGTACCTCTCGACCTTTGTCTCGGTTGTGTTCTGGTATGTGAAGTGCGCTTCGACAACGTACTTGCCTGCCTGGTACAGGAATGGAAGGTTAGTCTGGATAGGGAACGCGTCTGAGTTCTGGACATCTACAGGGACGCTGCATTCCACGAACCCGTTGACGTCAGGGCAGACTTCTACTCTAGCGCTGCTTCCGTGGGGTGCTGCGACACTTAAGGTTCCTTGCTCTCCGGTGTAGAACTCATTTCTCGAGAGGGTGAGGCCGAATACGGGAATGATCGTCCTGTTCACCTGGAAACCTCTCGTTTCGCTTGTCTCCTGGTTGCCTGCGTTGTCAGTGCATTTTACGCTCCAGCTGTGTGAGCCGTCTTCAATGTTGATTCCTATCGTTGCTGCTTCGCTGTTGGTCGCGTTTATGGCATAGCTTGGTGCATCGTCGATTATTATCTCGCACTGTATAGTCTCCGAATATGTGTCCAATGACACGAAGCTTATCTCAGTGATCTCTTCGGTTATCAGCGCGTTCTCGGCAGGGGTGAACAGCACGATTGTAGGTTCGTGAAAGTCGGCCGTGACTACGTATTCGGTACTCTCTTCTGTTAAGTTACCATTGCCGCACGCCACTTTCCAGGCGTGTTCTCCTTCGGACAGAGTGCTTGCGATCTCCTGGAAGCCTTCTGTCAGGTTGTTGTCCGTGGCCTTGACTTCTCCATCTATCAAGAGGTCGCATCTTGTCGCGTTGAAGTTTATATAGTATTCAAACGTCTTGTTGGTTTGATTTGTGTGGCTGCCGTCGCTTGGGCTTGCAAGGTCGACTAGCGCGAAGGCTTGTGCTGTGAATGCGAGCAGCATGAATGTGGTGAGGAGAGCTATTGCTGCTGTCCTGAATGCGCCTGTGCTTGTTTTCGCGCTTGCGCTTCTCTTCTTTGCAGCGTTATTGGTTCTCATTCTCTAACTCCTCTATCATTGCTTTGAGCTTTCTCACGAGTTCTTCTTTCACGATGTTCTCTGTCTTGAAGTCCGTCTGTTTAGCCGGTTTTGTCTCGGTTAGCTTGCTTGTCCCTATCTTGACCTTGTATTCGCGGGTCTTGATGCGGACGATGCTTCTTATCTCTTCAGATACGTCCAAGAAGTGATTCTCTTTCGAGAGTGATTTTAAAGTCTGAACAAGGGAGGATGGCATGCGGACGCTGACTATTGAGTCTGCCATCTTACTCCTCCCCTCCTTGTTCAGAACCTTTGGCGTTTTTTTCGTGCAGTTGGCTCTGCACGTACTCTCTGGCAAATTCTCTTATGGCTTCTGAGCGCGAGTTGAATACTCTCTGTTCTACGAGGTTGTCGAGTTCTAGAATGAGGTCTTTTGGGATCCTGACGTTTAGTATTTCTGTCTTGTTCGAGCTCTCTTTCTTGCTCTTTTTGTTCTCTTCCTTGCTCGTCTTTGCTGTCGTGGCTTGTTTTTCCTTCAACGCAAATCCCTTGTATGACATTTGTATGACGCTAGTGTGTCATTAGTATGTCTCTTGTGTGCTTCTCCGTCGAGAGCATCCGATTAGTATACGTAATCGTATAGTATTCTCCACGTATTACAAAAGCTTGTATATAAATGTTTCTATTCAGACAGTCTGTGCCACGCTGTGCGCGATATTATGCGAAGATGTGAGCAAGAAAAGAAACAATTAAAAACTCCTGCCCTATCCAGTGAGGTTATGGGTGAAGATAAGCACGCCGAAAAGGGCGCAAAGGACGGCGACAAGGAAAAAGACGCAAAGAAAGAGTACGAGGCACTGGCTTCAAGGCTCAGCCTGCCGTCTTATGTCGAACTTGACAGGGAATTCGTCCTAGGTTCCTTGGAGCCTGGAAATTTTGTTCTTAGGTCAGTCCTCTTCAAGATGCAAGACCGCTGCGACCTGGCATTGAAGATACTCAATGATATCATCCAGCCTGAGAACCACATCTCAGACATGAGGGAGTCTGAGGCTTTGTCGGATGCCGACCGCAAAGGTGTGCTGGATCTCGTGAGGAAGCTCTCTTTGAAGAGCAAGGAGTTCCTTATAGCAGAGTTCGACTATTCTGAGGACCAATGTGTTGGCTTGATCAAGGGATTCTTCTCTGAATGGAAGGAGCTGAAGCCGGAGTTTATCAGGATCCTTATCATCCTCAGAGATACCTGGAAGAAGGACGTCGAGTCAAAGCCTGACTACCAATACTTTGGATGATCGGTCTTCATGCTTATCCTGAAGGTGCTTTGCGCTTGAAGCTGCTTGAAGCTTGAGCGCGGATGAAACTATTGGGTGAAAGTATTGGGTCTTAGCTGTGTTGGGTGAGTTTGGTTGTTGGAGGAAATCATAATGGGAGAGAATAATTATCTTATGATAGGTGCGCCAGGGAGCGGCAAAGGCACGCAGGCCAAGAAGCTTGCGGCTGTCATGGGCCTGCCTCATATAGCTACGGGAGAGCTGTTCAGGGATTTGGATCCGAACGTGCCTGTTAACAAGAAGATCCTCGACTGGATCAGCCAAGGGAACCTGGCGACAGACGACCAGGTAAACGCCCTAGTCAAGATCAGATTTGCAAAGCCTGACGTCCAGAACGGGTACTTTCTTGACGGCTATCCAAGGAACGTATCCCAGGCAGAGTACTTCAAGAACATAAGCCAGGTTTCTGACATAATATACATTGAGGTCCCAGATTCAGAGATTGAGAAGAGGATTGTCAATAGAAGGGTGTGCAAGAGCTGCAAGGCGGAGTATCATCTTCTGTTCATCCCCCCGAAAGTCGCAGGCCAATGCGACAAGTGCAACGGAGAGCTCTACCAGAGGAAAGACGACAACCCAGAAGCCGTCAAGAAAAGGCTCATTGACTTCCACGGACTGACAGAGCCGGTAATTCCGTTCTACGAGAAGCTTGGAGTGAGGATCCACAGGATCGACGGGCTTCAAAAGCCAGAGAAGGTCTTTGAGGACATACTGGAGTCGATAGGGTATGAGAAGAAGTGAATTCTCTTACGCCTCAATTACGCTACTAGTTCCATTCCGCGGTATACCTTGCTGTTGTTCTCATCGAACTTGTAACCCGGGAATACTTTGGTTTCGTAGATGCTTGTGCCTGGCGGAATCTTCACTTCCGGTCCGATTACCGATCGTCCATTGACAAGGCTTTTTCTCTCTTCGGTTGATAATACGGTGACTCCAAGGCCTAGGGCGCATGCCCTGATGGTCGCATGGCTTCCTATGGTTCCGAACTGGGCGACGTATGCCTTTTCGATCTTGGCTCCTTTTCTTATCGCTGCGTATTTCTCTATGTCAGAGTTCCTGATTTCGACTCCGTCTTCTATGATAGTCTCTCTACCTATGAATACGTTTGGTCCTATCTTGACTTTCCCTTCTTCTATTCTTTGCTGCAGGGTCTTGCCTTCGTTGTTTGGCAGCTCTAGGGTTGTCGGGTGTATCCACACGTTTTTTTCGGGGTCGTGCCAGTATCCTTGATTCTTTAGGATTTTGTATACTGATGGGAATGCTCCTTCCAGTACTCTTATGAATGTGTCGAGGAAGAAACTGCAGGATCCGAAGTCTCCCCAGTTGTCGATGGGGATGGTTTGGATTGGATGGTTTGCGGTTATCAGTCCGGTCAGGAGGCTTCCGGCCATGTCGAACCCGTTTGATCCGTCAGGGTATTTGGCGGCCCTTCCTTCTTTGATCCATGGCTCGTTTTGCGCGAGGTGTTCCAGCCACTCGTTATTTATGATGTAGCCGGCAGTGTTTATCTTGCAATGGGCCTGCCTTATCTTTGCGACGTCGTCTGTTCTGAAGAACTCTACGAGGCCTTCAATTCCTTCAGGCTTCTCGACGAGCCTTGTCACTCGCTTTGTCTCGTCAGTTTCGACAATCCCGTACGTGGCTATGGTTTCCATGGCTGGAATCCTGACTGTCATTATGGAGATTGCTGCTCCTGATGCGATGTGGTTTCGTAGGACTTCCTCTGCATCGTATTCGTAGAGGTTGTCGTTTGCGAGGACTATGCTGTGGCCTTTCAGGTGTTTCTTTTCGATGTTTCTCAGGATTGCATCTCCGCTTCCGTTGTTGACCTCGTCATCTTTTGGATAGGAGTATCTTATCTTCATGCCGAATCGGCTTCCGTCGCTGTATCTTTCTGATAAGAAGTGCCTGTTTTCCAGGTATTGGGTGATGACGTATAGCTTGGTGAGCTGGGCTGCCTTGAACTGTTCCATTTGTATCTCTGCTATTGGATTGCCCATTATCCTTATCAGCCCTTTTGGGAATGCTTGTGACTCTGATGACATGTTCAGGGGCTTTATTCGGCTGCCGCGACCTGCAGAGGTCTGCACAGCGCTGACTGGTACGTCTAAGTCTTTTATAGACATGGGATTATTCAGCGAGAATGGTCTCTTTAAAAAACTTTCGGTATTTTGTAACTTGTGAGTGGTTATTATTTGCCTTTTCTGCTTTTCTCGTCACCTTCCTATCGGGCTATGGCATAGGCTGCCTTCGCCACATACCGCCCTACTTTTGCCAGGTCCAGGCCCTTGTCGTCGCTTGTCCGCAGCTTCCCTTCTGCGTCGAAGAAGAACTTGTATGTGTAGGACATCTTGGTGTATCCGACGACCTGCCCCGCATTCTTTTCGCTAAGCCCTCCGGCCAGCCCTATCAGCGTGTCGGGCATGAACTCGTGAAGTACGAGCATCAGGTTTATGGTCTTTTCAAGGTCAAGGTCGCGCCCTTCTCCCCCTGACGGCTCGACCAGCAGGTATCTTATCATGGAATCGTATTCCTTTGCCTTCTTGGCGATGGTCTCCGGGTGCATGCCTTCTGTTGCTCGTCTTGGCAGCTGCAGGATGATGCTCATCTCGTTGAAGCTTTCCATTATCCTCTCGACTTGTGCCGGCTCTGGCCACTTGGAGTTCAGCTGCACTGCGCGGCAAAGGTTATCATCGTATATCCCTGTCTCGCTAAAAAGCCTCTTGACGTCTGTCTCGATGCTTCCCTGGTCTGGAGTGTAGTAATGCATTGCCGGCAAGCTTCCTTTGCTGACCTCTTCGACCAATCCGTGAACTTGGTTGAGCGCTGGGCTTCGCGCGCCTTCGCTTGAGAAATCCCTTAATCGCTTGTTAGATGACAGGATGCCGTACATCGCGGTCCATTCATCATTCGGAAGCCCGTTGTTCGAGAATACTGCGTTCGCAAACCTTATCTCCTTCTTTGTCTTGAAACCAGTTATCCCTACGTATGGCTTTCCTTTCATGATGCTGCTAACCTCTTGTTATTCTGATGGTGGAAGGGGAGGTGGTTAAAAAGTGTTGTGATTCTTCCTGTGCTGATGTTATCCGAACATCTTTATCTTGTGTATGATCCCCGGGAGCTCTTTCAGTACCTTGTTGACCTCGTCTTCTGTCGTGAACCTTGATATCGTCAGCCTTAATCCGCCTTCTGCTTGCTCTTTGGTCAGGCCCATTGCTTGGAGCACGTGGCTTGGCTCGTTCGTGTGCACTGTGCACGCGCTCGCTGTCGACGAGCATATACCTTTCTGGTCGAGGTATCCTCCGATGGTCTCGCCTACGAGCCCTTCGAAGACAAAGTTCGTGTTGTTGCAGAGGCGCTTGTTGCCCGTAGGTCCGTTGAGCTTCGCACCTTCGATCTGAAGTATACCGTAGATGAGCTTGTCCCTCAGTTTCTTCATGTAGGCACGGTGTTTCTTTGGGATTGCTTGCTTGACGCACTCTGCAAAGCCCACGATTCCCGGGATGTTCTCTGTCCCGCTTCTCAGGCCGTACTCGTGCCCTCCTCCGCTCTGCCACGCGAGGATGTTGGTCCCTTCCTTCACGTATAGTGCGCCAACGCCTTTTGGCCCGTGGATCTTGTGTGCGTTCAAGGTTATCAGGTCTGCGTCTCTTGCACTAAGGTCTGTCTTGCAGTAGCTCTGGCACGCGTCTGTGTGGAGCAGTACTTTGTGCTCGCGGCATATCCTGCCGATGTCTGCTAAGTCTTGGATCGTGCCTACTTCGTTGTTGCCGTGGATCACTGAGACCAGGATTGTGTGTGAGGTCATTGCTTCTTCGAGGGCCTTTAAGTCTATGAACCCTTCCTCGTCCACGTCCAGGTACGTGACCTTGAATCCTTGCTTCTCGAGCCACTTGCAGCTGTTGAGAACGCACTCGTGCTCTATCTTGGTCGTGATTATGTGGTTTCCTTTGGAACGGTTGGTGAACGCCGCTGACTTTATCGCGAAGTTGTTGCTCTCTGTCCCTCCGCTTGTGAAGAATATCTCCTCGGGCTTCGCGTCTATGCTTTTCGCAATCACGCTCCTGGCTTTTTCCAGGGCTTCCTTTGCTTGCCGTCCCAATTGGTGCGAGGAGGATGCGTTCCCGAACTTCTCCTCAAAGAATGGCAGCATGGCCTTCGTGACTTTTGGGTCGAGCGGAGTCGTCGCCGCGTTGTCCATGTAGATTATCTTTTTCCTGAAGATCAACTTATCACCTGAATTTGCTTCCCTGTCTTATCGTATTACTCGATGAATATTTATAAATTTGTTGTTTAAGATAATGTGTTTCTAACCCATCATCGCCTTGACCGCTTCTGTCGCGTATGATCCTTTTCCGAGCGAGAACTTGACCTTGCACTTCTTCTTTCCGGGGTTGAGGTCGTCGTCTTCCGGCTCTCCTATCTCAAGGTTTTGTATCTCTGCGTAGAACTCCCGCTCTGTTCCTCCGCTCGTGAGCGCTGGTATCGCGCGTACCACGAAGTCGCTTTGGGTTATCCCTTCCTCAGCCAGGATCTTCGTGTATATCTGCCTCTCTTCCTCGTCGTGGTATTCTGTCCCGAACCCTACGACTGAGAGCCAGGTCTTTCCTGCATCTTTCTTATGGGCTTTCTTGTTGTCCTTTCCTTTCCTTGCGATCTCTTCTGCTGCCTTGTTCCATAGCTTGCTTTGGAATGCGTGTATGTAGATCGTAAGCGTCTTGAAAGGGAGCTTTTTCAGGGCGCCGCAATAGTCGTTCCTGCTCTTTGACAGGTGCTCGTCCATGGTGTTCGCGTCTGCGGCGGAGGATTCTGTTATGAGCTCGACTGCGCGCTTTAAGTCTTTTTTCAGGATGGCCTTTCCTATCTCTGCGTTGTTCACGCTGAACCTTTGTTCTCCGAAGAGGTTGAGCATCTTCCGGATCTGTTTTGGCTTCTCTCCTTCCTCGAGGTTCCTGATGGTGATCTCAAAGCGGTTTCCTCTTAAGTCTCCGAGTGACAGCGGCTCCTGGCGGCTTCCGACATATTCGAGCTCTATGTCCTTGAGGTTTAGCGAGGCTGCTCTCTCCTTGGACACTCCTCTTATCGAGATGTATTGCTCTGTTATTGCTTTTGAGTCCTTGCTGCCTGCGTATCCTAGCTGCTTTCGTGGCAGGTGGAGGCTCTTTGCGATCTGTTGGATTGCGTTCTCTGTCGTGTAGTTCTTCTTTTGGAGCTTGAATATAAGGAATGGTCCTTTGCTTTCCTTGTCTAGATTGAGGTCTGCTTCTTCGATGACCTTGAAGTCTTCTGGGGCTTGCTTCAGCCTGTAGGCTGCGTGTTCTTCTGTCATGGTAAGAAAGCGGCTTGTCCGGGTATTAAATGTTTCTGTTTTGTTTCGATTTTTTTCGTTCTTGTTTTCTTATCTCTAGTGGCTCGCGTAGTCGTTGTTTGTTCTCCTGTTCGTGGCGTGGCTTAGGGCTGGTTGTCTGAAGAGGCTCTTTGCGGATTCTTTTATCTCCTGCCAGATGCCTGTACTTGATCCGTCTCTTGTGTAGAGGGATAACGCCCATGGCAGCATCATCCCTGCGTACGTGAATATCCTGCTCGCTTCCTCGCCGAATATGGCGTAGCCTGCTGAGGCTGCTGTCGCGAGGAGCGCGTATGGGCGTATGTTTCTTGCGAATTCGATGCTCTTGTTGATTGTCTTGGCGCCGTTCTGGTCTCTGTCGCTTGCTGAATCTTCTATCATATTAAGGTCGACCATGCAATGCACGTATGCTCCCATCCCTTTGATGCCTTCTCCCAAGTAGCGAGTGTAATATGAGTTGAAACTATCTTTGCAGTTCGAGTGTAGGCGTGCGTTTTCTATATGTTCTCCTGCTATCATTGCAAAGAGTGAGACGATTGAGGTGATTGAGAGAGACTGTGAGGTTTTCTTCCTATTCAATCCTTTTTTTTCCAGATAATTTACGGGGATGTTTATTGCGTTGTATATTCCTTCGTCGACTAGTCTGACGGTGTATCTTTCTGCGTCTTTTATTCCGGCTATGATCTTTTCGAGCATTCTTGCCTGCAAAGCCTACTCTTTTATATGCTTTTCTTTTTTTACTACTGTTTGGTAAGTATAAATCGAAAGCTTTATAAATCAACTAGGAGAAAAGGCCCTAAATGGCACCTGAAAACACACAAGAAAAATCCGCTGCGAAAAATAAAGTCGGCTACCTGTGGATGATTGATGACAGTATCATGGCAGAAGCCTACCTCGTGGCCCACTCAAAGCTAGACTTGGAGGAAGCCGAGAAGGGAATCGACGCACTCCTACGAAGCCAAGGAGCCGAGAGAGTTTCTAAGGGCTGGTTTGCGAAAGACAAGACCAGGCGATACAGCACTCCAAGATTTGGCACGATCACGATAGAAGATGAGCCGCTGGCAGGATGGGAAGGAAAACACACTATCTGCATTACGCTTAACTATGCCGGGCATGATGAGAATGTACTGCCTGCCGTATTGAGGTCTTATTGTAAACGCCACTACTCAAATCTCGACGCCCATTTAACAAAACATTAATAAATGAACCTCTTTTTTTGCTCATAAGTGCACCTGTAGCGCAGTCTGGATAGCGCGGCAGCCTCCTAATCCAAGGGCTTTATGATGACCATTTCGCTATTGCATTTGGTTGCAGAGTGAGAGTTAACTGAGAGCCCGAAGGAGTGAGCTGTAGGTCGGGGGTTCGAATCCTCCCAGGTGCGTTTTGGAGCTTTAGTGACAAAAGCTCTGGGAGCTCAAAAATCACGCAGGGATTTTGGTTGTTCCCAGGTGCGTTTCGCGTAGCGAAACGTTCAAAAATGCGTGAGCATTTTTGTTACGTTCAAACGTTCAAAAATGTGTGAGCATTTTTGTTACGTTCAAACGTTCAAAAATGTGTGAGCATTTTTG
>JAFGBP010000015.1 GCA_016933095.1 Candidatus Woesearchaeota archaeon | reverse complement strand
CTTATTAATAACGTCCTTTAGCCGAGTCTAGTCTGACCGTATGGCATTTCGTATGCGCAGCCAGGGGCTACTTTTTGAACAGAGCCTCTCTAATCATAAACTTAATAAATGCAAGGCTTTCCTGAACTAATTCATGGCTGAGGAGTTTTTCATGAATGGTGGGAGCCTGGTCGAGAAGAACGAGTGGGATACCATGATCTCTGCCATAAAGGCTTCTGTATCTGAGGATTTAAAGGACAAGGAGAAGGCGATTGATGCAGTCAGCGCTGCCCTAATACAGGCTGTACGAGAGCGGGTCTCACGAGTCATGGCAAAGGAAAAGTTCGGGATTATGTTTTCAGGAGGCGTTGACAGCTCCCTCATCGCATTGCTTGCTAAGAATTCCGGCAGACCTTTTACTTGTTATACAGTGGGCTTCAAGAATGACTTCTCAAAGCAGCCCGAGGACATTGATGCTGCAATGGCTGTAGCAAAGCTTCTTGACATTGAATTAAAATTTGTAGTGCTCGATCTCGATGAGTCAGAAGAGCTTATCAAAAGGACTGTTAAACTATTAGGTCCTGACTTGAACAACGTCGTGAATGTAGGGGTGGGATCTGTCGAATTGGCTTGTGCTGATTTGGCAAAGAAGGACAACGTGAAGTTCCTCTTCTCAGGGCTCGGTTCCGAGGAGATTTTTGCGGGCTACGAGCGCCACAAGAAGGCGAAAGACGAGCAAGAGGAGTGTTGGAAAGGTTTATTTAACATGTACGAGCGCGATCTCCTGAGGGACGCGGCCATTTCATCACAGACCAAAGTAGGCTTCCTAACGCCATTCCTAGACACTGAGGTTATCAAGGCGGCTATGAGGTCTCCTGGCTGCATGAAGCTCAAAGGCGAACACTCAAAAGCCCTGCTCCGAGAGGTCGCTGAGAAGCTCGGCCTGACAAAAGACGTGGCTTGGCGCAAGAAGAGGGCGGCTCAGTACGGCAGCAGGCTCGACAAGGCTATCGACAAGCTCGCCAAGAAGAAGGGCTTCGAGTTCAAGAAGGATTACTTGAAGAGCCTGAATTAACGCTAATCGATTTTTCCTCAAATTTTATAAAGCCGTAAAGCTACCTTTGTTCTATCATGGCATTCGTGAACGGCACCGGCGTGGATCCTGAGAGCATAGTCCTCAATCCCTTGTTCTCAAGGCTCATATTGGCAGTTTTCATACTCCTGCTCGGATTCATAGCCGGCAGGGTCGTCGGCCTGTTCGTTAAGAGGATACTTTCTGACATCCAGCTGGATAAGCATGTGAGAAAGGTAGGGATAAAGGTATCCATCGAGCGCTTCCTTGCACGCTCTTTATCATTCGTCATCTACTTTATAACGATCATACTCACGCTGGACACCTTGGCACTCACATCTACGTTCGTGACTATAATGCTCCTTGGCCTGGTATTTCTGGTGCTGATATCATTTATGCTCGCAGTCAAGGACTTCTTCCCGAACCTGATTGCTGGGGTAAGGATAAGGCTGAAGGACCTTTTTGACGTCGGAGATTTGATCCAGATAAAGGAGGTCAAGGGTAAGGTCGTGCAGTTTGGCCTTCTCGAGACAAAGCTCGTCACTTCCTTCAAGGAAGAGGTCATAATACCCAATGCCCTCTTCACCAAGAGGAAGATGATAGTGAAGCGTGGAAAGAAAAGAGGATAGAATTAATGAATTGATCCGGATTGTTTCCAGTGCTTGTCTTCTACGTGATCATTCCAGGCTTTCAAGCATGCTGACAATGCTCCATACCTGCGTCCTGACGAACGGCTGTATGTTGCTGTCATTGCATATCTCGTCGAGCTCATCGACGCACTTGTCGACTTTCAGCCTTATAGAATTCTTGTCTGCTGACTCAAGCTCCTTCATTATATTGTCAAGCTTCTGCTTGATGTTCTTCTGAAGGCCCGGGTCCTCCAAGATGTCCTTTATGGTCTCTACTACGTCTGCAACTTCTGTCATCTCCCATCACTCCTTCTTCTCCTTCATGGCATCCATGACTTCCTTCTGAAGCTCTTGGGCCTTCTCTTTCATCTTGGACTCTTGCTTATCAAAGGACTCTAATCTGAGGTTGAGCATCTCTTTCTTCTCTTTCAGCTCCTTTTGCAGGGTCTCTTTGTCGCAGGACACCATTATGTTCCCTATGATCTTGTGCGCTTCCTTGGCGGTCTCAAGCTCTTTCTCGGCAGACTCCACTTCCACTAGCTGGGACTGGAACTGCTGCTTCTGGGCTGCAAACTGCTGGATGTTGTGCTCGATCGTAGAAAGCTGGTTTATCTTGCCCTGGATCTCTTCGTTCATTCTATTCATCCTCAACAGCTTCTTTGGTCTTCTCGAATGTGGCAAGCAGCTTGGCGATTGAATTCAGCACTGCTCTCAGCGCCCCCGTGTCCTTAGCCTCTGCTTTGAAGACGAGGCATCCCCTGCCTTTCTCGAGGGTGTACTTGGCCCTCTCGTTGGCGAATTCGCGTTCTTCGCTTGCAAAGAGTTTCTCGATCTCTGCCAGGTTCTCCCGGACTGTTATCTCGGCCGTGTACCTGTGGGAGTTCATCGTGCCTTGACTTTGGTGTTCACTGTCCTGGCCTTGAATATGAGCTTTGAGCCGCAGTAGATGCACCTGACTCTTCGCTTGACGTTATCAGTAGATATGTTCTTGTTGCAAAAAAAGCATTTGTATTCAGCCATTTTGGTTGCACCTCTTAGTTGGTAGTCTGGTGGAGCCCTGATTCTGGTTCTTAATTCTCTGCAGCCCTTGATGACAGCCTCTCTACGTTGTAGGCCTTGTTGGTGAAGTCGACCCCGCACTTGCTGCAGTGCCATATGCCTAGCGACTTTCTCCTTACCTTCTCATAGTTGCAGTATGGGCACTTGTGCTTCTTCCTCTGGGACGCTTCGATCTTTCCCAGCTTGAACCGCACAGTCCTTCCGTATCTTGATCCTAATCGCCTTACGCTTCCGTATGTCGCTCGTTTAACCATAAAAAGCACCTTCTTTCGGTTTTCCTTCGGTACTATCTTCCCTGGAAAAGTTAGCTATTTATAAAGCTTTCTCATAAGTCTGGCTCTGTTCAAAATCTTTCGTAGTCCGCTGCGACCGCTTATTAGTAACGTCCTTTAGCCGAGTCTAGTCTGACCGTATTATATTTCGTATGCGCAGCCAGGGGCTACTTTTTGAACAGAGCCTCATAAGTCTTGCCCTATCTAAATTTGAGGTTAGTGTTGGTTACGAGTTCTATCTGGCTTCCCGACACGTTGTAGCCGAGCAATTCGCTGAAAAAACTCTTCGCTCTCTTGGCGGTCAAGCCCGTGACAATGTCCTCGTCAAACAGGATTGTGATCTGATGCTTATCTTTTGCCATGCGCAGGAGCTCTTTTTCAACCTCGTTTACCTGCGGCTCATTATCGCCGTATTTTCTCATTGAGAACCTTACAGGATATATTGTTGATTCTCTGCCTGTGAGATCTTGGTAATGATTGAAGACCTGGATTCCCGCGCTTATTCCGCCGTGGGCAAGGGGTATGAAGAGCATGTCTTCTCCTCCAGTCACCTCTTTATGAAGGTATTCTGCGGTCCTGAGGTTTCTCTTCGGGCGCGTGGCTTCCCATGTGATCTCATCAGCTATTTGCTTTATCGTCTGCTTGAGTACTCCGGGATGCGCTTTGGCTATGGTGCGCCTGAGTTCCAGCAGTGCTGTTGAGGCTTCTTCATCTTGGCGGTATATCTTCTGGCACATCTCGTCGGCCTTTACGATGAGACTTTCGATGCCTTTGGCTTGAGGATTCTGTATCTTGTAGTCAATAAGACCTCTTATGACTCTGGGAGGGTCTACGAACAGCCTGACATAGTCGTCTCTGTTCTTCTTGTCTGAGAGGAGTGTGTTTCCTATCCTTGAGATTACATGGGTCAGGTTTCCCTCGTATTCCATGTGATGGAATGCCTGCATCCAGTAGTCGTGCATTGCGGCGACTTTTCCAATCAGGTTTGTGTGCGTCATGTTTCCTGTTTTGTTTTTTTCTCCTTTATAAATCTTTCGT
>JAFGBP010000014.1 GCA_016933095.1 Candidatus Woesearchaeota archaeon | reverse complement strand
CCTAGACCTGTAATTGTTGTCCGATTCTAGAGGTTCCGCATATAATATCATCATACTTCGCAATGCGGCACTTTTTGAACGGTTCCCCTTATAACCAATAACTTTATATACCTCATTTATTAAGGACAGAAGATAAATGAAAGGGTTAAGGCCTAAACGTGGGCAGAACGCCAACATGGCCGCAGTAGTGGTCATTCTGATAGCCGTAATGATAATTCTCTACCTGCTCTTCCTTCCGCCGGAAGAAAGAGCCAATATCCTAGGAGAAGATAATTATGGTTCAGGAGGTCAAGGTGATATTTCTGTAAACACGCTTCTCATGTCAAAGGTTCCAGGAAGAATATACCCTTCGGGCAGGAACATGGTCGAGCACCAGATGCCTTCATTTCTCGTATTTACGGCAACCAACGCCAACGAGCTGAAGCGCGTGGACTCGCTCTATGTCAAGCAGTCAGCCTTTGGCTCCAAGAATGGGGAAGTAATATTCTATTATGACGAGAGCACCATGAAGGACGTTAAGCTCTCCTTCAACGTGTTGAAGCACGAGGGCATGCTGAGAATAACGCTTAACGACAAAGAGGTCTTCTACGGTGAGATAAAAGAGGGAAGCCCACCGCCAATCACCCTGCCCAGCGAGGCCTTGCAGAGCCGAAATCACCTTGTGTTAGAGGCTTCAAGCCCAGGCATCATATTCTGGAAGATAAACGAGTACTCTCTTGAGAGCCTTGTCATCTCAGGAACCGTCACTGATTACTCAGGTGCGAGGAGCGAGCAGCACTTCTCAGTCTCTGCTATGGAATACGAGAAGTTTGAGAAGGCGCAGCTTGAGTTCCTGCCAGACTGCCCTCCGAGAGAAGGAGGACAGCTGCAAGTATTGTTGAACGGCAGGCCGGTCTACACGAGCTATCCTGACTGCGGAATAAAGGCGACGATAGAGATCAGCAAGGACTATCTCCGCGAAGGAGACAATGTTCTCGTCGCGCTTACGAACACAGGATCATTCCTTATGGACGTGCCAAAACTCACTACCTTCATGAAAGAATCTCCGCAGCCAGTATTCTACTTCACAGTCCCTCCCACGCTCATGGAAGCAATCTATATGGGCCGAAGGGGGCTGCTATTGTCAATGAGATTCGCCGACAGCAACACGATAAAAAGAGGTACTGTAACCCTGAACGGCTTCAACCTGTACTTTGAAACCCAGGATTACCTATTCCAGACACCATTGGATCCAGAATCAATCCTCGACGGCTCGAACGGGATAAAGATCATCCCTGTATCTGACACGCTAGATGTCGTAGAGCTAAGGGTTGATGTGGTATAGTCCTGGAAGTATTCCCTTAGAGAGGGTCTATGGATATTTTCCAAATCTCGTATGGAAAGCTGATACGTCCGAATCTCGATTTTGGGAATGCGCTTTTTAGTTAACTATCAGGAGTTCATGATTTTATGGCCAAAGAAAGATCGCCCGAGGAAGTCAAGGAGCTAATAAAGAAGTTAGCTGCGCGGCGCGCCAGAGAAGAGGCTCGAAGAAAGGAAAGCTCTCCTCCGCCTACTGTTCCATCTCCTGCTCCATCTCCGGCTCCTGCTCCATCTCCGGCTCCTGCTCCTAAGAGGAGATCCTTCAACTTCAGCACTAGCTTAAGCGGCGCTGGGAGCAACTGGGGCGTGCCCCTCTTCTGGTTCGCGGTCCTGGTCCAGCTAGTGGATGTTGTGTATCTTCGGTTCAACAGGTCAAGCGCCCTGAACCTGGCCATCATCTGCTATCTTGCTATTGCCATATTCGCTTTCTTAGTGTTGAAGCCAAAAGGGATATTCCGGAGAGATAACTTGGCACTGGCACTGGCCTTCTTAGGGATATCTGCAGGATACATCCTAGTCCCGTTCTATCTTAAGTACCTCCCTAATATAGGAGTCGGAGCCGGATTGAAGTTTATGGACTGGGTGAACTTCTTCATAATGATAATACCAGCATGGCCGATATACCTGGCGAACAACATAGACAGCCCGAAAATCACGAAGTTCATGAACTTCTACATCTCTTTCTGGGTGTTAGGACTTGCAATACTATTCATCTCCACTTTTGCTATGAATATAAGGGCAGGTGACATTGCAAGGTTCGGAGGACAGGCCTCAGTAGCGATAGATGCAGACCCCGTGTTCAACTACCTAACAGAGACCGGCGTCAAGACATGGAAGAAGATGTGGACAACCATCAACCCTACGATTCTAGTGACGACTGTCATCAATAATAGCGGGCTCGCATATTATACAGGCACCGTGGATGAGAATGAGAAGCAGCCTGTCGGGCTCTACATCTCCAACATCCGTGCATCAGACGACGTCTTCTATGCAAATACTCCCGTGACCATCTGGGCCGACATAAAAGGCAAGAGCTTCAATGAAGAGATTGTCGTCACGCCGACTTGCCTAGTGGATACAACAAGCAAGAACGGAGCTCCCGGCGTCGTAGAGCCTCTCACAATGAAGTTCCTGGGAGAAGAGACCCAGACCATGACCTGCACATTCCCAAACCTATCTGTCGGAAGCCACCGTATCAAGATACTCGCTCCATTCAACTTCGAGACATGGGCATACTTAACCTACTCCTTTGCAGACTTGAGCCTTATGAGGTCCATGCAGACGCAAGGAAAAGATGTCAACAGGGAATTAGAGGTTCCAAGGTTCCCAGAGGCAGTTTATACTAACGGTCCAGTGTTCCTGGGCATGGGATCTGAGGTTGAACAGCCAATCCCTGTGGATAAGGTTAACAATGACCGCGAGCCCATCCTAGGAGTTACCATAGAAGACAAGTGGACTGAAGGAAAGCTTCGCCAGGTCAACAAATTCATCATGATGATACCGACTGACTTCGAGCTCGTCAAGTGCGACGCGTGGTTCCCTGAAACAAAGAAGGAGCCGGTCGAGAAGGATGTGGACGGCTACGACCACTACGAGTTCAAGAGAGAAGACCTCGGCGACATAAGGACGACTTTCCAATCCCTTACGTGCAGGCTTCACATAAAGGATCCTGTCCAGTTCCTTGCAGGACAGCAGAAAGTCCAGAGGACGTTTGCAGTGCTTGCAAGCTATGACTATTATTTGGAAGACGGAATAACCGTCAGAGTGAAGGAATGAGTATGATGGACACCCAATTATCTAATGTTTCAAGGGTTTCAAGGGTTTCAAGGAGATCGTTTACCATCATATCAGTACTGGCCATTGCAATCATGGTTCTGTTCCTCCTTCCCGGATGCATTCGAACAGGGCCCCAATACAAGGACGTCAACTATTTTACAGGATCGGACGGGCTTACACTTGATTTCATGAACGACCAAGACCTGGATGAGATATACGAAAACTCGAACTTCGCCCTAAGCCTCATCATAGAGAACAAGGGGGCGCACAGCATTAGTGAGGAGGAATACGGGATCCTGACGATAGGATATGATCCTTTCTATATCAGCGTGAACCAAGAAGCCAAGCAGGGCGGCAAGGAAACCTTAGTCCTAGGAAAAGGCTCTGTCATAATGAAGGGCTTCCAGCTTGAAGGGAAATCCATGTATTACCCGCAAGGGTCCGATTACTTCCTCCACTTCCCATATTTCTGGACAAAGAACGTGACGGGGCAGAGGGCCAAGCCAACCACGCAGATATTTGCATCCTTGTGCTACCCGTACACGACAGTCCTCTCAGAAATGGTATGCATAGACTATGATATTTATGGCGACAACACAAGAAGCCAAGTGTGCCGGCAGCAAGACCTGTCGCTCTCTGACCAAGGCGCGCCCGTGGCTATAACACTTGTGGAAGTCGAGAACCAACCCATAGGAAGCAACCTGGTAAGGCCTGTATTCACAGTTCACGTACAGAACGTCGGAAGAGGGACTGTGCTTACGCCCACTGACACCTCGCTCGGCATAGAAAAGGCGTGCGCTGTAGAAGAGATGGATGCCAAGGATTTTAACATGATAGGCATTGAAGCTGTCCTTTCGAATAACATTCCTTTAGAATGCGCTCCTAACAGGATAAGGCTGACTGACGAAGAGGGATATGCAAGATGCTCTGTGGGCGCTGACAACATAGACAAAATCCTTTCATACAAGCAGAACTACGAAGCTCCCCTCACCATCAACCTGTCATACCTTTACATGAACACGCTCGAGAAGGAGATTGAAGTCAAGAGAATTAACCCTTACGGCGACCTGGCTTCCCAAAGCACAGAAGGATGCCTGCCATTTCAGGTCGAGAGCGGCGATGGTTGCGTGAACAAGTGCGATTACTGCGCCCAGAACCCGACAGATGCTTCTTGCAACCCTTCAGGCCTGAAGTACGAGATCCAGTGGAACTCCAACTTCGGGTGCAAGTGCAGCGCCCAGACGTGCGACAGGCTTTACCCTGACGGGTTCTGCAACCCATTCCCTAACCTTTGCCCTCCGGCATCATACTGCTGCACCAACGAGTGCAAATCAAGCGAAGTCAGGCTTGAGGCTTATGGTGATGCGTGCTATCTAAAATGCTCGACTGGTTGCCGGCAAGAGTCAAAGGATTGCGCGTGCGGGACTGAAGAAACAGGCTATAACCTGCTCAAGGCAGGACAGTACTGCGACAAGTCAGGAGGCATACATGACGACAAGGAATCCTGCGACCTAGACAACGATGCGTTGGAACAACAATCAAGTGATGATGCTTAGGCTTCCAGTTGAAATGCATAACGCCCGTATTTCATTGCGGGCAGAGACGCTTTTTTTGCGTGCTTAATCCACTGACGATACACAAGCTAAATTCAAGCAAAAGCTTTAAATACAGATAGATTAAAAAAGAGGTAGTAATATGGTTCGCAAAACAAAGAGGCATCTTTTGATAGCATTGGGCCTGATAGCCCTGATGTTCTTTCTTTCAGGTTGCAGCGGGTTCGGGACAGGATCTAAGAAGCCAGCTAACTTTGAGGATAACAAGTATTATAGCGGCTATGAAGGCCTCAAGGCTACCATTACACCTTCCATTCCTCCTTCCAAGATTTATTATTACAGCGACACTCCAAACAACGAGTTTGACGTGAGCGTAGAGTTAGACAACAAAGGTACAAGCTGGTCACTCGGGGCTGTTTTCCTCTCAGGATATGATCCCAACATGATAGAGTTCGAGGGGATAAGGCCAGATCCTTCAACGGCACGTGGCTGTAGCGTTTCTATAGGCAACTTCGCAACTGGGTCTTATGGTTTGAGCCTTGTTTGCGATGACGTCCAGTTCGGAGTTGGCGGAGGGCGTGCAGATTTTACTATCAAGAATGCTTTTTGCTCAGGCGGGCAGTTTGATGGGAAGTTCAACACCCAAAGCCTCTTCGGGGCGTTGTGCGGTGACTTCACCTACAGCCAAAGGGGAGACAACAAGGCTTACACATATGACTTCCATAATTTGGGGCTTGACGTTGACTATGCTAACCATGGGAGGTTATTCATCGCCTTGATGCAGGGCGTGGACTTCTCAAGGACCTTTGGACAGGAATACTTGCTTGCCGGCGACACTTACGAATTCCCTGGAGGAGAGAGTGCATACATAAACTTCCGAGGGAACATACACTCATGGCCGCCAGGCCTTGACCAGACCAAGCAAACATTCCTAGTTACCAACTGCTACATGTACACGACCTATGCAGCGCCAGTGGTGTGCATCGACCCAGCTCCATTCTCAGAGACAAGGAAGGTGTGCACTCCAAAGACTTATACAGGGACAAGCGGCCAAGGCGCACCTGTCGCTATCACTTACATCCATCAGGAGAACACTCCAAGGCAAGCCATCTTCCAGATTCATGTGAAGAACGTAGGCACGGGCCGAGTGTATGATCCTGGTCAACTCGAGAAGTGCAGCCCTTACTCACCTTACAGGGTCACGAACAATGAGCTTAACACTGTCGTTGTCGGGGACGTCCGAGTTTCAGGGGACCTTATGAGGCTTGACTGCAGCCCAGGCAATATAATAAGGCTTGACCCAAAGACAAAAGAGGGCGTGGTCACTTGCACTTATGACATCCCTTTTGGAAGCCTGAAATCAGCATATCAAACTCCTCTTGTAGTAGAGCTCTGGTATGGCTATGAGCAGACGACAGAGAGGTCAGTCACGATCAAGAGGGCCATTTGATTCATGAGATTCATGAGATTCATGATGGAACTGAGCGCTTATACCTGCGCTCCTATAAAAGATAAAATTTGGGTGAATAATCAAGATAACACTTGATTTTTGGAGGCGAGACCATGAAGAAGTTTTTTAATCTGTTGATAATCTTGGCGGCATTAGCCCTCATAACGGGCTGCACACAAGGAGAGACAGTCAACCTGGCGCAGTCCTATATCGGTGGGACTGTAGGACTTAACGCATACTTGATAGACGGCATGCCCCCGCCCCAGATACACGACGCAGGCACGTTCCCATTTGGCGTCGGCCTGGCGATTGAGAATCAGGGAGAAGTTGACGTGGGGCCAGGAACTCCTAACCCCTTCGTCCTTGTAAGGCTTGAAGGCATCAACCCAGAGCAGTTCGGAGTTTCCGACGCGTTCATCAGGCAGCCGATGACGGCAACGCTGCTTGGAGCCAAGAGGAACTTTGACGGCACTATCTTCCCAGGAGAGATAACAAACGTCAACTTTGAGCCTCTCACATACCAGCCGGACATCCACGGCAACACCCAGTTCATCATCAGGGCAGATGTCTGCTACGACTATGAGACCGTGGCGACGGCCCAGATCTGCCTTAAGGATGACGTTCTTGAGAACATCCAGGACAGCAGCATATGCACGCTTACAGGACAAAAGGCACCTCAGAACTCAGGAGGGCCGTTGCACATCACGAGCGTGGTAGAGAACCCGATGGCAGCGAATAAGATCCAGATCAACTTCGTTATTGAGCACGTAGGCACAGGAGAATTCTTCGGCCGGCCTACTCCTGGAGAGAAAGAGGAGATCTGTGACTTCAGCGTCAGGAACACCAACAAGTACAACGTCGACGTCGAGGTCGAGCCTCTGAGCGACTCTGGGATTACTATCAGCTGCGCTAGGTTTGGTCCAGGCCAGAGGATGGGAAGGGTCAAGCTCTACCAGGGAGCCCCTGCTACAATCAGCTGCATCCTTGAGAGGACAAGGCCAAGCTCAGGAAGGATATTCCAAGACCTGCTTAATATCAAGCTCAAGTACAGGTACGGCCAGTTCATCGAGACCCCTATCGTCATCCAGGACGTTACGAACTAAAACCTGAAGTTGAAGACCCTACTGGCGGTCTTGGACTCTCTTGCTTCCCATATTCTTTCATAATCTTTGATTTTTCCTGCGCGGTAGTGTGCACATAATCGTTTAGGTGTAGAGGATGAGGTTTCATAAGTTCTTCAGCAGGTTTCTCGGATCATTGGTTTCGGGAATTACAGCCCTACTCCTAGCCTTGCTGTTGCTCGGCGTTGCAGGCTGCAGCTCGCAGTCCACTTCCAGTTATGGTAAGGAGATTGGAGGATTTCTTGGCGGGGATCAGGGCGTCGTTATAAACGTTATTGACGGTGCGCCGCCGAGCGTCATCCAGGACGCGTCGCTGACGCCATTCTCTTTTGTCATCACGCTCGAGAATGTTGGCGAGGCTAAGATTGGGAAGGATACTCAGAATCCTTTTGTGATGGCCAGGATAATGGGGATCAACCCAAGAGACTTTGGGCTTACAGAGGACACTGCCATAAAGAAGCTTGGCGAATCTCTTGAGAGCGCGAAGAAGAACATCGATGGTTCCATAACTCCTGGTGAGATCACTTACCTGAGCTTTGAGGACCTTGCCTACAAGAATAACATTGATACGTCAGCCGCGGTTACTTTCAGGGCAGAAGTCTGCTATGACTATGAGAGCTACGCATCAGCCAAATTCTGCATGAAAAATGACTTTGTCGAGAGCGCTGAGGACTCGACTATATGCATGCTTCGAGGCCCGAGGCCTTATGGCAACAGCGGCGCACCGCTCCACGTGACTGAAGTTTATCAGGCGCCTGTGAACCAGGATACCATCCAGCTTAACTTCAACATAGAACACTTTGGCAATGGAATATACTTCTACAGGAATACTCCAAAGGATAACTACGACTCCTGCGTGTTCAGTGACATGGACCCTAACATCTACAAGCTCGAGCTGATAGTCGAGCCTGTCCAGAAGGACACTTATGAGATCAACTGCATGAGGCTAGACGAGAAGGTAGCCGGCGGAGGGGCCAAGGGAATTGTCAGGAGCTCCATGAATGCACCTATCGCCGTAAGCTGCTTCATCAAGAGGACCAAGCCAACAGAAGTCCGGGTGTACGAGGACCTGGTGAAGATAACACTTCGTTATAGGTACGGCGAGTTCCTGGAAGTGCCTGTGCTGATACAAGGCCATCCCTGAGAGCCGTGCCTTCTTGTGTCTGTATCCCATACGATCTCATGTAAAACTATTTAAACAACGTTCTCCCAAGCGTCATCTATGAAATTCCGGTTTTCAAACCTGATTGTTGACGCTCTTGACCTGTTCAGCTTTGCAGACTTGATAACTGCAGGCTCTGGCGCCATAGGTCTTGACTGGGCCGATTGGATTGTGGCTCTCATACAGTTCCCTATCATGAAGAAAAAGGTAGGATTCCTTCCGGCCTTGCTTGTCTCATGGGAAGCCACTAACTTCCTTCCGTTCAGCCTTATCCCTGGCATTGGCGAGGCTATAGAGGTCGTTACGAACTTCTTTCCAGCGGCTACGATACTCGGAACTTTCTTTGATAAGGAGGAGAAGGCTCAGAGCCTGATAGATGAGCTGACTTCACTCTTGTCTTCTGCAGACCAAGCAGATATTGACACGAAAAATTATAAGAAAAATCTGGGCGAGGGGTCTGCCAGGGCTTATTCTGGGGACTTTGTCGGGGCAGTTAGTCATTTGAGTCCTGTTGTGTCCAAGCTCAGATCGGATGTTAGAAGCCACATTCATGGTCTCTTCAGTAAGCTTGACAGTGAGGCGCAGGATTTGGCGTCTGCTATCTCGAGCATGGATGAAAACGACGAGTCTTACGAGACCTTGGCTTCTGGTTTGGAGAATGCGTGTGGGCTTGTACGGGAAGCCAGGAGTGCCTTGAGTGGCAATGACTATTCAAAGGCCGTGAAACTTGCTAATGAGGCTCAAGGCGCGTTTGAGAACTTGAAAAACTCATACAATTCCGGATAGTGGTTTTCAGATAAGTAACTATTCTTCAGTAATAACAAAACCGCAAGCTTTATAAACCGACTGTTCATACTCCCCTAAAAAGAGGGAGAAACCCTTCTTGAGATGTTGGATTCCTGCAGAATAAGGAATCTCGTGTCTCGGATAATCAGTTATCAAGCAAGGAGGAAATGCCAAAATGAAGAATAAAGCAATGCTGGTGATGGCAATAGCGCTAACAGCACTTCTAAGCATAGGATTCGCTTCGGCAATAGTATCAAGCCCGATGCCAGGAAGCTACGGAAGCTACCCAGTGAACCCAAGCATCAGCGGAGTGCAATACGCCTACAACAGCCAGCCAGTGAGGATTGGAGGATTCTACGGCCAGAACAGTGCATTCCTGATAGGACTGAAGCCAGGCGTGTATTACGGCCCTGCGATGAACACAAGGACCAGATACGCCATAGCCAGCCAGTACTACCCAAGGATCGGCGGCTGGTTCGGAAGCGGAGTCTACGGAGCCACGAGCCTGAGATCAGGAACATTCGTCTACTACGGCGGAAGCAACTACCAGGTGCCAAACTACTACGCGCACTAAGCATAATATTTTGAAAATATTGATTTTGAGTTATGAGGTTACTTAGATTTGTTGAGCAGCCTTTGAGGCCTGAAGAAAGATGAGCAAGCAAAACACAGCGATCATAGGAATCCTAGGGCTAGTGCTGATGGTAAGCCTCTTCGGCTACAGCTACGCAGGCCAAGTCTACTCTACCAACAAAGCAAGCTACTACAGCCAATACAATTACAACTACAATTCTGTCCTTGGAAGCCAATACTACGCTGTGAACTCATGGGGAAAAGCCAGCCAGCCATGGACTCTTGCAAGCTTCCCATACCGGGGAAGCGGGCCATACCTATACTCAGGAAGCCCAAGCTACAATCCCTTGTTCGGATACAGCTACACCTACAACAGCCACATGTTCATCGACAACGCCCTGGACTACCAGTACTACACCCACCCCGAACTATTGGCACCGAGAAGGATGCAGAACAACCAGAGATACTACAGAGGACTGTTCCCTCAAGCATTCTTGTATTGAACTAATCATGGTGATAACATGTCGTCTGAAAGACCAACAAACGTTCAAGTGGTGATGGGAAAAGCTTACGGATTTGACGTCTTCTCGCTTTACATTGACGGAAAGAGATCATTGACGAACCAACCTCCCTTTGAGAGAAAGACAGAAGCCGGAAATATGGATGCTCATGACTTGGTCGGGGCTGAAATCGCGGCGAGACTCCGAGAAGAGTGCACGGGCCTGCTCGAGGTGACGCTTCTGAACGGCTACCTTGGAAATTGGACTTATGAGCGTCCGCCAGCCTTTGATGACGTACCCTACCTGATGCAAGGCCAGCTGACAACAGAAGGTGTTGACCTAGTAGACTTGGATTCTGTCTTGACATTCCAAAACGGGCTGAGGACCAAGTTCGAGAGAAAAAACCTAAGAAGCGACATTAAAGGCATAAAAATAAATTATCAACAGAGAGCTTAAAAATAACAATACTTATAATTTCTTATAATTTCTTTCCGCCGACAAGGATGAACTTCGACAATAGCGCCTCTAACTGGATGAACTCATCGGAGCCTTCAATCATCCTGAATTCGGCTTCCCCACACTCTTTTATCATCTCAAGCTTCTGGCGGTTATCCACGCCCTCGACGTTCCAGACCTCAGCCTGGACCTGCTTGATCACGTCGAGGCCTGCAAGCCCGTGGTTGAGCATGGTATCCAGGAGTTTGTCTCTCGCCTTGATGAAGTCGCCTTTTACACACGAAGAAAGGACATCCTTGATCTCTTTCGGCCGGGCAGCGCTCGCAATAGAGTATACGACCTTCTCAGTTATGTTCTTATCCATGGCAGCGCATGACTGCATGATATTCTCCAATCTTCGGCAGTCGCCCTCGCTGATCGAGTAGAGGGCCTCTTTGGCCTTGTCATCCACGCTCAAGGACTCCTCCTTCGCGATCCTGTCGACAATCTTGAAGATCTCCTCCTTAGGGAGAGGCTTGAACCTGAAAATAGAGCAACGGGACTGTATAGGGTCGATGATCTTTGAAGAGTAATTGCACGAGAGGATGAACCTGCACGTCTGGGTGTAGTTTTCCATAGTCCTCCTCAGGGCCTGCTGCGCCTCCTTTGTAAGGGCGTCGCAATTATGCACTACGATATTATTGGCAATGAACCTTCCGGATTCCGTCGAAACACAGTATACGTAATCAGGGCCTTCAATCTTTTCAATTGAAGTGACAAAATGATAAGCCGAATCTCCAAGCTGAAGCTTCTCTCTCCACGGGTGAAAATGATGAATCGGCCTGAATTTGTAGATGTATTTGCCAAGGCTTCTTTTCCAGCTGAAGTATCTAAGCGCTTCATGCGACAAGTCTTCTTTGTACTTGCAATATCTGTAACCGATCTTTGAAAGAAACGTAGTTATGTTGTCAGTGGAATTCGTTATCCAGAGCCGCCCTTCCATAGTCCTAGTCCCATCCTTTCGCACTGCTTTCGTACCCGGGCAGATCTTTAGCTTGGAACAGACCCCGGCCTTCGCCAGTAACTCTTTGAACTGGTTCAGATATGCGATTAAATTGCTTTTGAGATCTTCCCTCTTTGATATCCCTATGGTAATCGGTTTTATGGTTCTTCCTTGGAACATAGGCTTATATCCATCCCCGCCGAAAAATGCAGCCAGAAACTCTTTTTGCACGTTTTCATCGCCGTTCATTATCCAATCAGGAATCTTCACGATATTATCGGTCTTCTTACCTACGGGAGCCCCAAGGGAATAAAATAAGCTTAAAAGCTCAAGCTTGTATGCGCCAAACGACCACACTTCCCCATTCCTCCATTTAGTATGTTTGATGTCTCCCAAGCTGTAATATCCGAGCTGGTTAAGGTCCTTTTTGATTTCTCTCATATCCTCTTCCTTTCCTGAGAAGAAGAGTTGCTTTGTCTTTAGAGACAATGATCCGTCGCTGAACAAGTGCCCCAAGATCCTAGCGCAGATTGCTGCCTTATCGGCCCTTAGAGGGAATAGTTCCTTTGACCGAAGCTGTGCTAAGATGTACTCTTGATTCGATGAGTTTCTCCCTCTTTTGACGTGATACAGCCGATCCAATGAGTTCGCCAGATCGTCAGAGAGCTTGAACTTATTGTTTTCTTTCAAGATTATGTTTTCCTTCACAAGAGGAAGATAATACTCATTATCCTTTGTGCTTAATATCGAGGTGATTTTAGAACTGGCTATTCCGCTTTTTCTTGTGATATTCTCCCGGCTTAGCCCTTCCGGATGCTTTGCGAGGAGCTCAATAATGGCTTTTTCCGGAGACGTTGATATGTATTTCTCTTTTTTCCTGATTTCCTGGGGGAGCCCTATAAGATTGTAGACAACTGCGTTTTGTGATGAGACAAAACCCACAGCAGGTAGAGCCTGCGGGCAAAGAATCAGGTCCTTGATTTGAAGTTCCTCTGCACGCTTCCAGCCGTCTATGGCTAGGAACTCATGGTTTCCCGTGGTGATTATTTCCTTATCATGGACTTTTATCTTGTAATATCCTTGATTGGCATTGAAAGGGAGTTTCACAGTCTTGGTGATTCTTGAAAAAATTATGTCTCCGTTATCATCTACAGACATGATTTTGTAATTCCGGAACTCAAAATTCTCAACGAATTCACCAATGCTGGCCTCCTCAAGGCCTTTTTCGGATTGTACGATGATTTTCGTCTCATAATCCAGGCACTCATCCATATAAATGATCTTAAAGGGAACGCCGTCGATCGCTCTCGTCCTTGCAAAGTCCTTGACCTTGACGCGGACCACGTCGATGCCGCGCTCGTCCGACGCGTTTAGCTCCAGGAAGTTCTCGCGCCAATCATCACCGAAGAGCTGCCTTGCAATGACAAGCGAGAGCGTGGTCTTGCCGACTCCCGCAGGGCCAGCGAACAAGACATGAGGCATATTCCTCTTCTCGACAAAAGCCTTGATGCGCTCGACAATCTCCTTCTGGCCCTTCACCTCAGAGAACTGCTTAGGCCTATACTTCTCAGTCCATATGGCCACGTCGTCAGACCTTGGCTTAGCTTTATCCTCAACCATCCTAGAACAAGAGGACATTTGGAGTGTTTAAAAAAGTTGTGCCGATTCCTATGAACCAAAGAAACCTTTATTAACAACCCTGCTTTTCTCTCCCCATAAAATGGTCTCATTTGCAAGGCTGCAGCAACTCGTCACCGGAACAGCACCTCTTTCTGCAAAGGACGTGCTGGCAGAGGCCTACGCCCAGCTCGGTGCTAGGAACCCGTGCGTGGAATATGCTCTAGTGGAGGCCGATGGTCGCATGAATCCTGATGAGCGCTGGGAGAGCATGGCACACAGAATTATTGCCGAGGACAATGATTATCATAGGTCACGAACAGGCTATATGAGCTACGACCGCGTCCGCATCATGCCCTGGGGTTGTGTTGACTGGGTAATCGCCTTGGGAGAGAAAACAGGATCTTATCCTGGCAGTCAATACCTTTCTGATATGATTGCGGTTCCAGCAGGTGAACTACTCTTGGAGACAGAATATCATTGCCTGGAATCCATTCCTGAAGAACAGAGATGCAGCTTCTTCAGGTCAGCGCTTCAATGGATCTACGGTCCTCAGGAGACGTGTGGGGCGGACTTACCATTCTCGAACTCATTGATAATCGTCCAGAACGATGGGACCTTCAAGTTTCCCAAGAGTGGATACGGGGCGAGGATGGGCCAAGATATCGGCAAGCCGCTAGCAGAATATCATACACCTCAAGGATATGAACGAAAGACGATTCCTCTCCTCGTAACGGGCATCGAGGACATACTTTCAAGTGTGCAATAGATTTTGCAGTCTTCTCTTCACGAATAAATTTCAGGCTTAGCAGAAAAAAGATGATATGAAAATATGAAAGAATCTTAAACGATGTCTTCTTCAGCGACGACCACGAAGTCTCCAACTGCCATGACTGCGCTGAAGGGGATGAGCATCTCTCCTTCCTTGGTCCTCTCAAGTTCGAGGCGTTCTGTGTAAGGCGTCGGGTTCTTGAGGACTATGTGGATGAGCTCTCCAGAGCCGGTCTCGAAAACGACATCGCCTAGCTCTCCAAACCTCTTGCCGGTCTTTGATACGACCATCTTGCCCAAGAGTTGCTTTGAAAACTTTTTCTCATCATCAGCCATAATAATCCCTCCTCTAACCACGAATAACTAGTAAGTATGGGTTTGAATAAACCGCTTTGAGTATTTAAAGTTTTTGGCAGAATCCACTCTTTCAGGATGACTATAGTTTTCCTAAGAAAGCAAAGTATATAAACGAGTTATGAAAAATGTAGTTCCTACGACGATGAAAATTGCAAACACGTGGTATGCACAGCTAGGGTTCAAGAATAACCCTCTGGACTTGCGGCCTAATCCCAAACTGATAGGCCTTGACCGCCAGGAAGAGACCGTAATAAACCACATATTGAAAGGAGAGATATGCTTCCTGAACGGGCTGACAGGCAGCGGGAAGTCATCCATGCTCATGAAGATCCAGCGGAAGCTGAGGGGTTATTCTTTCATATACGTAGATGCCCAGGAGATCCCGCTCACTTTTGACATCGACGAGGCCATAAAGGACTCAAGGACGCTTATCGACAAGATACGCCTGAGAAAAGCCCCTTCAAAGCCTGTCGTCCTGATAATCGACGAGTTCCAGGCGACGAGCCCCAACCTCGTCTTGGAGGCAAGGGCGAAGTGGGAGAATCCTGAAGAGCAGAAGATCAAGGCAATCGTTTTCGCCCAGATCTCAAAGCAGCTTAAGAACGTGACTCCTGCCTTCAAGGAGCGCCTTGGCAATCGGATGATAGGCCTGCCCACCATGGACGACTCTGAGATGAAGGAGATCCTAAGGCTAAGGCTTGAGAACAAGAACGGCAACTACTACAACAGGCTGCACAACGAGACCCTTAACCTCCTGGTGGCCTGCGCCGACGGCAACCCAAGACGCCTGCTTGAGTACACAGACATATTGTTCGACTTTCACC
This sequence comes from Candidatus Woesearchaeota archaeon, assembly GCA_016933095.1. Lineage (GTDB taxonomy): Archaea > Nanobdellota > Nanobdellia > Woesearchaeales > SM23-78 > SM23-78. The sequence goes on along the minus strand of JAFGBP010000014.1, from coordinate 14,093 downwards.
ATAGGAAGTTCGGCGAGCACAACCCGATACTCACGAACAGGGGCTACCTGATCAACTATTACGGCGCTAGGGATATTTTGAGGGCCAACAAGGTCAACACAGACTCATACGTCTTCCTCTCGCCCGAAGAGAAGGCTCGCGGATTAGAGGAGTTCAACAGCAGGTTCAACAAGACAGAGAGGTCTATAATATCCACCCTTGTCAAGGGACCAAAGACAACTGCAGACTTGGCAAAGGCATTCGGCCTGGGAAAGAAGACGATCCAGGGAACACTAGCCGCTCTCAAGAAGAAGAAAGGCATCGAGAAGGCCGGCAAGTACCAAGGCCAGCAGCTCTGGCAGGCAAGCCCTCACGCCAAGAGGCTGACTGTGAACGAGTAAGGCTGAGGCTACCTAAGGCCACAAAACCCGCTTACCAATCATTTCTTACGGAATATTTCCGTTTCTGGAGGCATAGGTTTATATTCTAGAACTCATTATCCAAGTATTACACATGGAAGAAGTAGAAGTGAAATTCTTAGACATAGACAAGAAGGCAGTGATAGCAAAACTCGAGGCATTAGGAGCCGAGAAAGTATTTGAAGGAGAGATAATCCCTTCATTCTTTGATTATCCTGGAGATCCTCTACGGGCCAAAGACCAGATACTAAGACTCCGGAAGAAAGGGGACGAGACAGAGCTCGCTTTCAAGCAGAAGAAGAATTATCCTGAAGCCAAGGTGGCAGAGGAGACTGAGCTGAACGTGGATGACTTCGAGATCATGAAGAAGATACTCCTTAAGCTCGGCATGGTGGAAGTCGTGAGGCATCCAAAGCATCGGATCTCTTACCGTCTCGACGGCGCGCAGTACGAGATTGACGAGTACGACGGCATCCCTGCTTACATAGAGATAGAGACCTCGAGCATTGAGACTTTGAAGAAAGCAGTCGAGAAGATCGGGTTTCATATGAAAGACTCGAAGCCCTGGAGCGGCAGGCAGCTCCTAAGGCATTACAAGAAGGACTGAGAACACGAAGCATTCTAAAAGAAGTAATACCAGGACGGGGGCTTGTTCATATGCTCGCTGAAAGATACAGGACCAGATGGTTCTACATCGACGACGTCGCAAGAGTCCAGACTGAAAAGTATGACCTGACGTCCTACTCGGGGCTCGAGAAGAAGTTACCAAGTCTTGCGAACCCAGAAGTGTTACGGGTGCTCGACCGCTTCTTCTTCCTCGCGAAGAGGCTGAAGTCAATCTGCGGGACGGATTATCCAGCGTATATGCAAAGGTACAACGGCGACCCTGAAGATTCCGTCCCTGGATTCGTCGATAGCCCTGCAACGCTAGGCCGATACCTAGAAGATGCCAAGGTAGCACTAGGCGAAGACGCTGTAAGGATAGTCTATGCAGATGACAAGAAGCTCTACTTCCCGACAAACGCGCTTGTCAGGATTGCTCTTGAAGAGCGGCCTTCGAAGAAACACAAGTGAATGCTTCTTACCCTACAAAATCCCTTTGATCTTCTGGTACCAATTATGCAGCTCTGCCGGAGTGCTCCCCGTGATGTGGCATACGTGCGTCATTGCCCTCTCGATCTTGGAGAACTCTTCCTTAGGATTGAGCACTTTGAATCCATCCCTGCTCCTCATCTCTTTGCCTGCATGGAGTGATATGAAAAACTCCTGGACGCATCCATTTGAGTAATGGAAGTTTGTGTTGAAGGCCACGATGTCGGATTTTTCACGGACAATCGGCTCCCACACGCCCATGTAGTGCTGTTGGGTGAAGTTGTGATTGTAAAAGCTTCCCGGGACGATTATGAGCGGGTACTTGTGGCTTAATATCTCGCGTCCAAACTGCTTTCCGTCCTCGATGTTTCGTGCCATCAGGTCTTTCATGAAGTCAGGTTTGAGGACCTTTAGCTCCTCCAAGCTATGGACTCCGTGCCGCTCCATCTCCATGTACATGAGAAGCCCGGTTGTGATGGGAGAGCTTGCGTAAACCACTTTTATGCCGCGTTCCTTCAGAACTTCACAGTCGATCATACATTCGAATGCAGAGACTGTAGAGATAACCTGAGAATCTATGTCATCGTTGACGATGGCTTCCATCTGTACTCTCTTCTCAGCCACAAATCTTTCTACTTCTTCTTGAAGCGCAATTATATCCTTAAGTTTCATCGCTAACCCCTCCTCACAGGACTGTGAAGCCAAAATTTTATTGAAATGGGATGGGCCCTGCCGGATTCGAACCGGCGACCCCCACCGTGTGAAGGTGATGTCATCTGCAGCTCGAAGAGATGCAGGCTCCAAGAGCTTGCTCTTCTGAGTAGCCACTAGACCAAGGGCCCTTTTGGCCTGAAAGAATGATGAGCGTTTTATAAAGCTTTTTGAGAATAATGAGCGTAGTCCTCTTCAGTCATAGTGCAGTATCCTATCCAGGAGGTAGCGGTGGACCTTGGAGACCTCTCTTTTCAGGATCTTGGTATAGTTCTGCGCTGCTGACAGGTTTGGAGTAGGCTCTGGTCCTTCTTTCTTTTCTGAGGTTTTGACGGCTTTGAGATTGTCATCGATGACGCTGACATAAGAATGCACGTCGGATACGATCTTCTCCAGGGCTTGCATGACTTTGGTGCGTTCGTCTGACCTGATTTGGCTGAGCGCTTCGTCCAGACTCTCTAAAGGGGTGTTTGCCTGCTTGGTTTCGCTCCACGTCATGATTTGCGGAAATGCGACCATGTATTTAAAGCTTCTTTATCATCTCAAGGTCCTTGACCCTTATCTTGGCGTCGATGCTGGTCCTGAATAGGTTCCAGAAAACCTTTTGGATCCAGACCACCCATTCCGGGTCGTAGATCTCGTAGAAGAGCCTGGTCTTGGCCTTGAGCTCGCCCTTCTTGTACTTCTCAGGGTTCTTCTCCTCTTTGAGCCTGACTTCCTTGTCGTCGATTATGAATCCCCTGAGCGGCTGGACTGCGTGCCTTATCTCTATGGCTTCCCGGCCGATCTTGTGGTTGATCTCCATCATCTTGCGGAAATTATCCAAGGATGCGATGTCGATCCTGGCAAGGACCTTTATCGAGACCCCTCTCTTGGCTGCCTCCTCGATTATTTCCAGGATGTTCTTCTTCTTCTCCTTCATCTCCAGGAAGCTCATGTTGCCCGAGAAGTAGAGTATCTGCCTCTCGGCCCTCGCGAATAACCCTACGATGTCCTGGGTCTTAGAGAGCTTCTCGTCAACCACGACCTCTGAGAACGCGCGCTTCTTATCCTTGTCGATGTACTGGTAGATGTCAAGGGGGCTGAAGTCTTCCTGCCTCCTGGCATGCTCTATCTGCTTGAACAGGCGCTCCTGGAACTGGCTCGAGTTTATCTTCTCTGTGTTGTTCCAGAACACGATCTTCAGGGCACCCCTCGTGCCTCCCCTGAAGGTCCTGCCGTTGATGAGACCGGTCTCCTGGCTTATCTTCTCGACGTATGTGTCGGCCGTCCTCCAGTTCTTGCCTATAAGGTGGCTTATCTCCTGGATTGTGCGCGGCTTGTTGAACACGAAATCAAGTATCTTCTTCTGGAGCTCTTTTGTCAGTACCATCTTTCTTTTCCTTTGCTTCTATGAAAAGGCCGCCTTGCGTAGTTTTCAGTCATTCAAGCCTATTGCGGCTAGACTCGTTCGCATCGACGATAATGGAAGCGAACGGAGCGCGGCCTGTTTCAATTCACCCGTCCTTGCGGGTAGACTACAAGGCTTTATAATGTTTTTTAGTATTTCTGACAAGAAAAATACAACGCTGTGATAAGAATAATTTAGCTAGTTTTTTTTCTTTCCTCTTTGCACTTCCTGTAGGGGCAGGCATACATTTTCTCCTTGGTATAATAACAATCAGGGCTTGAATGGCCTGTGCTGAAGAACGTCGTTGCACAACAGACATCTTTCTCCGTGAGTATCGGTGGAGGACTTGGAGTTCCTGAACCGTGTTCCGAACCGCATAGCACAACCTCGCCCCTCCTTACTCTCCTAAAATGCGCATCCTGGCAAATCGCTGTCAATTCCTTCTGTTCATCTCCCATAGCTAACCACCTTACATCTTATTTGATGATATTCCCCTCAGGGAACACGATTTTGCTTATAACCCTTTTGGTAGGCCTTGAGCTGCTACCCGCGATCATCTGCCAGATAAGCCTCTATCAGCAGGTTAGTCTCCTGCACGAGCTGCGTCGTGCCAGAGAACTTCCTGCCGAACTCGATCTGCGCAATGATCTCCAAGCCCTCATTGTAAGCAGGGTAATGCCACTTCTCCCGGACAATCTTGACTGCCCTGTCCAGGCGCTCGGGCTCGTCCTTCTCCCTGTGAGCATACCTTTTCAGGGCATTGGCGTACTGGACGATCTTCTCATTAGGCCAATCCCGCATCCTCTGGATTGCGCAGTCCCTGTAATACACCGAGAAATCCCCGACGCTCCCGTCATAGAGCTTGAAGAGCTCATTCGACCAATCCCTCTTTATCATGTGTGTTGCTCCTTCCCTTCTCCTCATTTCACCTTCAGCTCAACGATTCCTTTTTCCTCTTCGGCATACATGCTTATCATCTGGCCATGCTTGATCCTCGCCGTTGCGTTACCCGTTCCGACGATGCACGGCATGTTCATTACGCTTCCCTGTCCGCCTCTGATGATGTTCGCGAGGTGGCAGGTGATCCCACCTTGGTCTGTTATGTAACCCACGGCGTAAGGGAATGTCATGGCAATATCTGGCTTGGCATGCTCTACTACGACGATCCGCGGCTCCTTTGATCTGACGTAGCCCTCCAGCGTGTGCTTGGAATCGACTACATAGGCCTTTCCTGCAGTGCCGAAAGGGGTGACTGCGAGGCCGTAGATCATGTCGGGGTTGCCTGTCTGTACTGCTTTACGTGTCCTCCAGTCAGCGTCCATCCAGTTCATCATCCCTGCCTTGAGAGCCTCTTTCCTGCCGATGCCCCTCGCGTGCATCAGCCCGTAGAGCTGCACCATCACCTGGCCGTAAGCCAAGACCTCGTCTTCTCGGGAGCCGTGCGGCCTCGCATTGGGGTTCAACTCCCTGTCATGGGTGATGTACTTGGAGACGTCTCCGACCTCGCTTAGGAATATGCCGAGGCGGAACAAGGCATCTGGCCTGTCCTCCTTTGACATCCGCTCCCCAATCATCATGTCCAGCTCCTTCTCAATCATCCTATCTAAATCATCTTTCCTTGCCATTGGATCAGCCTCCGCTGCATCAGCGCAGCGTTGTATGTCAAGGCGTTGCAGTCAGGAAGAATGTTTCTGTGGTGGAAAGTGCAACACGAGAGTTAATAGAATATATTGCGTTTTTTCCGGAAGAAAGCACAGGTCACTGGACATGTCGTCGCAGCCTATTTAACCTGTCGTTGGTTCTTTATAATAAGAGAAAAGTTTATATATCTCAATGATATATCTCATAGAGATATATCGGTTTGGTGGAAGCATGGACTTCACATACAACGGAAAACCGGTATTCGCGACCAAGACAGCGGCAACGGAACTCGGGAGAATTGGCATTGATCTCATTGATGTTCCGAAAATCCTTCACTCCGGGTTTGATATACGGAAGAGAAAAAAAGGCACACTTGAGAAATGCATATCTCGAGGAAACAAAGTCATAAATGTCGTTGTCGTCGACACTGGTACGCATTACAAGCTAATCCATGCGGGAGAATTCACGATGAGCAATAAGTTCAAGGAAATGAAGAGGGAGAAAGATGGATTTTGATAAACTTAAACTGAAATGCGAGTGCGGCGGCACTATGGAGAAAGTCATGACAGAATGGAATGGCTTCAAGCTCAGAGGTTGGAAATGCAGGAAGTGTAAAGAGGAGATTTTACACCCTGTCGACACTCAGAGAGCCCTGGAAATCGTGAGAGCCAGGAAGAAGAACCTCCTTGTAGTCAAGCTGAGAAGAGTAGGCAAGAGCAACGTCGTGACGATACCGCAGCCGATAATAGAAGCAGAGAAACTAAGAGAAGGCCAAAAACTTGAATGGAGAATAGACGGAAAAGACCTTATCCTCAGGCAGCAGGCTTGAACGATTCTTTCCAGGCGCCGCGTGGCCGGATTGCCATCAGATACAGCGGCGGACGATTTTCTTTTAAACGGAACCGTTCAAAGATTTTCGTGCCGCGCTCCGTCCGAACAGATATCCAATTGTTGCCCGAGTCTAGGGAATTCGCTTGTTTTATCATCATACTTCGCTATGCGGCACTTTTTGCACCGTTCCTTCTTAAACGCTAACTTTTTAAACATCTAAGCGAAGCCTTCTCTTATGAAAACGGGCGAGGTCAGGAAGATACTCCTGAAGGAGAAACTTGACGCAGTCATCCTTTTCAACAAGAGCCCGATGTTCCAGTATTTTGTCGCAGAGGAGTTCGACCACGGCATGATGATACTGACAAGGAAGGCGAACTACCTTTTCCTGAGCCCGCTCTACGCTCCGAAGTTCCCTGGCTTCAAGGTGATCCAGTGGAAGAGGTTCAAGGAGGACCTGCAGGCTTTCATCAGGAAGAACAGGATCAGGAAGGTGGGCTTTGACGCTTCTAACATCTATCTTCGCCAGAAGAAGTTCCTCTCAAAGCTCTTCAAGGCAAAGGATGTTGGCGATCAGCTCGTAGCCCTTCGCGAGACCAAGACGCCTGAAGAGATGGCAAGGATAAGGAAGGCATGCCGGATAACAGACATGATCTTTAAGGGTATAGTCAAGAATTTCAAGTCTTTCAAGAAGGAGAGTGACGTCGCAAAGTACATCAAGGTGACGGCCTTGGAGCATGGGGCAGACATGGCGTTCCCGCCCATCACTGCAAGCGGCAAGAACGCGGTCACGGCGCACCACAACAAGGATTCAAGGATAAACAAGGGTTTCATGGTCTTGGACTTCGGCGCGAGATACAAAGGTTACTGCGCAGACATGACAAGGACGGTCTACGTCGGGGCTCCGAAGATAAAGGACCTCGAGATATACTCAAAGGTTCTCAGGGCGCAGAAGAGCTGCATAGAGAAGGCAAAGATAGGATTGAACTGCGGAGCGCTGTACGACCACGCCGTCAAGATGCTTGGAAGCGACGCAAAATACTTTGTTCACGGCCTAGGCCACGGGTTCGGAGTCGAGATACACGAGGCTCCGAGCAGCAGCCCGAAATCAAAAGACACAATCAAAAAAGGAAGCGTGATCACGATAGAGCCCGGCTACTACAATCCTAAGACAGGCGTCGGCATCAGAATCGAGGATGACCTTTACTTCGGAAAGTTAGGGAAGGCAGAAGTCCTGACCAAGAGCACCAAGAACTTGATAATAATCCGCAGATGATTCTTGATAGAAATTATCTTGCAAGGGTTAAACACAACCTTTATTAATTCGTTTTGCAGACTTGACCTCATCTGTAATATTTATCCTAGCATAAACAACAGAATGGTGAGATTATGAGCAAATACAACCTAAAAGAGTTCAACAAGGCAGTGAAGTACTACGAGATGCAGCTTAAGCGCTACAAGGAAAAGACGATATTCATAGTCTTCGAGGCAACGAATGAGCAGGCATACTTTTCCCTTGCTCCCTTGAGCAGGGCCGCGCACAACCTGAAGTGCGACTTGAACGTCAGTCTCATCCAGAAGCCTAGCAAGCCGATCCAGGCGATGCTCGAGGTTTGGGATGCTTACGAGCAGCTCCAGGCCGGGGTTAAGAGCCACGTCACAAAGGCGCTTCGCGAATTCATCGGACTCGTCGAGAAGAAGGCAAAGGGCGAGTTCACTAATATATTCAAGAGGCCTGCGCTCATGATAGATGCGAACGACGATTGCTTTGTCACGAACGGCGGTTTCGACATGCTGTTCCAGACCCAGTGGTTCAGGAAGTACAAGTGGAACGAGCTCATGCAGACTTCTAGGGTCGTCTGGAAGCAGGTATTGGACCTCAAGTTAAGCGAGAGGGTGGGCATAGGATTTGACCTCATCGCAAGGGCAGAAGACATCAAGGACCCGTTGGAGGACTACCTTGACAGCTACGCCATCGCGAGGACGATGTACCTCGGATGCCCTGCAAAGAAGAAGACCATGAAGTCAGCTACTCACAGGAAGAGCATGCTTGCGAAGGGCGAGAGGATAGGCGAGCTCTCGGCGACGCTCCTCGGATGCGAGTTGTCAAAGGACATCAACGAACCCATATTCAGGAAGTTCAAGATATTGTCAAGGCTATTGAAGCTTGACCGCATAGGCACTAACGACGCCTCATTCTTTGTCTCAGGGGAAGGATACGGCGGAAAGCACTTGTTCGGCGAGAAGATAGGATACCCGACTCCGAACAGGAAGAGCAGGTGGGACAGCCCGGGTGGCATTGTCTACCAGCTCCCGTGGTATCCTCAGACAAAACTTGACTCTAGGCCGCCGTTCGCAAGGGTGGCGTTCACGAGCACAGTCCCAATCGACAAGTACGTTGAGAGCTGCAACATCGACTGGATGAAGATGAAGAGGATCGATGACAAGCTCATAGCCCTCGTCAACAAGTCAGAGAAGATATTCGTAGAATCAAAGAAGACCAACCTGGAAGTAGGGCTCGTGGGGAAGAACGGCCAGAGAAGGATGCCTCTCAACTCAGACGTCGACACGAGGACCAAGCTTGACCCGTTATACTTGAAGAAAGGGATAAAGGCAGGGACCATGGCCAACGTGCCAGGCGGAGAGATGTTCTTCACACCAGAATATATTAAGGGAACATTCTACGGAGACGTCGTGATAAGCATCGACAAGAGCCACGTGCTGAACTCGAAAGACCCGTTGGTCATCAAGTGCATGGGAAACAAGTACGACATTGTGCGTGGCCCCAAGAAAGTGATTGCGCAACTCAAGAAGAAGAGGAACGAGAGTATGAAGATGCTCAAGCTCCAGGAGAAGAGCAAATCATTGCCGAAGGAGATAATTGCCCTCAAGAAGAGCAACTTCCTCAACATCGGAGAGTTCGCGATCAACACGAACCCCAGAGCAAGCCTTTGCAACTACCTGATCGTTAATGAGAAGATCGCAGGGATGATGCACATCGCCTTAGGATCAGGATTCGAGCCGGACAGGGCAGGCCTCTACCATTACGACGTCGTCATAAATGCGAAGGAGCAGAAGCTCGACATCTACGGTGTCGGGAAGAAGGGCGAGAAGCACTGGCTCATGAAGAAAGGAAAGCTGGCAGTCAAATAATCCTGATAAAAATCTTTTTTTATGTTCTCTCTGGTTTTTCTGCCGGGTTCTCGTTTTTTTTATAAGCTTTTCTCTCTTTATTTTTCTCATTTCTCGGTGAAAAACAATGTTTATATAGTGTCCTTTATTCCCCTGGAAGCATGAGTGAGGATGATTTCAAGGATTCATTATTCTCTTATACTACTGGATCCTCGCAGATGGAAGAGGAGAACCGCGTCCTGCGTGAAACATTGAACGAGCTTCGAGAAGAACTCTCAAGGTTCAGGACGCCTGCGCTGATGGTGGCAGAGGTAGTCGACATCATGCACCCGAACGCCGTGATCAGCCTTCCGAATGGAAACAAGTTCTTCGTAAACGTCTCAGGGACCATCAAGGACCTGGCGCACGGGGACACGGTCGTAGTCGAGCAGAGGAACCTCACCGTAGTCGACAAGGTAAACGCGACAAAGCAGTTCAACGTCGACAAGTTCGTCATCATGGAGAAGCCCGAGATCAGGTGGAGCCAGATTGGGGGACTTCAGGAACAGATCCAGGAGATCAAAGAGGTTGTTGAGCTACCGCTCAAGAACCCAGGCCTATTCAGGAAAGTTGGCATCCAGCCTCCCAAGGGAATACTTTTGCACGGTCCCCCCGGAACGGGCAAGACTCTCCTTGCAAAGGCTGTGGCCAACTCCACAAAGAGCACCTTCATCGAGATCGTCGGAAGCGAGCTCGTACAGAAATTCATAGGAGAAGGTGCAAAGCTCGTCAAGGAAGTCTTTAATCTCGCGCGCGAGAAGGCTCCGGCCATAATATTCATCGACGAGATAGACGCCTTAGCGGCGAAGAGGGTTGACATGGGAACATCGGGTGAGAGAGAAGTGCAGAGGACATTCATGCAGCTGCTTGCAGAGCTGGACGGCTTCAAGCCGCTCTCAGACGTGAAGATCGTCGGGTGCACGAACCGCCTTGATATACTAGACCCCGCGATCACGAGGCCTGGCAGGCTCGACAGGCTTATTGAGGTCCCCATCCCGAACAATGATGGTCTCAAAGAGATATTCAAGATACACACCGCCGCCATGAACCTGGACAAGAGGCTCAATTACGTTCTTCTCATAAAGAAAATGGACGGATTCAGCGGAGCAGAAGTGCGCGCGGTGTGCACAGAAGCAGGCTACTTCGCGATAAGGGACAAGAGGCACACGGTCTGTCACGACGACTTCATACAAGCCATCGAGAAGATTAAGAAGGACGAGGAGAAGAACTCAGGATTCGAGCACATGTTCGGATGAGATGCTTATTTATTACTGATTACTTTCTAAAAGTTTATAACTGTTGTTTCATTGTTCTTTTTCCATGACCAAAGTTCTGTTCAGCGCAGACCTGCACGGTAACACCTCGCAGTACCAGAAGCTGGTCTCCTGCGCGATAGAGAAAGGTGCCGATTCTGTCATAATAGGAGGAGACATCGCTCCGAAAGCATTCTCTGAGGAGGAAGATTATATCCAAGGGCAAAGGGAGTTTCTCGAGAACGGGCTTGTAAAGCTGCTCTCACCCCTGAAAGAGCAGAGGCGTGACATAAGAGTCTTCCTGATGATGGGGAACGACGACTGCAAGGCCAACATGGACGTTCTGCGAAAGCATGATCCTTCATTATTCCACGTGATCCACAACAAGAGGCTGAAGCTCTCAGGGGAATTTGAGATCGTCGGGTACTCTATAGTCCCCATAACTCCCTTCCGCATCAAGGACTGGGAGAAATACGACCTCTCGCGAGTTCCAGCTCGCTTCGAAAGGAGATACTCGGCTCAGAAATCAACAGAATATCTTCTAAAGGGATCTCGCAGCACAAGACAAGGATGGAAAGACTACGCCTTCAAGCCGTCGGCGGAGAAAAGAAGCTCGATCCAGAGAGACCTTGAAAGCGAGCTCTTCACCCAGAACCCTTCAAGGACCGTCTACGTCTTCCACGCGCCACCACATGACACCTGTCTCGACAAGCATAACGTCTTTATAGAAGGTTTTGGATGGGTGAGTGTTTCCATAGGAAGCTTTGCAGTCAGAGAATTTATAGAACGCCACCAGCCTTATGCAACCCTGCATGGCCACGCGCATATGAGCGCGAACATAACTGGGAGATACAAGCAGCGAATAGGGGAGACCATCTCAATATCAGCAGGAAACAACAACACACCAAGCACATTGTCTCTCATCGAGTTCCACCTCGAGAATCCTTGGATGGCGAGAAGGCATATAATATAAAGAAAGCGCGCTCTCAAGTTACTTTACGTTCATCATTCCTTGCGGTCAGAGGGTGTTCACGAGATCATTGCGCGCCAAACCAAGTAGAATTCCGGTGTTTATAACTTATTCGACTTTAAAATCAAAGCAGAACCTATACGCCCTCGGAGAGTTCTGGCCGCACTTGAATATCCCTAGAAGAGTGTACTTCCTGCCTGCCTTGTCGCACGCGTCCTTTATCGCCTGGATGCTCTTGTGGGTCTCGTTCTCGTTCTGGAACTCGTACATGTGGATAGTTGCGCCCTTCTTAGCCGCAGCGAGCGCTACGTCAAGGTATTCTGACGCGTTCTTCGGCAAGGGCATTAATATGCGGTCAAACTTCCTCTTGAGGCTTGGCACGACATTCCTGACGTCGCCCAGGAAGACTTCAGCGTTCTCCCGCTTGTTGATCTTCAGGTTCTCGACTGCATAGTCATGTCCGACAGGGTTTATCTCGACGCCGACGACGCTCAGGGCGGGCGTGTTCTTGGCTATCACGCAAGTATAAGGGCCACACCCGCTAAACATGACGAGCACTTCCTCGCCAGGCTGGACAAGCCCGGCCACCCTCTTCCTGTCATTCGACAGCCTTGGTGAGAAGTAGACCTTCTCTACGTCGAGCTTGAGCGTTATGTTATTCTCTTTATACACTGCCTCTTTTGTCTTCTCTCCTGCCAGCCAAGTGAGCTTCTGGACGCGATAGACGCCTTCGTGCTTGCCTTTCTGGAAGACTCCCTTGACACCCTTGCACACCTTCAGGGTCTCCCTACCTATTATCTTCCGCCTCTTGACAAGCTCTTTAGGAATCTCCAATATCGCGATGGTACCGATCTGATCCATGGAAGACTTGAGAATAGAAAGCTCATCCTTTGAAAGCTTAGAGCCCAGAGACTCCTTGAGGCTCTTGCGCTCCTCGCGGTTCTGAACCTTCTTCTGGACGAACACAGGCTTGGAGGCCAGTCCACTAGATGAGAATCTCTTCTTCACAGGAAAATATATGAAAGACCTGTCCTTTGATGGGAGGAAATGAACATCGAGAAGGCCTTTTGATAAGAGCATCTTCTTGGTCTTCTCAGCATCCTTCAGCTTTACCTTGAGTGTCAGCATGAAGCAGAATAAGAAGGCGGCTTTTTTAAATCTTTAGAAGTCAGTCCAGCTTCACTTCAAACGCGATGAACTTCTTCTGATCAGGATAGATCTTCCTAGTCTCCCTGAAGAATTCTGCGCGCGACTTCGTCCTGGGCTCAATGTCCCTGTAGTCGACCTTTTGCAGGATGGATTCAAGGCTTCCGATCCGGACGTCCCCGATAGCGCCCCAGACGCTCTCGCCGGAAAATCCCTTTCTAAGCTCTACCCTTCTCCCATGATACACGTACTTCTCTCTGAAGCGCCCGTATGTGCGCAGCTCATAAACCTTTCCGTTGTATAGAAAGTCTTTGAAGAACTCGGTTTTCAACGGAACAAACAACCTGTCTTCTACCATGGAGGAAGAGAATGACCTGTTTATTTTTAAGCCTTTACATTATGATAAATATCACGCCCACGATCATTACCGTGGCTGCTATGGCCTTTCGCAAGATGTGGTCTTCATGGAAGAGCTCTCCCCCTATCATGGTCGAGAAAAGTGCGTTCAGCTTGTGCAGCGGTATGAACAGGCTTAGCATGACCCCAGGGATTGCGAGCCCGAATATCACGAGCATGTTGGTTGCAAGGTGCATCACTGCTACTCCTGAGAGCCAGACACGATTCTTCTTCAAGCCCACGCCTATGCCATGGAATCCGTCGTGGAACAACAGCATGGACAATACAAAGAAGACACCTAAGAAGAAGGACATCAAAGCTATGTAGGCTAACGGATCCATTCGCAGCCCTTGTTCGCCTACGCAGTGCTTCATTACAAGGCCTGTTAACGCGTAGAATAAGAGGCCCAGCCACACGAACTTCATGTGAGGTATGCGGAACAAGTGCTTGAAGGGCTCGAACAAGTTCTCGTGAGAGTGGCTTGCTAACATGTAGGTGCCAGCGATGATTATCAGCACGCCTGCAAGCTGCATCCATGCAAGCTTCTCTCCTAGGAATAATATTGCAAGCAAGGCAGTTATGAGGGGGCCAAATGCTATGAAAGGAGAGGTGAAAGATAAAGCCATGTGCCTCAACGCCTTTGCCATGAACAGGAGCGCGAGTCCAGTCACGACAGCCCCTGCCAAGGTCCAGCCCGTCATCTCAAGGCTTATCGCGCCCGTGTCAAAGTAGAACCACAAGGGCAGGGTGAAGAGCATGGCGAACAGGCTCATCGCAGCGCAGAACTCCATGGCGTGCTCCTTCAGGAGAGTCTTCTTCTCTATTATCATGCCGGCGCTATGAGTGATGGCGCTGGCAATCGCAAGTAACACCCACATTCTAGATCATTCCCTGCTTATTCTAAGCTATTTGTCATCCTCTTTTTTTACTTTTTTTACTTTTTTTTTTACTATTGTCAAGCCTTGATAGTCTTCAAATAGTCTTGGACGAGGACCTTTTATACTTTTCCCTTGAATCGGCTCTGTTCAAAATCTCTCGTAGCCCGCTGCGACCGCTTATCAATAACTTACTTTAGTCGAGTCTAGTCTGATCGTATG
>JAFGBP010000013.1 GCA_016933095.1 Candidatus Woesearchaeota archaeon | reverse complement strand
CTCGCCAAGATAGTGCTCGGCGGCAAGGAGATCGAGTCAAAGTTCACGCTTGCAGACAGAAGCCACATGAAGTATCCGGTCCTGATCGGACAGAACATATTGAGGAAGAACTTCCTGATAGACCCTGTGATCAGAGCTGACCCTCAGCCTAAGGAAGATGAGGTTGTAGAGAACAGGCATACTGAACAGGAAGGGGATTGAGGAGAAAAACATGGTGAAGTTGAAAGCCGCGATCATGAGTCTTGGAAGCAAGAGCAGCGAGTGGACTGCTGAAGCCATGAAGAAATATTTTGACCAGGTAGACGCGCTTGACATCCGAAAGATTGACATCAAGATATCTGGCAGCGAAGAGGAGATAATATATGACGGCAAGCCTCTCGCGGATTACGACTGCATATATGCGAAGGGGTCTTTCAGGTTCGCTCCCCTACTCAAGACGCTGACCACAGTCCTAGAGGGCAAGTGCTACATGCCGCTCTCTGCCAACTCGTTCACTGTAGCGCACGACAAGCTCCTTACTCACCTGGAGCTCCAGAAGCACAAGATCCCGATGCCTAAGACGTTTGTCTCCTCCACGGTTCCTGCAGCCAAGAAGGTCCTGGAGCATACAAGCTTCCCGATCATAATGAAGTTCCCGCAAGGGACTGGCGGCAAGGGCGTCATGTTCGCTGACAGCTTCGCCAGCGCGTCATCTCTTCTGGACGCATTGGAGGCCTTGAACCAGCCTTTCCTGATCCAGGAGTACATCGAGACCGGCGGCAAGGACCTGCGACTCATTGTTGTCGGTGACAAGGTCATCGGGAGCATGATGAGGCACGCGGCAGAGGGAGAGGCAAGGGCTAACTTCCATTCTGGAGGTAGGGGTGAGAAGGCAAGCCCTGATAGCATGACTAAGAAGATTGCCGTCCAGGTCGCGAAGGCTATCCAGGCTGAAATCTGTGCTGTTGACATCCTGCCTGGTAGCAAGGGCCCTCTGGTCATGGAGGCCAACATAAGCCCTGGACTCCAGCTGATTACCGAGACTACGAAGATCGACATCCCCGACATCATCGCAAAGCATCTTTATGAGAACACGTTGGCCCGCAAGCAGAAGAAGCAGGCCAATGACTCAGGCAACATCATGAGCGAGATCAACAAGGGTGCTGGCGGAGAGAAGAGCATGATTACCAACTTATCATTCAGGGGCGGGAACATGATCGTGCCTGAAATGATCACGAGTGCGACTGACTTCAAGCCGAACGATACCTTCGAGATCAAGACCGAGAAGGAGAAGATAACGATTTCTAAGATGAAGATAAGCTAGGTTAGCATGAAACTGTACCGGATCCTCAAGCCAGAAGGAGAAATCAGGAGTTCTAGAAAAGGCACGCTGGCCGGATACCGCCCAAGGAAGATATTCGGAGCGCTTGACTGCTCCAACGGGAGGCGTCTGATGAAACCACAGAACCGTGTTTTCTTCCACACTCTTGAAGACGCCGTCCTTTCCGGTTATAGGCCTTGCAATCATTGCAGGCCTCTTGACGAGGAAGGATTCAAGAGAGTGAAGCACCTAATACCTTACGATGGGATCAATACTCTTGATGAATTCTATGCTTTAAACAAGAGATAGATTAAAAAGGCAGGGTATAAAGATAGTGGAGAGCAGGATAGACTTGCAGAAACTGATAGGAGTTCTAAGAGAGCACGCCGGTTTACAGCATGGCTTTCAGCTTGTGGATGTATCCTGCGGCTTCCTGTCCTTTCTTCGTGAGTGTCAGGACTTTCAGGCGTCCTTGCTTCTCGAATGCGACGAGGCCTGATTTCTCCATCTCCTGGAGTATCTTGACGACGTGAGAATAGGTGCAGTCGACCTGCTTGGCAAGGTTGGAGGCGTATACGTCAGAGGTCTTGTTGAAAAGGTAGACCAGCATCATCGCTGGCTTCTCGCGGAAGAAAACATTGAAAATCTTTTTCGTCTTCAAAACCTCATTCACCCCCGAACTCCTTCTCATCTAGCGTATTTTCATATTAAAAAGATTTATTTATTCTAATATAGCTATTGTGAAGGTTATTTCTATTTATATACTTTTCCATTATTATGATGAAGAAAATGAATGTACAAAGATAATCAAATACAGAATATTTAAATAGTTTTCTGTCAAAATGCAAAAACATGAAGCTCGTGTTCCACGGAGCCGCAAAAGAGGTCGGAAGAAGCTGCATAGAAATCAAGACCAAGGGAGAGCGCTATCTCCTCGACGCCGGCATCAAGTTCAAGGAGCACGGATTCGAATACCCGGAAGCCATAACCAACCTTCCGGACATCGACGGCCTGCTGATAAGCCACGCGCACCTCGACCACACCGGATCCCTGCCGATGTTCGAGCACCACAACATCACCTGCCCCATCTTCTGCACAAAGCTAACATACCAACTCACCAAGATACTACTACGCGACTCCTACAAGATAGCGAGGATCAAGCACCTCCACCCAGCCTTCGACAAGATAGACCTAAAAAAAGTAAGCAAGGCAGTGAGGTACATAGAGTACGACAAGCCCTACAAGCACCGGGACCTCAGATTCATCTTCAGGAACGCGGGCCACATACCAGGTAGCGCCATGATGGAGATCGAGACCGAAGGCAAGAAGATCGTGTACACCGGAGACATGAAGATGCGACCAAGCCTGCTCATGAAAGGAGCGTACTCGAACTACAAGGACGTGGACGTCCTGATAATAGAATCCACATATGGGAACCGGACGCTTCCTGACAGAGAAAAGCTCAAGGAGAGGTTCCTGGACTACGTGCAGAGCATAGTTGACCAGAAAGGGTCGGTGGTGATTCCCGTCTTCTCACTGGGTAGGGCCCAGGAGATACTCATGATACTCTCCGAAAGGAAGTTCAAGGTACCGATTTACTACGAAGGCATGTGCCACAAGATGCAGCGCAAGATGATAACGACTCCCGACAAGTACATAAACAACCAGAAGAGGCTGCAGAAGATGATGACAACAGGAGCCACGCACATCGGAAGCCCGAGAAGGAGGATGTACGCCCTGAAGCAGCCAGGCATATTCGTGACCACGAGCGGAATGCTGCAGGGAGGGCCAGTCCTATCATACATCAAAGAGATCTGGCACGACCAAAGGAGCGCCATATTCCTGACAGGCTACCAGTGCAAGAGGACGAACGGCCGACACCTCTACGAGGACGGATTCGTATACATCGACGGCTGGAAGACCTACGTGAAGTGCGCTGTCGAGAAGTTCGACTTCTCAGGGCACGCGAGCGAAGAGGAATTAAAGGAATTCATCCAGAAAGTGAACCCGAAGACACTCATAATCCAGCATGGAGATCCAGAGAGCGCAGATGCCATCAAGGAATGGGCAGAGAAGAATACGAAATCCAAGTGTTATGCCCCGATCGTGGGCGATGAGATCAGCATATAGTGATGATAGCACCGACCAGGCCAACATTACTCAGCCGATACCATCGGCATCACCCAGAAAAATTATCAGAAAACAGAAAAATTATGGTTCGAGCGGTTTCTCGGCGTCAAGTGATGCTCAAAGCACCCTTTTCTTTCAATATTCTTTTTTCAGCAAGCTTCTATTGTTTATCTGCTGAATTGATATTTATCGGCTAGGAATTTTTCTTAATCCCCTCCCCCGATAAATTCACGCCCAATACTGGCCGCATCATATTCCGCCTGCTTTTCTGCCGCCCGAACCTCGTTCGTGTTCATCCACCATCCTTTACTCGACCTCTTCTTTTAGATAGGACGTCTTCCTTCTGGATAGATGCCCACATGAGATGCCTCGATGAAGCCATACTAAATTCATGGGCCGCGACATCATGTAATAATTAAATACGTCCATCTATTAATATCTATGGTGGCAATAATAAACCAGGATGTGCAAAAATGTTGTTAATGACTCACCACATCTTATGAAACAACGGATCTATTAACTGGAAAACAATTACTCAGACAGGCTCCTGTTCTCATAAGAGAGAAATCATAAATCATTTTTCGGATGATTTGGAGAAGATAAAAGAAAAAATCTAAAAAAATAGTATGAACAAAATAAGCTTATTAAAAATGTTCAAGCCTCTGCCAAATGCAGTCCTAGCTCTTCAATCTCTGGAACAGTCAGCTCGTTGATCTCATCAGAATCCCATTCCCTTCCATTATTGTCCTCAAATCTCATCACATCCTCAGCTCTCATCTAACTCACCCTTTTCAATACATCCGCCCATCGTCTATCTTTTCTATCTTGACCCAAACAAACGCTTCAATCAGATAAACAGCATGTTTTTCAGAATCAACAAGTCATCCGGTTCAACATGGTATTCGACTGGCTCTTCACCATAGGAGTCCAACAGCTGCCACTCATCCTCTTCATACCGCTTAGGAGTGTACGTTTCAAATTTTTCTTCCATTTGACTGCTTCTCCGTTAGTTTATGCAAGCCCTTTGCCAGTCTCGTTGAAGTTATGCTCGCGAGCCTGATCTATCCAATTCTCAACAAGAGGCATGCCAGGGGTGTTCCCCTGGATGTTTATGTTGAGCGAGTCCTGCTTTTGCTGCACCAGATTAAGAAGCTTGTTTGCATTGTAGCTCTTGAGCTGATCTATGCTGTGGATTCCTGACCTTTCTAGAAGCTCTGCGTACTGAGGTCCGATGTCCTTGACGCTGGCCAGCTCAGCCATGTTCTGCCAGCTCACCACTGAACTCAAAGGGGCGCCTGTCTGTTGCGCTACCTTAACAGGATTGGCTTTCCATAGCTGATATGTGTCCAGGATGCCCATCTCCTGAAGTGCCCTGCTGTATTTTGGCCCGATACCTTCCAGGCTCATCACTGGATGCATGCTGCTTTTGACACCTGTGCGGACACCTGCGCGAATACCGGTGCTCAGATAGGGATTCACGGCTTTTGGCACTGCTTTTGCAGAGCTGCTCTTATGACTTCTGGATTTCGTAGCGGCAGGTTTTATCTTCACGAAAAGTGCAAGCATCGATACTGCTAATATGGTCGCCAGCAATCCGCCGAGAGTCCACCACAACCATGATGAGCTAGATGTAACTGGAAGTGTCATCGGTGCATTGGTGATCGGAGGCGTTGCAGGAACAGTCGCTGGAATGCTAACTACAGCAGCACTCTGGTTAGACTGCGAAGTCGTTACATCTGTATTGAACCAGTCACCACCTGTGGTGAAACTCGAGATGTAAACTCTAGAAAGCTGGTTGCCTGCCTTGTCCTCCACGCCTGTTGATACAAACACTGTGAACACATTACCATATCCTTGGTTTGGAGTAAGCATCTCATTTGGAATGAGCGTTGCTGTTCTGCCAGCGTACGTCACGGTTGCATCAACCCCCCGGAAATTGTATCCTCCTGTTTCAGGGGTCGTTCTTTGAATCAAAGAAATCGTCCTTTCATTGATGGTTGAAGGATTCATATCTTCACTGAACA
This sequence comes from Candidatus Woesearchaeota archaeon, assembly GCA_016933095.1. Classification (GTDB taxonomy): domain Archaea; phylum Nanobdellota; class Nanobdellia; order Woesearchaeales; family SM23-78; genus SM23-78. Next base: position 4,492 of record JAFGBP010000013.1, on the reverse strand, counting down.
CCACTGCAATCTGCTCATCCCTAAACAAGCTCTTCTCGTTATTCATTGGCGACACTGAGATTATCGTTGGGTTTGTTGTGTCACTTATCGCGCTTGCTGATCCCGGGGCAAATGACAGCATCGCGACCATTCCAAGAACCAGCATTATAAATACTCCTGGCAAGAATGCCTGCTTGGTTTTGTGCTGATCTTTCTTTACAATGCTGTCACGCGCAGTTTCAGCATAAACTGTTCCGTATATTTTTGATTGTTTTGGTTGTATCATTTCTTTCTCCTCCTTTAGTCTCCATATCTCCAATTCATATCTTCAATTAATCACATATCTTCAATTAATCAATTAATCTAATCTTCTAAGCTTCTAGCACAAAGGAGCTTTGCTCCTCTTGGCTCAAAAAACAAAAGCAAAAAAAAGAATTTTCTGTTTTCTGTTTTTCTGTTGCTGTTCTTCTTCACTCAAATCTCGAGTGGTTCTCGCTCCCACGCGGCGAACTCATCCAGCTCATCCTCCTTCCACACAGCACCCCTGTCATCCTCAAACCATCTATCTCTGGTCCAGCGATCCTGGACATTCTCATGTTGATATCGCATCTTTTCTCACCCACCCTTTTCCTTTCTTCTAGGAACCTGAGAACCTGCAAGATATTGATTAGGAACTCAGTCCGTCCAATCACTGCTTGCAATATACAATGGATAGCCAAATCATCCGTCGATAGCCAAATCATCCGTCACTGCGCTGCACCAGTCACTGCACTGCCGTTGCCTCAGAATTATCCCGCAGATGTTAATCCGCTCCCCAAGGCGGATAACGCTGCATCAGATGACATCCCTCACCCAGTAGTACTATAGGCATACACATATAAAACATCTCGGTTTGAAACCTCAATTAACATGTTATTTTTGGTAGGAGATATTAACTCCCACTCTCCCGAGGTTTATGCAAGGGGTATACTGGGGGATAATTGCTATGATTTTTCTCATTTTTTTGGTGTGCGTGGCCGTTTTGCGGTTTCCCGCATAAAGGGCATATCAGCGAGAGCCCCCTTAATTTTACCTGGTCAAACGGCTTTTGGCAGTGCTTGCAGATTATTGTTATCTCATTGTAAGGATCGTCCGAAGGATTCTTCGGATGTCCATTCTGCGGTTTCCCGCATAAAGGGCATATCAGCGAGAGCCCCATCAGCTTCGTGTGATTGATTGGCTTCCCACAGTGCTTGCAGACGAAATCCAGTTCAGTTTCAGTATCAGCCATGACAGACAAGACGACATCATGTTCTGCTTTTGCGTTGATATTCTTCATCTTTTTCATCTTAACACTAAGAAAAAGAGTCTGCGTATTAGATTGTATTGTAGTGATAATCAATAAATAAGAAGCAATCTGTTGATAATCATTTTTTCTTTTCGATAGGAAACAGCTCATATCGGGAAAAATCTTTCTTGCTGATAATCTCATTTAGCAGCCCTATTGAGTTCTGGGCGATTATCTTGTCTTCAGAGAAAGTGTACGTGTCTTTGATCTCAATCTCATCCGCGTATTTTGTCTGAATCTGGGAGATGAACAGTTCTTTCTGGGCAGTATCCCTAAATCCGATGAGCAGGATGTGGGATGCTTGAGCGTCTGCCACCCTGTAAGCCACAATTATATAAGGAATCTTTGATATCCGTTCCGACACCATATCATCCGTGTACTTGCTCCACACTTCAGGCCTCAGTCTGATTATCAGCAAGGTCAAGACACGGATCCCTATCTTCTTATAGTCTATTATCGGAATGTAACCCTTGATCACGCCCAGATTTTCTAGCTTGGTCCTTATCTTGAAGACAGCCTGCGGAGAGATCCCTATGTCTTCAGCAATCTTGCTGTCCGGAATCTTAGCATGCTCAATAATCTGCCTCAACACGTCCTTATCGTGCGCGGTCAATATTGGAGAATCAGGATCTGCTTTCTTCATCCTAGACAATACAAAAAGCTCTTTAGTATAAATAATTTGTTGAAAATAAGTTTAACATGCTAAAAATAAACCTGCCTTGCCGGAAAATGCCGCGCTGTGAGGCCATCCCCAACCACATTTCTGAGAGGATAAGAAAAAGAAATATCAACAAACCAAACTATGGGTCATTATGATTATCTCTTAACTTCATAACAATCAGAAACAAAGTCAAATCTATTCCAGTCTATTCCACGGACACAGTCTCTATCTTTCCCAGCTCGCAGAACTCAGTATGGAAGTTATACGCCCCTGCATTCTCGAAGAGTATCTTGTCTCCGATATGGAACTCTTTCTCTTCCGGGAAGTAGACGCGGTAACGGAACAGGTCTGTCGAGCAGGGGGTGATCCCTTTAATCACGTATGCCTTAGGCTTTCCGGTCCCTCGTCCAATCCCCGCGTTCCCTGGATCGACTTCTCCTTCAACGAGAAGCTTGATAGGCACTATTAGGGTGTCCGGACTTGAGTTGTAGACTGATGCGTCTACTACTATCGTGTTTCCGTGGATCCCGACGATCTCAGTCTCTAGGGTCACTGAAGGACCAGAAATATACCTGCCGGGCTCGATAATCAACTCGATTCCTTTCCTGCCCTCGCCTTTTCCAGAGAGCCAATCCTTAAGCTCTTTTATCTTCCTGATGACTGAAGGCACTACCTTGTCTGTTATGTTCTTGTACATGACAGGAAGGCCTCCTCCGATGTCAAGATAATCGATAAGTCCGAGGTTCTCTTCTGTCAGCAGCTCGCCAAGCTCCCGCACTAAGTCCCACTCGCTCACGTTCTGGGTCTTGCGGTGCACGTGGACACCCAGCTTTGATATGCACTTGTTACTTTTCAGCTCGGGCAACAAGCGGTTGACCTCGCCGGAGTCCATACCGAAGACGTAGTACTTCTCAGTCTTGATCGTGTTCTCCTTGAGCTTCATCCTTAGCAGAAGCTCGATCTGATAGCCGCTCTTCTCAATGAATCCCAACAACAAATCAAGGTCTTCCTTGTTCTCGACGACGAACTTACTCACACCCTGCGCCAAGAGATTCTGAAGCAGCGGTTCGCGCAGGGCCTGCGCCAAGAACCAAACCCTCTTCTTGTCCTTGATGAGCTTCAGCTCGTTCTGGAAGTGAACACTGAACATGCAGTCAGTCTCCTCTTCTAGAAGTGATCCTACTCTCGGGTTTGTCTTGAAGCTGTAGCTGATGGTGCCAAGATCCTCGATAGCGCGGTACTGTTCTAGCGCCTTTGATCTTGATAGGAGGAAACGTGCCATATGATATCACCTAGGCTAGGCCTATGCAGAGGAATCCTTCTGCAAGAACCCTTCTTCTTTCAATGTCTCGATCGCCCTTATCATCACGAGCGGGAAGGTGATGCTGACGTCCCCGATGACCGTCGCCGCGTCGGCGTCGTCCTTTATCTTGCCCCAGCTCTTAGCCTCCCTAGTAGTCGCGCCGCTCATGCTCCCTGATGCCTGGCTTGCCGTGGTCAGGTAGACTGCGTACTCCGCTCCGCCGTTAAGAAGCGTCGCGAGTATTGCGTGATGCTTTGAGATGCTGCCGCCAAGGGCAATGACTCCTTTTGCCTCATCAGGAGTCGTGGTGAAGAGTATGTTCTTGAAATCATCCACTACATCCACCATGAAATCCTTGTGCTTCTGCTGGAAGAGGTAGAGGTGGAATCCGAAGGATCCGTCTGTTATGGCCGGGCAGAAGACAGGAACGTCCCTCTTTGCCGCCTGGTACAATATCGAGTTCTCATAGTCTCCGCCATTCGCCTTGCCCTGCTCTTCGAGCAAGAGGCCGATCTCCCTGAACATCTCAGAAGGCGCCCATCGCTTCTTCTTGTCATACAGCTTTGAGAGCATCGGGATTATCATGTCCTCGAACTTCATGTAGCTCTCGTTCGAGACGAATATGTTGCCGACCCTGTTCACGCCTTTCTCGTGCAGCTCTACGTCGTCTGCCTGGAACGATCCAATCTTGAACTGCTCGCCAGAGGCCTTCATTATGTCCTCTTCTATCCCGCCGACAGTCGTCACTATTATGTCTGCCAGCCCAAGCCTTATTATCTGGGCGAAGAACCCTCTGAGACCAGAGGTCACCATGTTGCTCGTGAACGAGAGGAAGATCTTCGCGCCTGCCTTCTTCATGCGAACGACCGCGCCTGCTGCCTTGGCAAGCTCTATAGACTGGTAGCCTACCTGTCCTAGCGATTCGACGAATTCGCTCACAGTCATTCCCTGTTTCCATTTGAAGTCTTTTATGTAGTGCATATAAAAACCACCTCTTGGTCGAGATCGAATAGATATATGGCTCGAAGATAGAACACTGTCTGTAGAAGTTGATTATGCATTCGCTTTTACAGTGTTATCGAGTACCATTGTCCCGTTGGAATGACGAATTGTTTAAAAAGGTTGCGGAAAAGTTCGGAACCGTTCAAAAAGTGCCGCATTGCGAAGTATGATGATATTATATGCGGAACCTCTAGAATCGGACAACAATTACAGGTCTAGG
>JAFGBP010000012.1 GCA_016933095.1 Candidatus Woesearchaeota archaeon | reverse complement strand
CTCTCAACAAGCTTCTCAACAGTGACCCCCTTCTTCATGGCCTTGAGCTCTGAATTAATAGGGCTCTCATAACCTATAGCCAAAGTCTCTACACCCGCATATCGCATGGCCTCGATAAGAATGTCATTCTCAGCGACCTCGCTCCTCGCCTGCACCATGATTCTTATCTTCTTGCGGAACTGCCTCTTGTAGTCCCCGATCATTCTCGAAAGCTCGATGGCCGACTTCGGGTCCTGGGCGAAGTTATCGTCTGTGAAGAAGAAATCCTTATACCCGAGGTCCGAATACTTGATGATCTGGCTCAGCGCACCCTCATTGGATGAGGACTTGAAACGCCCGTATTGGTCGTTCACGACGCAGAACTCACACCTGAAATTGCAGCCGCGCCCCCTGTTGACAGGGATTGCGCTCCACCGCTTGCCCAAGTACTTAATGAGAGTCAAGTCAGGCTCGATCAAGGAGTCGAGATTGGCGATGGGCATCCTCTTGCCAGTGAACACGTACGCACCGTCCTCATCCAGCATGCTTATTCCCTTGATCCCAAGCAGGTCCCGATAATTGAAACGAACTCCTTCCTTACCCAGAATGGTCGCAAGGATCTCAAGAGTGGTCTCCTCACCTTCGCCATGGACCACTATATCGACTCCGGAACGGAGAGCTTCCCTCGGAAGCGCGTCGACATGGCTTCCACCAGCGATAGTAACGGCACCAAACCTCTTATAGGCCTGAGCCACAACAAACATCCTAGGAATCGCGTTGCTCATACCGCCATAGAACATGGCGATGGACGCAGGCTTCATCCTCTGAAGCAAAGAATGGTCTACAAAGCCATGATGATCCCTTGGACCGCGGTAGTTGTTCTCATCAATGGCATAGACCTTGTCAAAACGGTCGTCGTGGGCGAACTGGCTAAGGACAGAGACTATTCCGACAGGCGGCATCCTCACCTTCGCATAGATGTTCTGCTTGGAATGCTCAGGATACTCAGGAATTATCCCTATGACAGAGACACCTCCAGGAACGCCAGCAATCACATTATCTACCATCAGAACCTCACCTCCACCTGATAATACCTAAGTAGGGAAAAGCCCTTTTTAACACTTCCCAAAATCTGAGAAATCACTAGGAAAATATATAAACAACCCCCAGCACCCCCAGCTATTTGGCGTAGAAAAGATGCCGAACCATCCCAAAATGCATCAAAAAGAGGGAAATTCCAGAAGTATGACCTCATACCAAGCCAGGTGATAATATGAGATACACACAACATATAAAGACAAAAGAGATAGGAGAGAAAGGCCAGAAGATAATCGAAGGCAAAAACGTTGCTATCGTAGGCCTGGGAAACGTCGGGAGCGCAGTAGCCCACATCCTCCTTCGCGCAGGAGTAAGCCTGCGCCTGATAGACAAGGGAAGAGTAGACCTTCTAGAGCTCGCAAGCCAGGACCTTTACCTTGAGGAAGACCACAGCAAGTTCAAAGCAAAGCAGGCCAAGAAATACCTTGAAGTAATAAACCCGCAGGCAAAAGTGAGGACCTTCCATGAGGAGCTGACCAAGAACAACATCTACCTCATAGACGCGGACGTCGTGATCGACGCCACAGGAGACATGGAAACAAGCAAGCTGATCTCAGAGGAGACGAAGAAAAAGAAGAATATCATGATATATACTGCAGTCTCCGGCAGCAAAGGCATAGTCGCGACGACAGACAAGGGAGTGGCGCTCGACAAGCTGAAGCCCACGCTCGCAAAGATGAAGCCGATATCAGAAGTCGGGGTCGTGAGCCCGGCAATACACATGGCAGCCTCTATCATCGCATCCAAGACGCTCCGCAACCTCTTGAAGAAAGGAAGCAGCAAGGACATCATACAGTTCGACGTCTGGGCAGACACGCTCAAGAAAAGCAAGGCCTAGATCCAAATCAAAAGAGGAACTGGCAGCAGAAGAGAAAGAGGAACAACCAGCGAGGAACAGGACATGGCACTCACAGAAGAAGATATAAAAAAGCTCAGGGAAGCATTCACGACGTGCACTAGGCCAGTAGTCTTATTTGATGATGATGCAGACGGCCTCACAAGCTTCCTCATGCTCTACAACCACGTGAAGGACGGGAAAGGAATACCGGTCAAGAGCAGCCCGAAACTCGGAGCTGACTTCGCGAGGATGGTGAATGACTACTCTCCAGACCTCGTCGTCATACTTGACATGCCGATGGTTGACCAGGAATTCCTGGACAAGATACCAGCGAGAAAGATATGGCTCGACCACCACCCAATACTGGAGCGCAAGAACGTTGAATACTACAATCCGAGACGCGAGAACCCGGAAGACAATAGGCCTACAAGCTACTGGATGTACAAGATAATGCAAAAGCCCTTGTGGATTGCCATGTGCGGAATAGTGGCTGATTGGTCCCTGCCAGAAAAAGAGATGAGGGAAGAATTCGAGAAGGAATACCCGGGCCTCCTTCCACTCGAAGTGACAAGGCCGGAAGTGGCTATCCACGACACTCCCCTTGCAAAGCTTATCATGGCATTGGCCTTCAACCTCAAAGGAAGAACCCAAGAAGTGATAAAGTCAGTCAAGGTATTGACAAGGATCAAGGACCCTTATGAAATCCTAAAGCAGGAGTCACCCGCTGGCAGGTTCATCTATAAGAAGTTCAAGAAGCTGGATGAGGAATACCAGCAACTGCTAAAGGAAGTCAAAGCATCAAAAAACGACAAGATGATCATCTTCAAGTACAAGAGCGCAAACGCAGTTTCATATTCGACAGAACTGAGCAATGCAATCATATACAAGCACCCCGACAAGTTCGTGATAGTGGCGTGGGAGTACAATGGAGAATATAAGTGCTCGCTTCGGACCACGATGCAGGATCTGACTAAGATAATCCCCATAGCGCTCAAAGGCGTGAGGGGATACGGTGGCGGCCATGCACATGCAGGCGGGTCATGCGTGCACATAGATGATTTTGATCAGTACGTCGAGAACATAAGAAGAGAGCTTTAGACGCCGCGCTCCGTCCGAACATACAATCGATACGAAAACCGAGTCCAGCATCTTCGCACATTTCATAATCAGACTCCGCAAGGCGGCGTCTTCAAGGAGGAAGTAATCATGACTAACGAGAAATTCAAGGAGAACCTGCTGAAGGATGATTTTGAGGATATCATAGGCCAAGAGAACGTGAAGAACCAGCTCAAGTCAGCGCTCCTCATGGACAGGCACATAATACTCGTAGGGCAGCCAGGCATCGGGAAGACCACTCTCGCCAAGAACGTGGCCAAGCTCATGCCCGAAAAGACCGTATGCGACTGCTCGTTCAACTGTGAGCCCCACGAGCCATTATGCCCTGAATGCGTCGAAAATAAGAGAAAGAAGGTAAAGATAACTACCAAAACCCTGAAGGGAGAAGACATGTTCGTAAGGGTGCAGGGAAGCCCGGACCTTACAGCAGAGGACCTAATCGGAGACATCGACCCTGTGAAGGCGATGAAATACGGCCCCTTAAGCATTGAAGCCTTTACTCCAGGGAAGATCTTCAAGGCCAACCAGGGCATACTGTTCTTCGACGAAGTGAACAGGTGCAGCGAGAAGCTCCAGAACGCACTCCTCCAAGTGCTTGAAGAGAGGAAGATAACAATCGGAAGCTATTCTTTCGAGTTCGACCTGGAATTCGTGTTCATAGGTACAATGAATCCTGACGACAAGAGCACAGAGCCGCTAAGCGACGTGTTCCTTGACAGGTTCGACTTGATATACGTCGAGCACCCCGCAAGCCTTGACCAGGAAGTCGAGATCGTCTTGAAAGCAGGCAAGCAGATGACTGAGTTCCCTCAGAAGCTGTTGTTCCAGACAGTCAACTTCGTGCGAAGCCTAAGGGCGGACGCTGACGTGGACAGGAAGCCGAGCGTGAGGGCAAGCATCGGCCTCTACGAGCGCGCGCAGTCAAACGCATTCCTGCATGACAGGAAGAAAGTGACTGAGCAGGACGTTCAGGACGTAATCGTATCCGTGCTGAGCCACAGGATGACGCTCAAGCCGAGCATCAAGTTCTTAAAATCAACTGACGAGTTCATCAGGGAAGAGTATAAGGAGTATTCTAGCAGGCCAGGTGATTATCCGTAGCACCGAGCCAGTAGCTTACCGCCAGACGAAAGAGAAAGTCTCGAAGACTGAGAAGGCAGAGGAAATCTCTGGTAAGCTGACAAAGCAGCAGGAAGAGGACAAGCTCATGAGCTCTGTCCTCGAGAACGACAAGGAGATAATTGAGGAAGGAAAGCTTCTCAACGAGAGCATCAATCAGAACCTGTCAAGCTTTGTCCCTGATATGATGTTCAAGAACCTGATAAACGACTACAAGCTGGCGAAGAAGCTGTACGGAGAGTACATGATCAGGAAGCTTACAGGATACGACCCTTCTTTCGTGGAGAAGAACATTAAGATCCCTGAGTTCCAGGAGGAGCTCAAGAAGAGGATCGAGGAGAGCGTGAAAGAGCTCAAAAAGAAGGATCTCGTGACGAAAGAAGGTGAGATCACGAACAAGGGCCTGAGGCTGAGTTCTCTCGTATTGTACACTGAAGAGCTTGACAAGCTGCGTCTCAAGGGATTGGGAGAGAAGAAAGACAAGAAGAAGGACGTCTATGGCGACAAGGAAGACTACGTCCCTTTCAAGAAGACTCGATACCGCGACATCGCTGTCAAGCAGAGCGTGAAGACAGCCATCCGCAGGGGGCATGCCGACATCAGGAAAGAGGACCTGCGCATATTCGAGCGCAAGAAGAAAGGCGGCATCAGCATCATCTACGCCCTGGACTGCTCTGGCAGCATGAAGGGAGAGAAGATCAAGATGGGAAAGCAAGCAGGCGTGGCCTTGGCATACAGGGCGATAAGCGAGAAGAACAAGGTAGGCCTCATCGTCTTCAATGATGAGGTGCAGAAATCTGTCGAGCCAAACCTTGACTTCCACGACATCATAATCAACCTGACCAACCTAAGGACGAGAGCAGAGACTGACTTCGCCAAGACCATCGAGAAGGCGATCGAACTATTCGGGTCATCCAATGAGACAAAGCACCTCGTCTTCCTGACTGATGTGCTGCCCACGAAAGGCGAGCATCCTGAGAAATCAACTCTGCAGGCAGTCGGTATGGCAAGGTCTGCCGATATCACAGTCTCCATCATCGGGATAAACCTCGACAACACAGGGGTGAAGCTCGCGAACAGGATAATCGAGATAAGCGAGGGAAGATTATATAAAGTTAAGAACCTAGAGCTGATAGATCAGGTTATCCTGGAGGACTACTACAGCCTCTAAGCCGAAAACAATGATGGAGATGATCTAAATGGCAGCAAAAGGAAAATCAAAGAGCGGCAACAAGAAGATAGAAATATCAATACCGAATGGGATTGCGAAGAAGATAGAGAAAGGGATGGATAAAGGCTGCAAGCCGAAAGTCGAGAAGTGCAACTTCAGCGGCGGATGCCTGTACGGCCTCGGATTCATCGGAGCCGCAGTGTACTACGTCTCCACAGCCACTGGCTTCTGGAACGGCGTATGGGGACTCATCAAGGCACTGGTATGGCCGGCGTTCCTCACGTTCTATGCCATGAAGTTCTTAGGAATGTAAGCATTTACCCCAACAAACAAGAAAAAATAAATATGCCGTCTGCACTCTATTTACAATTGGGGGTGAAAGAATGAAGTTAGGGAAGATTGTCTCGACAATGATATTAAGTGCCGCTTTGACAGCACCCATACAAGCCAGAGGAGCAGAAGATTTGAACGCGGCCGAACTGCTTTATCATCTAGACACGCTAGACGCAGAGAACATATCTGGTTCTGAAGACGGAAAATGCGCTCTTGTCCAATACCTGGGAGAAGTCGTTGTAAAGTTCCCAAAGCCTGTCATGAACAAAGAAGGGCCGGATATTATGGCAATATTATACGGCCAGATTCATCCTGGAAACCTGGTGATGCCAGGAACTAGCGTCTTTGAGGCCTATGCCAAAGCCGACATCGAAGACGAATGGACATTTCTTGGGCATTACAACACCACACCCACCAAAGGTTGGAAGAGCCAGAAAGAAATTGACTTGGGAAAACTAGGAAAGGCCCAGTACCTGAAGATAATCTACAAGAACGCTTATGAGTTCATACGCCTGCCAAAGCACTACCAGGACGTCCTAGGGATAGACTCCATCGTAGAGATGCAGAAGAACGAATAAGACAGATAGCATCCTGCTTTGTTCCCATAAAAGCAGGGAATAAGGCGCCGTAAAGATTAAATAGTCCGGAGAAGCATAGTTCCTGATATGCGCATACTCGCATTCACAGACCACCACGGCGACGCCCACGCCCTTGCCAAGGTGAAGAAAAAATCCAAGAAGGCCGATCTCATCCTGTGCGGAGGGGATATCACTATCTTTGAGAATCACTTGAAGAGGATAGTCAGGGAACTAAACGGGCTGGGAAAGAAGGTCCTGCTCATCCACGGCAACCACGAAGACGAGCGCACCCTTAGGAAGGAATGCGAACACCACCGAAACCTGACCTTCCTGCACAAGAAGTTCTACGAGCAGGACGACGTGCTGTTCGTAGGTTACGGAGGAGGAGGTTTCGCCCCGAGAGACGGGGAGTTCGAGGAATTCTCAAAGAAGATAAAAACCAGGCACAAGAAGGGACAGAAGCTCGTCGTGATACTGCACGGGCCTCCTCACGGTACCAAAGTCGACATAGTGATGGGCGATCACGTCGGCTCCAAGAGCTATGCTAATTTCATAAGGAAGCAGAAGCCTGACCTAGTGATCTGCGGCCACATCCATGACTGTAACCACCGACACGACATGATCGGGAAGAGCATAGTCGTCAATCCAGGGCCTGACGGCAAGATGATGGACCTATAGATTAATAAAAGGGAAAGCATTCCCGGCAGGGATGGCAGAAGAATACAAGCCACAGTACGTGCCTGGGGAGATCGTCGTCTTATTCCACCGCGAACATTCAAGAGACTTCGCTTTGCACTTTGGGGAGGCTCTAGGATATAGCCTGAAAGAAGAGGAATACCCTTATGACAAGGCCTTCATTTTTTGTACAGAGAAAGGCAAAGAACCGGAGGCATGCAGCACATTCGCGAGACGCAAACCCTTTGTGGCAGAGGCAGTTCAGAGAGACCAAAAACTCGAGAGAATACTGCGCGACACCCCATAGGCCTAGAACTTCATCTTCCGTTTCTTAAGGTCTTTCTTCATGAGCAGCACGACTCGGGATTCAGGCTGCTCATCAATAATTCTCATACACAAATTCCTCGCAAGCTCTTCTGAGAAGTGCACGATTTCACTATGCGTCGGCATGTCGCTATAAGAGAGCCTCCTCTTGGAAAAACCGACAGATACGAACGCCTTGGCCTCAACAAACAATGGGTCGGCGATCCTGATCAGCTTGGCATAGCCTTGCGGGTCCTTCAAGTTCTTCCCTCTGGCAAGAGTGAGGCGTATCGTCGTCCTCGTCTTCTTCCTAAGGCCCTTCATGACCTCCAACGACTCCAATATGCGCTTCCAACCATCCTTGATGAGAGGAGAACAGTTCCTCTTGAAATCCTCTTCGTTCGGACTCGGCAAGGTGATGTAAAGCTGTGTCGGCGGAACCTTTGAAATCCTCCGCAACATCTCAGGCTGCGTACCATTCGTAACAAGGAAAGAAGAAATCTTCCTCTTCTTGAGTTCAGATATGAGTTCAGGAAGATGAGGATACATGGTCGGCTCACCAGCCAAACTGATCGCGAAGTGAATGGGCTTCATGGCCTCATCGTACTTCTTCTTGTTCGCCTTATCAAGGCCTCCGAAACCATACAAGAGCTTGGTATGCCTCTTTATGGACTCATCAATTATCAAAGACGGAGGATCTGCATCACCAACCCACTTTGGGATAGTATGGTCGATGTCTCGCCAGCACCACACACACCTAAGAGTGCACGTCGGAAGGGCAGGCGTCATCTGGACGCAGCGATGGCAGTTGATGCCATAGAACCTCTGCTTATAGCAAGTCCCCTCATCACGAAGGCTCTTCTTAGTCCAAAGGCAGACCTTGACGGCGGAATGATTGCCTGCAAAGCGGTAGCCCTGGCGCTCCAAGTCCTTTTTCTTGGCGTCATCGATCTTCATGCAACAAAAGAAGAAGAAACGGCTTTTAATTGTTTCTGGTTCAAGTCGGTTCCAGATAGCTCAAAATAGCTCAAGATAATTCAAGTTGAATTGACGCGGTTCACAAATTCCTTGAACCATCTCTTCCGTTCGGGCTCCCATTTCACACCACGATTGATAGATTCCTGATGGATGTTTGCCAGACGATTCTTGAAATCAGGAAGCCTTCCAAGCTCCATGTGCAAGGTCTTTAGGACAACCCTTATCTCATCCCCTGCCTTGAGCAGGTTCTCTTCATATTCATCCTTTGCCGCATCTGAGAAAAGACCCCTTACCAAGGCATGTCCCATAAGCACGTATTCTATGTAAAAGAACAGGAACTGCATACACCCAGCGTATTGGCTTGCAAACATCTTGATATTCTTAGCCGCCACCCTTTTGAAGAGCTGGTTGAAAGGCTTAACGAGCAGGTTGAGATCCTCAAGGTAAGTTTTTAGGCTAGTGTTCGTGCCAGCGTACTTGTTATGCCAATTCAGATTCTGCAAGTAAACCCAGGATGCTGTAAGGCCATCATCTAAATAAGCTTCAAGATTTGGATCCTGCTGCACTTGCATAAAAAACAGCCTATAGCCCCCAAGAGAGGGCGCTGAGAACTTCAGATAGTCCTTGAATATATTCTTGATGAAGATCGCATTCTCACTCTTGGTATGGGCCACAAAATCGCTGTCATGGATGTTCATACGGAATTCTTTCTCCAAATTTACACCCATCTCATCAGGGTCGGTAACAGGACCCGAGCCATATATTGACTGCCTCATGAGAAGAGTCTCAAGAATGAAAGTATTTAAATTTTTGCCCAAACCGTTCTAAAAAAACTTAAGAATAAGAATATGGAAGAATATGTTATGCTAAGAGTTTACTTCTTCTTCCGCCAAGAGTACTTCCTGATCTTCGAGCTCTTGCCGAATCCGCAGTAGCTGCAAACCTTGTCCTTCACGTGGTAGCTGTGCTCCCCGCATCGCCTGCACCTTATGTGAGACTTCTTGCCCGACTTCTTTCCCATGCTGGGTGTTCCCTTGCTCATCTTATTTCACTCCTTTAGGATTCGCTCACTGCGGCGATATTATCGTTATGGTGTCTCCCCGAACAAACACGTTGCCAAGCTTCCTCTTGACTTCCCCTTCGACGCGCTCCTCTGCGTCTTCCAGGACGACGTTTATGTGAATGTCAAATGCTGACAATGATCCTACATATTGCCTTCCGTTCTTCAGCTCTACGATTACTCTTTTTCCTCTAGCCTTGTTCAAGGCGTCCAATGGTCTCATTTCCATGCTTATCACCTAAAAATTCAAATTAATGGCTTATTTTTCCAAGTATTTGGAGATGGTTTATAAAGGTTATGTTAAGTTCCGCGAGTTCCCCCAGGAGGCTCTGTTCAAAGTCTCTCGTAGCCCGCTGCGACCGCTCATCCATCGCATCCTTTAATCGAGTTTATATTAACCGCGCAGGGGTCATGATGCGCAGCTAGGGGCTACTTTTTGAACAGAGCCCCCCAGGAGAAACCTTTATAAATAAGCCCAATTTTCAGCAAGTCATCATGGTAGTAATTCACGGAAAAGCGAACAGGAAGCCAACGGGCGGCAGGTATACCAACGCGCAGACTAAGAGGCTGCACCAGAAGGGAAGCCACGCAACTCACACGAGGATCGGCGACATGCACGTAAAGACCGTGCCTACAAAAGGCGGCGGGCAGAAGACCAAGCTCTACTCGGCAGACAAGATCAACATTCTCAATCCAAAGACGAAGAAGTTCGAGGTTGCAGAGATACAGACTGCTGCAGAGAACCCGGCAGACAGGCACTTCGTCAGGCACAACATCATAACCAAGGGAGCGATCCTTAACACTTCCAAGGGCAAGGCAAAGGTCACCAACAGGCCAGGCCAGGAAGGAGTTGTGAACGCGGTCTTGGTCGAGTGAGAATAGCAAAAAATATTGATTTATTAATTGAACTTTCTTTGATCCCTTCTTATCTCTTCAGAATATCTTTCAAGTCATAATATTCCTTTCCAAGAGCGCCTATCCTGCTGGCAATCAGGCGGGCATACTTGATATTCTCGCCTTCATATCGAAAGCCCCGAACCTCAGAGAAGAAAATTGGCACGACCTCGACCTGGTTATGCTCTCTGGCTTCCTGAATTTTTGGATCTCCTGGATGAAGATAGACCTTTGTCTTATTCGTGAGCGCATTCAATATGCTTGATTCTCCAAAAGAGTTTTTGTGGGAGAATGCATCTAGCCGGGCATTCAGAGTCACAGCCGGAAATGGATTCATCTTTTCGAACTTGCTTTTGAGATGGGTGTGAGCGTCAGCCGCAGCGTTTTCAGCCTTTGCAAAATTCCCCAACGCCTGCTTTCTTGTGGACCCGAACGGCAAGTATCTCGTCAATGTATCGTCGAATAGTTGGGAAAAAGGTGTTCCTGATGATATCCTCTCACGATATCCCTCCAAGTCTGAAAACCGCATTTTCCAAGAGCCCGCTACAAATGCCGCCAATTCATCAAGGTTCAGGTATGGATAGACGTACAAGAAAGGGACCTCAACAAGACCGTGATGCAAGTACTCCAGCTTCGTGCAGACTGACATCCGCCCGTCTGCATAGTCACTAGGATCGCCGCCGCACAAGCCGGCGATCTGAGTTCCCGTAGGCTTCGGCCTAGTCTTCGTCTTCATCATCTCGCTTTCTCCTCTAAGCTCTGCTCTAGGCGCGCATATCTTGATTCGAGCGGCGTCTCTCTTACCCGCTCCAGATAATTCCCCAGAATATCTATGAACGTTGTCATAAGCCCGTGTGTCGTCCTTCGCCAGAGCTTTTGGCTGTTATACCACTCTCTTCCATGATACTCTTCCATCAGTATCTTCAAGTCGTAGGCTCGGATCCTGTCTGATGGCGCATAATGTACCGGAGGCAAAGTATGGTTTTTCTTCTTTGCTTTTATCGCAGGTAGGTATTTTAGCAGGTCATAGTGCGGCTTTGCAGCCTCAAGAAACATCGTTTGTCTTTGTGAAAGGGGCTTTCGCCTTTTCTGTGAGAGAGGCATCGATGCGATCTCAGCTTCTGCCTGCTGGATGAGCTCCGGAAGCTCTGGATCTATTCCTTCGATCTCGCATAAAATGGCGTAGTCAATGGCGTTTCTCTCAGACAAGGCCTTGGTTCTTGGATTTGCGACCATGGTGGCTACTAAAGAAAGAGAGTTTATAAATGTTTCGATTTGAAACTACCAAATAGTAGTTACAGACAAAGAACGAGTTCACAGGCCCAGCCATCCAAACAGCATGGCAAGCCCCAAGAGAAGAGTGATCACGCCCTCAAACAAGTGGATGTACCTGATGTTAGTATCCTTCCAGCTGGAAGCCTTCTCGATGCTTGACACCCCACCATAGACAAGAAGCGACACGATGAGTATCGGAAGCACGAAGACAATGTTGTAGAGCACCAACCAAGGCAGCGTGCTCATGAGACTCATGGATGAAAGGATGCCGCCCGCGATTATGTAAGGGCCGATAGTGCAAGGCAGCAGGAACAAGGTCACGAAAGCACCCACTGTGAACGCGCCCAAAGGACTTGTCACCTTATTAACGATCTTCTTGACCTTAGGCCTGAACAACAATGGCATCTCAGTGCCCAAACGGCCGGGCATGTAACTGAAATAATCCATCAGGTTGACGATGCCAAGGACTATGGCGAAAACAGCCATCGCCTTGTAAAGATAGATCTTGATCGCGACCATGGCCTGGACGAGCTGGAAGAACAGCACGATCAGGAGACCATAAGCAAAATACAGCAAGAACACGGCAGCCGAGAATGCAAGGCCTGAATACAAAACCTTTTTCTTACTGCCAGGATTAGCAGTCAGTATCGCAAGGAGGATCCAAAGCAGGATAGCGAACACGCAAGGATTAATGGCATCGACAGAAGCGAGCGACAAGACCTTGACGACTGTCAGGTCGACGCCTGGAAGAGGCTCTTCACAGCTCTCATTCAATGCAGACCCTTGAATGTCAAAAGGAGTGTTGGCAACCACGGCATCCCCGCATGCCAGATAATCAATCTTTCCAGGCAAAGTAGATTTGTCCAGAACTGAAGCATCCATAGAAGACCCATCAACTAGAGGGCAGGGATTGCTTCCAAGCGCATCGACATGGTTCTTGAGGCCGCTTATTATGTCCTTGTCTCCCTGAAGATAATCATCCTTCCCGAACACTATCAAGGGGATCCCCGGATAGATGCCATACTGGTCGGCATACTCATTGAGCAGAGGTGCATTCTCAGGAGAGTTATGGATCTCGTACTTAATCAGGACAAGATTAGGCGTATCCTCTACGACCTTCTCGATCACAGGCTTTGCATTGGCACAGTGAGGGCAGCCAGCACCGGTGAAATAAATCGCGCAGACATAGTCATCCTCTGCTGCTGCATAAGAAGCAGAGAGGACAAAAAAGAGCATGAACACTACCAAAATAAGGCCTAGTGTGCCCAAAATCCTATTTTTTCTCATCCTGGAAATGGAAGATTTAAACAGGGCTTTTTAAATGTTATCTTGAAGAATAAAATAAGAAGAGGATATAAAGAATATAAAGAATATAAAAAAAGTTTAAGCCTGCGAGTAGGTGAAGCCCTTTGCCGGCTTGAGCGCATTCTCAAGCGCCTTCGAACCCTTCTTCCAGGCGAACTTTTCTCCTAGCTCGTAGAGCTTGTTGTCCAGCTTCTTCACTAGCTTTGCAACTCCCAGTCCTGGAAGGTATCCGAAGGTATTCCTGTATAACCACTTGTCATCCACGCCATCCTCCAATACGGCATTCATAGTCATCAATGAAACAAATCCCTGCAGTATGCCTGCCGGAAGAATGACGTATATAGGATGCTGCATGGTCATGGCTGGTACCGCAAACAACGCGATCTCAGCGGCTATTCCTGTAAGTGTCCCGACAATACTTGATTTAATCCCCACCAGATCCTGTCTTCTTGCAGGATTAAGGAAGACCTCGCAGTTATCCTCTGACATGTTCTGGTACTTCAGGTAACTGTCATCGTTGAGCACCAGCACATCCAATGACGTGTTCTCTTTCCTTGGCCTGACATAAGTAGTGTCATTCTCCTTCTTGTAGCCTAGCTTCTGCAGGACTGCATCAAGCTCTTTTACGAATGCCGGCTCGAATGGCTTTCTCTTCGAGACAAAGCCGTCGTAGTCTGCCTGGTATGTTCTCTTCAGCATCAGAGATCTGCTAAGAAGCTCTTCCGGCACGTCGTACTGTGAAAGATGATCCTGCAAGCCAAGGTATGCACTCACCCCCTTATCCGGATTGTATGGACTTATGACTGAGTCCATGCCCGTGTCCGGGATTAAGCTTGGAATGGTTGCAGGAGATGATACTCTCTTCGAGGCCATGCCCTGCACCTTGGCATCCAAGGTACTGGCGTTGATCCTTCTTTTCTCCTTTTTGTATGTCGCATTCATATTCCATCACTCCACACATAACATAGTAAACAGAAGATATAAGATTTTAGATCAATATTTAAAGAAAGAAGAAGATACTTAAGAACTCTTATTTCGCTTTGGGAGACAAAATACGCATATTTTTTCCCTGTTCCACAAGGAGTGCGTGATACTCCTGGTACAGTTTCCAATCCTTGGGAAGAGCCGCCTCAAAGACCGCCTTAATCTCATCATAAGCCGCATCCTTTGCAAAAAGGCCTTTTTCAGAGAATATGCGCCTCGTGTATGCATCAACAACAAACAAGGGTTGCTTGTAAGCATACAAGAGGATACTGTCTGCAGTCTCAGGACCGATACCCCAGAGCCCCAGAAGCTGCTCTCTTGTCGGATTCCTGCCCTTCAAGGATACGAAGAACTCAGAGAAAACCTTGATCTTCCTCGCCTTCTGATTGAAGTATCCTGCAGACCGAATCGCGCCTTTCAGGATCTCCTCAGACATCTCAAGAATCTTATGAGGATCTATCACATCCAGCGCCTTAAGGTTAAGGAGCGCCTTCTCTACGTTAGGCCAAGCAGTGTTCTGCGTCAATATGGCACCCAAGCAGATCTCGAACTTCTGATGCAAATCATGAGGATACGAGAAGTCACCAGGATGATAGCCCTGAACGCTCCCAGTCTTTGTAGGATTAGTGCCTTTCATCTGATGATGAAGCTCCAACAACGGCCACCAGCCCTGAGGGCCATGTCTCTTGAGAAGGTCCTCATACATCTCAAGAACAGGGGACGGCACAGCAATCATGGCCATAAGAATGGATCTTCATCTATAAATGATTTTTGCATAAACATCAATTCATAGAGGCATAACACATTACCAAGCCGATTCAAACCCCCCGGACAAATGAGAAATATGGTGCCCGGATCCAAAAAAAAGGAAAGTAATAAATACCCAAAAACCTTGAAGAAAAGAAAAAGGTGCGACAGGAAAATGATCGACATCCTGCTGGTCGTGTCAGGGATTATCACTATATGCATAGCGATAGGCATGAACATATCACTTCTCAAGATAACTGAAGACACCAAGCTCAAGAAGAAATGGATTTGGCTCTTAGGGCTAGTCATCTTCTTCCTGTTCGGATACATAGCATTCCTGATCAACAGGATAATCCCAAAGATATTATGCTCGGGAGGGCTGCTTGTAGGATCAATTTTCTTCTTCGGAGCGATATTCGTGCTTGTAGTGATGGAGATAAGCACTCAGATGATCAAAAAACTGCAATCCAAGAACCGAGAGCTTACCGACGTGACAAGAGCCCTCATGAAAGCGAACCAGAACCTTGTCGAAACAGAGAACGAGCTGCAACTCAAGAACGAGCAGCTCAAAGGCACACTTGAGGATTTCTACACGGTGAGAGTCAAGATGGAGAAGGGCAAGAACAAGCAAAAGATCAAGCGCGAGAACGAGGATATAAGGAAGAAGATAAACAGGATCAAATAATGCTCTGAACCCTCCTAAAGATTTATAAAAAAAAGGCTCCAACAATACTTCTTGAGGTCAGAGAAATGGAGACGATGATTGTTATATTGCTTGTCATGCTTTCAGTCATCATAATACTCTACGCAACCAAGTTCTTAGGCCGGACAGTAAAGATAATCACCAAGATAATGCTTTTCATAGTGGTGCTCCTGGCCATCCTAACAGTCCTCGTCTTCAAGGACATCCAAACCATTAAAGAGGACGTGACAACAAAAGAAAGCCTTTTCCTCCTGCAGAATGATGGGAGGACTTACGCAGGAGTGGGCATCAAGCCCGTTGAGGAGAAGGTGTTCACAATGGACAGCTTCACCTATTACACGAGAGAGGATCTTGACAGGATAAGCAATGAACTGGAAGAGGAAGGAAGAGCGAAAGGAATGGGCAAAGCCTTCATCTTCACTCCTAACGCCCTTAACAAGAGCTATGAATTAGACCTCGGCGTCATGTATGACCAGGAAACAATGCTTTGCGTGCTCATGAGCGACGAGCCTTACAGAGTGCTCGTGGAGAAGGCAAGCCGAGAGCTCAACCTAAGCGAGAAATCATTAGAACAGATGAAAACTGACCTTGAGAGGCACTATGGTGGAAGCGAGAAGATCAAGGGGTACCTGCTCGCGGCACTCGTGATAAACTATTTCCAGCCTGAAGAGATGAAGCTTGTGACCGCCCTGAAAAGCCAAGAGGTGAAAGTAAGGCCCGAGACCATTAGCTTCAAGGTCATTAAGTATGTTCCTGTTTTCGGAATAGAGTAAGATATTTAAACAATGAAGACAAGGGCAATATAACCATAACAAGGCTAAGCCTGGAAAATTGGGAAAAAAAGAGGGTGAAGAAGAGAAGTGGGCATTCTAGACGCGTTCAAGAGAAAAAAAGGTCCAGAGGATGATTTCGGAGGGGGATTTAATCCAGGACCTGATCCTAGAAATGACCCGAATGCAGGATATCCTCCAACGGACCAGAGCCTGGGGACGCAGCAAGGGCAAGGATACCCTGGAAGCCCAGGTCAGTACGGGTCAGACCCAATGGAAGGAATGCCAGGGCCAGATCCTTATGGCAGTCAAGGAAGCGAACCTTATGGAGGATACCCTCCGCAGCAGCCACAGTCACAATCTTATCCTGGATCTCAAAGGTATGATCACGTTCCAAGCAGCCAGCCCGCGGGATACCCGCCGAATTCAGGTTATCCATCGCAGCAGCAAAGCCAGGGCCAAAGCGTGGCAGAGATAAACATCGGAAAGGACCTTGAGATAATCAGCGCAAAGCTAGATGCCATAAAGGCAGAGCTTGACTCTATAAATCAGCGCGTGAAGAGGATTGAGAGAGGAAGCGAAGGCAACGGACACGGTGGCTGGAATTATTAGAAAAATATTTGAATTCTGGAATACTGAGAGCATTGCATGGATAGGTTCAACAGGAATTCATGGCTGCTGCTCGTCCTCATATTCCTTGACCAGATAGTCAAGAATCTCATCGAGAGTCAGAAGCCAGTGATCGAGTTTGGGTGGCTGACGATCCATCAAGTGCACAACACCGGAGCGAGCTTTGGCATGCTCCAGGGAAGCAACACAGTCCTGATATTCGTAAGCATGATAGTCCTTGGCATTATCATGATGAACGTGAAGAGCATCAAGAGGACCCAGGAACTGCCCACTATAATTCTCATAGCAGGGATAATAGGAAACCTTATAGACCGCGTCTTTAGGGGATTCGTCGTGGACTTCTTCGACCTCGGTTGGTGGCCTGCTTTCAACGTGGCAGACTGCTGCATCGTGCTGGGAGTGGCTTGGCTGATCATAGTCCTAGTCGTCGAGGAATGGAAGGCAAAGCCAGTTGTGAAAGAGAAAGCTTCCGAGCCGCGCCTGAATCAGAAAGCAAGCAAAGCCAGGCGCGGTTTGAAAAAAGTCCTGATATCTGGAAAGAAAAAAGCAAAAACCAAGAGCTGATGCAATCCTAGAATTCGTCGAGTTCCTGGAGCTTATCAAGGTGACCGTTCTTTCGCAGCCAATCAACCTGTATGGGCCTGTACTTATAGATGATGTCACCCTTCTCGTCTCCGCCGTACTCCCAAGGCTCAACAAGGACTATGTCTCCTTCGCGCACCCAAAGCTTCCTCTTCAAGCGGCCGGGAATCCTGCACACGCGTTTCTTTCCGTCGAAGCATCGAACATCGCACCGGCTACCACCAAGCCTCCTGTCAAGAAGACCCAGAACCTCGTTGTCACGCGGCAACCGCACCCTAACTATCTCTTCTTCTTCACCGGGCTTCCTGAATGGCTTCTTGTAAAATGCGCACATGATGAAACTTAGGGTGGGTCCTTTGTTTATAAGATTTGCGATACAAAAGAGGGAAAAAACCCTCTCTCGACAAAAAACTTTAAATATGACAATTCGTAAATCCCTATCCTCGGAAGAAAAAAAGAAAGACCGGCCCATGATGTTTTGCCGGAATGCTCTTTTAGTTCACATTCATGGAAACACAAAAAAGCGCCAAGGGCGCAACAAATGTCAACGATGAAAAGCCACGGGGGCCTGAGTGCATGGTCTGCGGAGGGAATGCAGAGTACTGCATGAGAGGGATTCCAAAGAACACGTACTGCAAGGACTGTGCCGAGGCCTACTTCCAGCTTCTTGAGTATCTGGATAAGTTGTAGATGGAATAATAATCTAATTTGAGGCGCATGAGAAAAACAAAACAAAGATCAGATTTTTCTCTGCACCACTTCAAAGTCATGCTTACCAAACATACGTTCTCAGATGGTCTTCCAGATGCTTGGCATCCCTCGTCTGTATGGGAGGACCGGGCGTGAGAGTTGCTTGCGCGTGGAATAGGAGCTTGTGCTTGTAATCAATCGCCAATGGCACGAAGATTGGGTCTTTCTCAGTCCTAAGCTTCACGTACCTTGGACAGAAACCAGGATGAGGATTAAAGGTTGACTGGCGCCCTCCATCCGGATGAGACACGATAATCTCTCCCTTGTCAAGAAGAAACGCCATGGCATTGTCAACATGCCTTTTTTCCATGAGTGATTTTTTTCTCCAGTTAACATCTTTTTCCTTCTTGAAGTCTTTTGTCCTCTTCAGACTTATGCCTCCCACATAGCTAAGAATTGATGGAAGAGAAGACTTCATGATGTAATAAGCTTGCCTCCCAAGAGCTTCGTGCAAGAATGCCGCTTCCAAAGGGATGTCAATGGCAGAGCTGTGCCTTGGCAAGAGCAAGAAGCCTTTTTCTTCTAGTCCTTCAAGATTCTCCATACACTTGTAGTCTGTCCGGCAAAACGTCCACAATATTAAGGAGGTTAGCCTCCTGACCATATTGTATGCCCATTCCTTCTTCTTCGGCTCAAAAATACGCACATCTTTCAATAAGAATAGAAAGCATATTAGGATATACAAATCTTGATATGCTACAAGCATGAATAAGCATGAATATCCATGCATGTACACGCCTGCACCTTCAGGCGTAAACATTAATGATGCAATGGTACCGACTGTGTTAGATTCAAATTATTGGGACTTCATGGTCGGACTTTATCCCGTAGATGAAAAGGTAGTTCCACAAGACACCTTTCTTCTTATGGATCCTCACAGAGAATCCTGCGCCCCGCATGATGCTCCTGAGCATATCAAGGTCGGAAAGCCATTCCTTGTCAGGAAGCATCTTGAAGAAGTTTACGTATTCCACAAAGCAGATCTGCCCGCTTTCAGGCAGTATGCGGTTCATCTGAGAGAGCACCTTGTTAACGTCTTGGATGTAGCTAAGCACCCCTACGCTGAATACAACGTCAGCATAGCTGATGTCAGGATGAATCCTGCTGGTGTGGTGGATGTCATGGATTATCTTCACCTGAGTGATCTTCCTCCTGCGAAGCCTCTTTTCCAGGATCCTCAGACTCTTATGGCTTAGGTCAGTCGCGATTATATGCCCTCCAGGGCCTACTGCCTTTGCAATCTGGATAGTCAAGGTGCCAACACCCGCCCCGTACTCAAGAATCCTCTTGTCCTGTATATCCTTTATCGATCCTATCAGCTCGCGACGAATTCTCTTTGGGAGAAAGAATCCCTCAAACCAGAGGTTCAGGAATGCAAATGAATTAAGAAAAGAAGCGATGGCGTCAGTATTGTAGAAGAATATCATTAGAAGATATATTGGGATGCCGGCACCTATGAGGGAAAGTGCGATGTTGAAGATCTGCATGGCTCCCTGAGTGAAGAGTATCCATGCCACCACAACTCCCGAATAGAACAAAGCTATGACTATAGGACCAAAAAAACCAAACGGCGCCTTAAACTCCCGCTTTGCATCCTTCATCTTAACCCGCAATATCGGCACTGCCACAAGCACAGAGGAATACATCATCAGAGCGAGAGGAGTGAACAAAGCCAGCAGGAACTCATAGTTTCCAAAAGTAAGGATGAGCAGTGCTATCGTGACTATTGCCTGGAAGAAGATCGCCTTATGAGGAGTCTTTCGCGTTGGATGGATCGCTGCAAGCTGGCTTATGAAGACCTTGTCCCTCGCCATTGCCAGGAGAAGCCTGGGAGTAGAGATTATAGCGCCAGCGACAGAACCCAAGAGGGCTATGACTATTCCTATACTTACATAATGAGCTCCTTTGGCGCCTAGGATCATGAAAGCAACGTCATTTATCGGGGCGTTCAGGTTTGAGAGAGTTTCCCAAGGAATGACTCCCAAAGATACGACGGCCACGCCAATCCCGAGCAAGCCACCTATCAAGGTAGTCACTACAAGCGCTCTTGGAATGACCCTGGCCGCATCCTTGGTCTCTTCTGCAAGGAAGGAAGCCGCTTCCCAACCCATTAATCCCTCGACCATGAAAAACAAGGACACGAATATCATCGTCCAAGGCTTTGACATGATGTGAGTGAAATTGGAAGCGTGAATCTGGGGAAAACCAGGCACTATTATGGCTAAGAACAGCGCGATGGTTTCGAGTGCAAAGATCGTAAGAATGGCTCCGCTAATATCAACCCCCAGATAAGCGATGAAATTCATGAAGACTATTATGCTCACTGCAATTCCCAAACGATAATAGTTGTCAAAGCCCGGCGGAAGAATGTAATCCAAAGCCGCGATTGTTAGTACAGTTATCGCAACATTAGACATTATCCAAGTAACCCAGCCTACGATGAACGAGACGAAGAAGCCGTAAGCCTGCTTTGCAAACTCGTACACCCCCCCTGCCGAGGGAAACAAGGAGATTAGCTCGCCAAAGCACGCCGCAACATAGAGGCTGATAGCTACAAGGATTATCCACGCTATGATGACTGCATTGCCGGAATACTTCGCGCCCACGGCAGTGCCGAAGAACATGCCCGTTCCGACCATGGAAGTGATCGTAAGAGCGATTATAGTGCCGAATCCAAGAGACTGCTTAAGCTCACTCATAATTTACCCACTCATCTTTTCATGAAGAAACTGGGGAGAAATAGTATATAAATTGTTTGGATGAGATGAAAATATGATATGCTAGCTCAGAAATTCAGAAAAGAATCACACTATACACTTACCTTGATGCATCCGCTTGACGCTCAAGCTCGTTCTTCTTGGCGATTGCCATCGACTCAAGGCTCATCTTGTAGGCGTTGAGTATCTCGTTTGCAAGGCAGCTCTCAGCAGACCTTCTCGTGTTGAAAGCCTTCTGATATGCTCCCTGGACAAAGAACTTGATGGCGATATCGATCCTTCGCTGAGGAGCCATCTCGACAGCCTTCGGATACCTTGCTCCGCCGTATTCGATAGTGATAATCTCCTCTCTTGGAGCAGCATTCTCAATCGCCTTGACCAAGACCTCCACAGGGTTCTTCTTGGTCTTCTCCTCTATGATCTTGAGTGCGCTCTCGACAAGCGAAGCAGCAGTGACTGACTTACCAGTGCAATGATAGCTCGTCTTGAAGTGCTTCTTGGATTTGTGCCCAGGATTCATCATCTTGTTGATGAGCCTCTCCACGATGAAGAGCTTTGACTTGTGGAACCTGTTGCCTGCGTACCTCGCCCCGGTCTTAGGAACTATGACTGGAGTCGTGTTGATGTATTTTATAAGCCCAGGATCCTCTACTTTTATCCCTGAACAATCCCATGTGTTGAATGCTAAAACGTCCATAGCTTCGCTGGAAAAGGGAGGTATTTATAAAGCTTACTATATAGGCTGAAATATAGGCTGAAGTATCAAGGCATCGACCTACATGGATGGGCAGCGACGACAAGATCAGCAAGGTATGCAGCCGGAAAAATTTTTATACTTCTCTATCCAACCGGCTGCGTCCAGAATCTCCTGGCCGCGCTCCGTATGGATTCAAAAGAGTCCGGTTGGGCCGAGTCTAGAGCCTTCGCCTGTTTAATTGTCATACTGCGCTAGGCGGCCTTTCTGGACGCACCCTATCCAACCCATAGCTCAATAGCCATGGCGCTTGCAGAGCTGGTTTTGGGGGAAGACGGAAGAAGGCAGGAACAACGCACTCGACGCTTTGCACAGCACGCGCGCATAATTCTACAATCTTGGATAGTTTTATAAATAAGCCGAATCTCTCTTGAACTTGATGCCAAGAAAGAAGAGCCCGAACAGTGAGGATAAGGAAAAATCTTCCAAGAAGAAGGATAAGTCCTCAAAGAAGCATGAAGAAGTAACTTCAAAACCGGAAGATTCATCCAATTCAGGCAATCAAACCTCCATGCAGTTCGAAGAGGCTTCTGGAAAGGAAGACAGCCAGCCAGTCATCAACATAGGACTAGTGGGCCACGTAGACCACGGCAAGACCACCCTTACTGAGCAGTTGACAGGCAAGTGGACCGATACTCACAGCGAGGAGACAAAGAGAGGAATTACCATAAGGCTTGGATACGCTGACATCATCTTCAGGAAGTGCCCTGAGTGCGAGGGATTCGAGGCTTATTCGACAAAGAAGACCTGCCCGCACCACAACGTATCTACAAGGTTCTTGAGGAAAGTGAGCTTTGTCGACGCGCCAGGCCACGAGAGCCTCATGGCGACCATGCTTTCAGGCGCCACCATAATGGATGGTGCTCTTCTATTAGTAGCGGCCAACGAGCAGTGCCCTCAGCCGCAGACAAGAGAGCATCTTATGGCATTGCAGATTGCAGGCATTAAGAACGTTATCGTGGTACAGAACAAGATCGATCTTGTGCCTGAGGAGAGGGCGATCAGGAATTACAACCAGATCAAGGAGTTCCTGAAAGGGACAGATTATGAGGAGGCTCCCATTATTCCTATCAGTGCTCAGCATGGCGTCAACATCGACATCCTGATCCACGAGATAGAATCTCAGATAAAGACTCCAGATAGGGATCCCGATGCAAGCCCGCTCCTGCTAGTCGCGAGGAGCTTTGACATTAACAAACCTGGCACGACCCCGGAGAAGATGATCGGAGGCATCCTCGGCGGTGCAATCGTGCGCGGACGCCTGCGGAAAGGTGACAAGATTGAGATAAGACCTGGCATGGTACTCGAGGAGCAGAACAAGATGACTTCCAAGCCGTTGTCGGCAACCATTATGAGCTGCATGACCGGTGGAAAAGTCGTCGACGAGCTTGGTCCTGGTGGGTCAGTTGCAATACAGACGACTCTCGACCCAGGGATGGTCCATTCTGACAGTCTTACCGGAAACCTCATTGGGCTCCCTGGTAAGCTTCCAAAGACTTGGTACAACCTTGACTTGGAAGTCCACTTGCTGGAGAGGGTCGTCGGAAGCCACGAGGAGCAGAAGGTTGATCCTATAAAGATGAACGAGATACTCCTCTTGAACGTAAACGGCGGAAAGACGATTGGATTCGTCTACGAGCTCAGCAAGAACAGGGTGAAGTGCAAGCTCAAGCTTCCCATCTGCGCCGATCCTGGCGACAAGGTCGTCATCTCGAGAAGACTTGCGTCGAGGTTCAGGCTAATAGGGTATGCTTTGATAAAAGAATAAAGGAAGAGAATTAAACGAGTTCTAAAAAAGCGTTTTTAGCACCTTTCACTGCAGCCCTATCGCACCCCACAAGCTCTGTTCAAAAAGTAGCCCTTTGCTGCGCCTACGAAATGCCATACGGTCAGACTAGACTCGGCTAAAGGATGTGATGGATGAGCGGTCGCAGCGGGCTACGAGAGACTTTGAACAGAGCCCATCCTACGGAACCGTTCAAAAAGTGCCGCATTGCGAAGTATGATGATTAAACAAGCGAGAACTCTAGGCTCGGACAACAATCACAAGTCTAGG
>JAFGBP010000011.1 GCA_016933095.1 Candidatus Woesearchaeota archaeon | reverse complement strand
GAGTCAGAAAGCGATTAACCTAGACTCGGCAAAAGGACGTTATTAATAAGCGGTCGCAGCGGGCTACGAAAGAAGTAGCCCCTGGCTATGCATCATGACAGCAGAAAAAGAATAGTTTTTTTAAGTCCCACCGATTTGCCATCTCCCATGGAATGGGTGAATGGATGGGCGAAAGTTCCTTGGTTTTTCAGGAGATACATAAGCTTTGTCCTTGTCACACTCCTGCTGCTCCCGCTGTTCCTTTCAATATTCATCAATGCAGACGGATACCACTTCCAGCTCCGGACAGTGTTCCTCCTACAGCGGATGTACGTAATATTCTCAGCACTCCTCCTCGTGCTTCTCATAACCTCGCATGAAAAGATAAAAGGATACGAGCCAAGGAAGCGCGACTGGAAAGAACCTCTTGCATTCGCACTGCTGGCAGGGCTCCTGTTCATGCTCGCCTTCAGCACCCAGATAGACTATGACCATATACTCTCACATGGAGCAGAAATAACCGACAGGATGAACTTCGACGCCGAAAGATGGCTCTCGCCAAGGATCCTATCAGACACTGACATCAACCCCAACCGGCTGTATTGGCTGGAGGATGACAGCGACGTCCTCGCAAGGCAGGTGACGCTTGATAAGATACCGGGCAATCCAGAGGTTAGATTTCATTCTTATTGGGCAGATCTAGACGGCAACGGAGCATTCTCCGACTGCATGATAACCCTAGGAATCAACAACCACTCGATCGACATCTCAGAAGAATACGCCGACAGCCTCCGCACATCAAGCACATCACAATATCCTGAAACAGACCACTGGGTCATCATCAAAGTCAACCAGAGCCTCCTAATGCAGGGACCCAACCTGCTCTACCTCCAGAAGAGATGCCGCGACTCGATATCCATAAGCTCCCAAGACGCATACGTAAACCACCAAAGCTATGCGTTCCATGACGGGAAATGGGATAACCTGTACTACAACGAGCTCGCGTTCTTCATACAGCAGGACGACGATGCGACAGCAAGCATCCTCTTCAAAACAGGATTTATCCTCAGGGCAATAGCCCTGCTGTTCCTGTTCATCGCATTCTTCGGGCTCGACTTCATCTGGTTCATCTTCCAGAAAGCAAAGATCGAAATTGGATTCTCATTCGTATACTCCATCATCATGTACTGGTTCAGCCAATACATACGTAACTATTGGCTCATCCTCTCAAAGCTTGTAAGCTACGGCGCATACATCCTCATGAAGATAAGCTTCCTACAACCCGTACTTGACTTCTCAGACCCGAGCCTGCCATGGCTAGGCGTGCCGGAGTTCATGGTAGGCATGGCAGACACCTGCTCAGGCATCGACAGCCTGGCCTACTTCATCCTCGCATATTCGCTGCTCGTCGCCATCAACTGGCGATCAATCAACATCAAAAGAGCCGCACTCCTGTTCATCCCAGGACTCCTAGGAGCATTGGCGATGAACGTCATCAGGATCTACCTCTTGTTCATAATAGGGATATACTTCTCAAGAGACTTCGCCCTCAACGCATACCACACCAACGCAGGCATGGTGCTCTTCATAATATACTTCGTGATATTCTGGCAGCTCTCGCTTAGGTTCATGACTTGCGGCAAGCCGTGGAAAGACGAGGGACATAAAGGCAGGCAAAAGCGAGAGAAGAAGCGGACATGCTGAGAAAGGCTCTGTTCAAAGAGTAGCCCCTAGCTGCGCACACGAAATACCATGCGGTCAGACTAGACTCGGCTAAAGGACGTTATTAATAAGCGGTAGCAGCGGGCTACGAGAGACTTTAAACAGAGCCGCTGAGAAAGCAAATTATTTAAAACAAGAACATCAAACAAGGTCAATACAAAAAGGCGAGACTAATGGGCGTGGTGCGAAGGACAACAAGAGAAACACGCAGGAAGAGAACGATCATAGCTATAAGCATCGTAATAGCGCTGATGGCTTTTGCATCCTCTTTCCTCATCTGGGATGACTGGCTGGGACGCGCAGTCATAGCTCACAAAAGCCAATTGGACATCGATATCAATTATGACGGGCAGGACGTTGACTTGTACAACGAGAGGGCCTTAATGACAGAGAGGAAAATCCCCTATGACCATCACCCAAAAGGGCTGGACGGGAACGCATTAACAGAGCCCGCAATCGATCTAAACATTTCCAGCATAGGATTTGAGAAGAGTGCATCAACAGACAAACCCAAAAATGCCATTGGCTGGAATTACTTAGGAATGATAGAGCATACATCTACAGGATGCTACAAGGGAGAATGCCTGCATATAAGAGCTGACGATTCAAAGTACGGGTACGGGATAATAAACTCGGAGTTGATTCCTATCGAGCAAGGTAAGACATACAAAGCAAGTTTCATGATCAACTGTCTGAATTGCAGTGGAGACGCAGCCTACATCACCATTGTCTGGATGATAAAGAACGATTCCTTCATCTACCCTCACCAGGAGATCGGACGTAATATCATAGTGCTGGAAGATACTGTTGGATACGAGACCAAGTCAATCTATGCAAAGGCACCTGAAAGGGCAGAATTTGCAATAGCAGGCATAAGGTTTCACGAAGAAGGAGCAAAGATAACGAAGTTCACTGAGTTCTACGTTGACGTGGAGTAATGGCAGTAGGTTTCAGTGGCTTCATTTTTCTTATTATGAAAGGGATGCTTACCGCAAAAAGAAGTGCTACGATGCCAGTGCTGTTCTTGAACTCAGGAACACAATCACTTCCAGATGAGGGGCTGCATGAACCTGAAGCGCTTGTACATGCTCCAACAGTTTCGCCCGAACTGCAAGAAGTTGATGTTTCGCAATTATCAAAGGAATTTCCATGATAATAACACGCGTATGAGCCTGCTGCAAACACAGCATTGGAGAAAGCCAAGATAAGAACTATGAAAAAGAAGGCTTTCACACTCAAGTTTTTATTTCGCATATTCCCTCAAGAAAACACAGCCATCCTTTATAACTTTTTCTAAATTTTCTAAATTATGGAGACATATCTCCATGACCAGACTAGTAGTGGCCTGAAGCGTAAAGGGAAGAGAGGTTTGTGGCACTACCGGTTCATTTTAATCATCACTAATTTTATAAAGAATTCGGGATAAGCCCTGAGGATATGCCTCATAATCCCAATGCGCATCTTCGATGGAGATCCTATCTTTCAAACCTGGCACTAATCTGGTTTACGATATGGTTGTGCCGCGCACTCCCATACTACAAAGGGTTTTTGCTTGCAGAGACCCAGCAAGTGCTAGTAGTCCTAGCGCTAGCGTACACTTTCGGGATGCTACCATTTTATGTCTTCGCCCCCGACCGGATGATCAAGGAATCCAAGAGCGCAGTGCTCCTGAGAGTGCTGCTTGCTTTCCTGTTGCAATCAGCCAAGCTCATCTGGGAGAGAAAATATGCCCTTCTTTTCAGACAAAGAAAGCTTCAGCGAGAAGAGAAGACAGCAATTCTTTTTGTCATCGTCAAATTCATCTACATTCCAATGATGGTCAATTTCTGCTTCCTGAACTTGCATAAGATGGATGCCGCTCTCCAGACACAAATTTCTTCCGGATTCTTCTCTTTCGAATATTTTGACGAGATTACGTTGACTTTCGCCGCGGGAGTAATCTATTTTATTGACACGTTCATTTTCGCGTTTGCCTACACTATCGAGGCCGGATTTCTTGGAAACAAGGTGAAATCAGTGGAGCCAACTCTTCTCGGTTGGGTCGTCACGCTCGCATGCTACCCGCCCCTAAGCTACGCTTCAGGGTCTTTGATCGCTCTCTTCCCAATATATTCTGGACCGTCGAACCTCATGGTGTTTGTGGTTGGCTTGCTATTTTTCTTGTCAGCGTTGGTATATTTATGGTCGACTATCGCACTTGGGTTCAAGGCTTCCAACCTAACCAACCGCGGCATTGTATCTGCAGGGCCTTACGCCTTCGTCCGCCACCCTGCTTATATCATGAAGGCTTTAGGTTGGTGGGTCTATGCAATTCCTTCGATCGTATACGTGCTTTCCCCTCTCCGCTCAATAATCCTGATTGCAAGCCTGGTCTCTTGGTCTTTCATCTACTACCTGCGAGCCTACACCGAGGAGCGCCACCTCCTCCAGGACCCTGACTACGTCAAGTACAGGAAGAAGGTCAAGTACATGTTCATACCTGGAGTGTTCTAGAAGCCCTCCGGATCATAAAATTATAGAATAGGCGTTTGTCTTCATGATTCATCTCAGAAAACCATCAGCAGCAGGTTCGCAGCAGCATGCGCAACGATGCATTCCTCCACGCTCTTGCTCCGGTAATAGCAGAGGTTTAGCAGTATCCCCGCAGCCAATCCCTGCAGCCACTCGGCGTGGCTGAATCCGAAGAAAAGCACAGTGACGATGAACGAGAACCATGTGAACTTGCCAACAGGAACCTTGCTCCAATCTTTCCAGTCCTCACTCGCAAGATACCTTAGCAGGAATCCCCTAGTAAAAATCTCTTCTATTAATGGAGTGACCATCACGAAACCGACAAACCTTATGCTGAGAGCCAATGGTCCTGAGAAATCCACAACATCTGCCAACCCGGCTCCTGAAAGAAGAGGATAGCGTCCTTCGAGGAGGATCCATGCGCCGAAGACAATGACTCCCCAAACAACTCCCCTAAGTCCTCTCCATCCCATCTTGCGAAAGTCCAACCTGTACTCCTTCCAGAATACGAACGTGAGGACTCCTGGGACGAACATCGCCACAGCATAGGAAAACAGTCCGCCAAGCTGCAATCCATACGCCACTGCAGGCATCAGCAGATATGATGCAAACGGGATCAAGTAGGCCCTCATCATTTTATTCGCATCCATGAAAACTACACCCAGAAATATTAATTAGGACAGCGCTTCCTCTATGGCCTCCAAGATTCCTTTGGCCGTCAAGTCCCAGTCGAAGTGCTTCTCTACGAACTTCCTGCCGTTGTGGCTAAGCCTCTTGCGCAGGTCAGAGTCCCTCATCAAGAGCTGGATCTGCCTCGTTAGGCTGAAGCTATTCTTCCCCGTGAAGAACATGCCGTTCTCCCGCTCTGTCACGTAATCCTTGACAAATCCGACCTTGTTGGTTATCACAGGAACCCCACAGGCCATTGCCTCCAAGACTGCAAGGCTCGTCGTCTCTGTGAGGCTCGTCAGGCAGAACAGGTCCATGGCCTGGATGTAAGGCACCACGTTGTCCTTGGTCCCGACGACAGCGACTCCCCTGACGCTCTCAAGCTTCCGGCGAATACTCTCAAGTCCGCCGCCGATGACGAGAAGGATGGTCTTTGGATTCGTCCTCTTCACCTGGATGAAAGCCCTAAGAAGAGTCATCAGGTCCTTCTCGCGACCCAAGCGCCCATGGAATCCTATGACGAAGAGGTCGTCACTCACGCCAATAAGCTTCTTAGCATCCCCCTTCCTCTGAGGAGGCACGAACTTCTTGGTGTCCACGCCGAGATGGACGACTTTCTTAGGATTGTCAATGCTATGCCAGGAGAACAGCTCTGCAACGCTCTGTGCAGGCACGAGAAGCAGGTCGATCTTCCTGTAGATGTTCCTGACAAAGCCCCTTGCAAGCGAGTAGGCATGACCTTTGAAGTACTCTATACCCAAGGACTGGGTTATAAGCTCCCAATCTATAGAGTGAGTGTATGAGACAACCGGCTTTCCAATCCTGTGGGCAGCGTTAATGGCAGAGAGGCCTATAGGACCTATCGTCTGAGAGAAGACAAGATCTGCCTTTGCCACCTCCTCCCTCACAATCTTCCTCTTGGGCTTAGCAATTTGAAAGTCACCCACCTTGAACCTTGAAAGAGGCATCTTGATAAGACGGAATCCCTTTTCATTGTCAGCCGACGAGGAACCGAAATCAGGAGCAATGACAGTGATGTCATAACGCCCCGTAAGCCTGGGAATTATCTCTGAAAGAAACCTTGATATCCCATCCCTACGAGGAAGAAAATTATCTGTCACGATAAGGACTCTTCTCTTCTGCCTAGGATTGTCATGACTCATTTTACGTCTCACCCACATCTCACTCATCTGAGCTTGTAGAACACCTCCGCATACCTGGTATGGTTCTTCAGGCCGTTGATATAATCCTTGATATGGACGATGAAGAAGAAGAAGTTGTTGAGCACAAGATAATTGTAGAAGTCCGAGAGCTTAATCTGGCTCTTGAAGGCCTTGAGCGCAGCAATCTTCTTGCTGAAGGTATCTGTCGTATCGATGAACAGCCTGGGCTTGTGCCTCTTCTTCAGGTTGAAGATGTGCCACACCTCGAAAGCATACAGTTCGCAGGTGAGCTTGAGATCCTTGTAAGCCCGCAGCACAATCCTCAATGTCGCGCGGTGGTCCGGATGGGCATCATCTCCTGAATGGGTGAAGATTTTTCTAGGCTTGAGCTTCTTCAATAGCTTGTAGAAATGATTGCTTATCTTCCTCGTATCGTAATCCTCCTCGAACTTCATCTCCCTAAGGCCAAGGAAAGTCACAGACTTCCCGCCGATTATCTTGTTGGCTCTCTGCGACTCCTGGACGCGCATCTTGGCGATGACCTCCCGCCTCAGGTGAGGCTTAACACTCTCCCCGAAAGAGAGGACGATGGTATGCACGTCATAGCCCTCCTTGGCATACTTGGCCATGGCTCCGCCGGGACCGATGACTTGGTCGTCGGAGTGGGCGCAGATGACGAGGATTGATCCCTTGCCAGAGCTTCCAGCTCCCTGAGACCCCTCCTTAGACCCCTTGGTCTTGGCTTTCAGCTTATTCTTTGTCATGACAGGAGAATATGGCCCTGGTTTTAATTAGTTTTTGGTCAGGACGCGATTAGCAACCTTTTAAAACCCCAAGATCCTTCATAAGAGCCATGGAGCCCCACAAGGTCATAATCGACACCAACTTCCTCCTAATACCAGGCCAGTTCAAGGTTGACATCTTCTCTGAGATAGACAGGATCCTCGACGTGCCTTATGAGCTCTGCGTCGTGGAGAAGACTATGGATGAGCTCCAGAGGCTGATCATGTCCTTACCTCCCAAAGACAAGTTCGCGGCTAAGCTAGGAAAGGTCCTGGCGGAACAGAAACACTTAAAAAGGGTCGGCATTTCCAAGGGGAGAGAGAGCGCTGATGATGACATAGTCAGCTTCTCGGATAAGAACACGTACGTAGCTACCCAAGACGCTATTCTCAGGAAGAGGGTCAGGGAGAAAGGGGCGAAAGTCATAGGCCTACGTCAGAAGAAATACTTAACGGTGATGGGCTAAATGTTTTACAAGGTAAAAATCAAGGATCACATCAGGGTTTCCCCTGATAAGTTCGGGCTGGAGCTAAGGCAAGCGATAGTGACTGAAGTCAAGAGCAAGTTCTCAGGCTTCATATCAAAGGAGCTTGGAGTCGTAGTCGACGTATCAGACGTCGACGAGATCGGCGAGGGAGTGATAATCCCGGGCGACGGAGCAGCGTTCTACGAGACTAGCTTCGAGCTGATCACATTCGAGCCTGAGCTGCAGGAAGTCGTGCGCGGAAAGATTAAGGAAGTCGCTGACTTCGGAGTCTTCTTCGCGATAGGCCCTCTTGACGGCATGATCCACATCAGCCAGACCATGAATGACTTTGTGTCCTTCAGCAAGGACAAGGTCCTGCAGGGTAGGGATTCCAACCGGAGCCTGAAGATCAACGATCTTTGCAGGGCAAGGATAATCGCAGTTTCATACAAGGAAGCCACGCCTAAGATCGGCCTTACCATGAGGCAGGTCGGCCTAGGAAAGGACGACTGGATAGACGCTGACCTGAAGGACGGCGGAAAGGGCGCGAAGAAGGATAAGGACAAGGAAGGCGCCAAGGGCAAAGAGGACAAGAAGAAATAATCATAGAGGTGTTTTATCATGAGCAAGAGAGTCGTGTGCAGGAACTGCAAGATATTCTTCGAGGAAGGCGGAAGCTGCCCTGTGTGCAAGAGGAATTCCTTTGCGACGAGCTGGCAGGGAAGGATTCAGTTCATCAACGCTGAGAAGTCAGTCATCGCTCAGAAGATGGGCGTCGAGAAGGACGGCGAGTACGCGATCAAGATTAGGTAAATCATTTTCAGATAATTAATGTATTAAGGCATCGGTGATATGAAAGATGGATTTTCAGGTTATGAGCGAGGAGAAGAACGCTCTTCTCCATAGGAAGGAAGTGAAGGCAAGGATAGCCTTTGAGCAGGCTACGCCTAGCAGGAAGGACATTCAGAAGGAAGCGGCAGCAAAGCTTGGCGCAGACGCAAAGCTCGTCTTGGTGACGAGAGTGACGCCTGACATCGGGTCTTCAAGCGCCCAGGTCGAGATCAAGGTCTATGAGGATGCGAAAGTCATGGATGCTGTAGAGCATGACTACATGATGAAGAGGAACGCTCCTAAGACTGAGAAGAAAGAGGGCGAAGCAGCGCCTGCTGAATGATTACGGTGATGATTTATGGCAGCTAAAGGCAAAGATGCAAAGGATAAGGGAAAGGACAAGGGCCCAAAGGCTAAGAAGGCAAGGAAGCCTGCGAGTAGCAGGTACGAGATCTCAGGCAGTTCTATCAAGAAGAAGAACAAGGAGTGCCCTAAGTGCGGCAAAGGCACTTTCATGGCGGCGCACAAGGACAGGCATACCTGCGGCAAGTGCGGCTACATGGAGAAGAAATAGATCCTTACAGCAAACTATTTCTCATTATTTCTCATCTGTTTCTCTATCTTATATCGAAACCAAAGTACTTGTTGCCGGAGTCATCCTCGTCATAAGAGACGCTGACATTCTCTACGTGAGCATATGAAGGCCCTTTCCTGCACTTCTCGACGAGCAAGTCAAGCTTCTCCTTCGGGCCTTCGGCGACGACCTCCACCCCTTCTGCAGTGTTCCTTGCGTAGCCTGACAAGCCCAGGTTTTGGGCGCAGCGCTCCACGTAGAATCGGAAGCCTACGCCTTGCACTCGTCCGGTGATGGTCATTCTTGCTCTCATAAGATCCACAACCGATAAGTATGATAAGTATCGATATCGAGATGTCAGGAAGAGTCAGATATATATTTTTCGACAATCTTCTGCAAGCAAACAACCCACGCAACGCCTGGGTAGCGACGGGTGAAGAAACCAAGGGGATTTATCTTCTCGGATACGGTCCCTCGCCTGGAACGCAGAACTC
Organism: Candidatus Woesearchaeota archaeon; assembly: GCA_016933095.1. GTDB lineage: Archaea > Nanobdellota > Nanobdellia > Woesearchaeales > SM23-78 > SM23-78. Next base: position 44,451 of record JAFGBP010000011.1, on the reverse strand, counting down.
TTTCAGCTCATCTGGAGTAAAAATCACGGGCTTGTTGAAGGTATTGTTCACTAAGTCCAGGAAGAAAGTGCCGTATTCCTGAGAGGGCTCGATTGCGGATCCCTCGTAGTGCTCATTATAAGATGTCATGTATATCATCGGCAGGATGTTCTGCAAAGGGTTGCAGGGCTTGGCAAGGAAGTCCTTGAGCATGTCTGCATAATCCATGGCCGTCGCATAGTCGCACCTGAAAAGCCACCCTTGCCTGCCAGGGATTTTCGTCTCGTCATATGCCAAGTTATACGGAAGAACCAGCTTTGTGTGCGGAGAGTTCTCCGCGAGCCAGTAAGACCAGTGCAACACGCAGTTGCTATAAGCCGCGAGCATCTCCTGAGTTATATTCTCTCCATAATGGTTAACATCATAGAACACGTAAGAAGATATGGCGTCCATCCCTCGGATAAGCAGGTGCTGGTTCTGGGGCACGTCCTCCGGCCTCGTCAGGTTGATGGAGAAGTTCGAACCCATCAGGAAGAAGTTGGCCTAGCACCTGGCTGGATAAATAATCTCTTCCAGATTACCATGGAAGATATGGCTATTCCACAAGAATACGATAGGTCTGCCATCCACATGGAAGAAGCGGTCGGGATACCGGGAAAAATACTTGTTGTCCAGATGAACCAAGTCAGAGTTAAGCAGGTTGGCATTATAAGGGTCATGAAGATTCACTTCCCCATTCGGCAAAGTGTGCATGCGGCTCTGATCTCGATTCACGCTCTCATACAAGATCCCGATCTTCGGCAGGTCTCCCTTTGAAACAGAAAGATAAGTATCCAAGAACTTATCTCCCGCATAGGAATCCCTCCCCCACCAGGATATCAACGGGACAATTCCGTTCCTTACCATCTCGGTGTTCTGCTGCGTGATGATTTCAGGATTTGTCGAGGTATATCCGTGGACTGAGTTGTTGTCATGGCGGACAGGCATTGTCGCTGCAGTGTCCCAGCCGCCAGGAATCGTGTGCCAGTTAACAAAGTGAGCCAGGACGGGGATGGAAGGAAGATAAACGTATCCGTTAGGATTAGAAGCCCCAAGCGCAGAAAAAGCCTTTGCAGCAAGGCCAGTAGCTATCATGCCAGTTAGAAAATCACGTCTGTCCATCCATTACCCACGCTTATTACTGCGAACGCAGCTAACCCACCTAAATAGTCTTCATAATCTAAAGCAAAATGAAAACCCTATAAGAAAAAGTGTAAAGGCCGAACTATATAAACTTATCTGTATAGCTTCAATCCGATTTGAATCCTAAACAAACTATTTATAAACCCTCATCCATACAATAATTACCAGCCGCAAAATGGGTTGGGTTATCGACGGAAGGTAGGAAAGCCAATGCCTTGGAGCGCCGCTTCATCGGATTGCATTCCGGACCAGCGGCGGACGATTAGAAAAAGAAAAGAAAAAAAGAAGAAAGAGAAGAAAAAAAAGAGAAGAAAGAGAAGAAAAAGAAAAGAACTGAAAAAAACAAAAAAACCAAAACAAAAAAAACAACAAGAAGGAAAAAAACAAAGGTGAAAGCCATGAGAAAAGAATCAATCGTTTCGACCCTAATGCTTATAATGTTTGTGCTGAGTGCCGGCCTCCTGCTGTCCGGCTGCGAAGGAGGAATAATCCCGCCGATAATCGAGCCGGTCGGGCCGGGAGGGCTTAGCGCCGGAGGCACAGGCCAGGGATCGTTTGACCCTGGAGAGAAGATAGAGACGAGCAGGTTTGAGTCTGACTCGGACTACCTCGCCTTCATAAGGTCCAGCAGCGGAGGAAGCGTCTACGGCGGGATGGCGATCGGCGCCAGGGGAGTAGCGACGATGGAAATGGCAGTCGATTCTATGGCTGTGAATGACGGCGCAGCCGTGCCTACTGCAGCTCCTGCTGCTGTCAAATCTGATGTTGGAGGATCGGGCGAGGAGAGCCAAGCGTATGACCTGGACTACTCGGAGACCAACAACCAAGTAGCCAGTGTTGATGAAGCCGACATCATAAAGACAGACGGCAACTACATCTACACGATCTCTAACAACGTGCTGTTCATCATCAAGGCTTACCCTGGAGAGGATGCAGAAGTCGTGTCGAAAGTCAAGCTGAAGAACGGAGCCCAAGGCCTCTTCATAGACGGAGACAGGCTCGCAGTCTTCGGAGACTTCTACGACCTTGACTTCTACAAGGACATGGACTTTAGGCCGAGGCAGGGCATGACTTACTTCAACATCTACGATATTAGCGACAAGGAGAATCCCGAGCTTGATAAGGAGTACAAGTTCGAGGGAAGATATTCTCAGGCCAGGATGACCAACGGCTACGTATACTTCATAACGACCCTGACGCCAGAGTACAGGAGGATATACCCCACTCCAGTCATGTTCAACGGAGCAGAGATCATGCAGATGCCTGCAAAGGACATCTACAGGTTCAACATCCCTTACAGCTCTGTTAACCTGGCTAACATCCACGCGATCAACCTGGACGATCCAAGCGAGAAAGTGAACTCTAAGAGCGTCGCCATAGAGTACGGCCAGAACCTCTACATGAGCGAGAAGAACATCTACATAACATATACTGAAAGCATCAACGAGTGGGAGATCCAGCAGGACATAATGCTGGACCTCTTGATGCCGCTTCTGACCGAAAGCGACAAGGCGCTCATCGAGAAGATAAAGAATGCTGATGAAGACCTGCTGTCAAGGAGTGAGAAGCAGTCAAAAATCATGCAGATAGCCTACGACTACATGAATTTCATGAGCCAGGAAGAGCAGGCCGACATGCAGGACAAGGCAGAAGAGCTGCTCATGAAGAAGCTCAAGGAATACGAGTACTTCGAGTACACGATCATCAACAAAATAAGCGTCGAAGGACCAGACATCGCTATAAAAGCCAACGGCAAGGTACCTGGCCACATCATGAACCAATTCAGCATGGACGAGGAAGGAGACGTCTTCAGGATCGCCACTACGATAAGCCAAAGGTGGTCGAGGTTTGAGAAGGACAGGACTGAGTCCTCAAACAACGTCTACACCCTCAGCAAGGACCTGAAGGTCTTAGGAGATCTGGAAGGCTTGGCAGAGGGAGAGAGCATCTACTCGACAAGGTTCATCGGAGACCGCTTGTACATGGTGACATTCCAGCAAGTCGACCCGTTCTTCGTCATAGACCTAAGCGACGCCAAGAACCCTAAAGAGCTTGGAAAGCTTAAGATACCGGGCTTCAGCAGGTACCTGCACCCTTACGACAAGGACACCATCATAGGCATCGGGCGAGATGCTAGCGAGACTGGAAGGACAAAAGGCCTGAAGATCAGCCTCTTCGACGTCTCAGACGTAGAGAACCCAAAGGAAATCGCCAAGTTCGTGACTGATGAACGCTATGCGCAGAGCACTGCAGAGTACGAGCACAAAGCCTTCTTATTCGACAGAGAGAAGGAACTGCTCGTCATCCCGGCCTACAGTCAGACTTACACTGACTGGAGCTGGGCCGAAGGCGAGGGCATAGTGCCAAGGAAAGGAGAGACAGTCGAAGGCTACAACGGAGCGCTCGTCTTCAAGATAACAAAGGACGACATCGAGCTCCGCGGACTCATAGACCACTCGGCAGGCCTGACCTCAAGGTACTACTACGGCCCGGCAGTCGAGAGAAGCCTCTACATCGAAGACCTGCTCTACACCAAGAGCCAGAACCTGCTAAGGATAAACAAGCTCGAAGACCTTTCCAAGGTCAAGAACGTCGAGCTCACAGGCGAAGGCACAGGGAAGATCCCGGTTTATTGAGCAAAGTTCTTTTTCAAATTATTTAATAATTCTTCAGTTTTCTTATTTTGTTTTCCTCTCTTATCTTATTTTCCTGTTAATAGCGCCGCGTGGCCCGATGAAACCCAGGTTATCGCGGCGGTCTAAAGCCAATCTCGCAAATTTTATAAAACAAGGTTTGTTTGCCTGAACCATGACAGACCTGGTGGCTTGCTTAGGCGCAGGAAAAGGGACGTGGACTGGAGTCCTCAGGCTGGCTTCCAGAAGCGAGTTCGAGAACGTATTCTTGGTGATGAGCGAGTGGACCCGCCAAAATCTAAAGCTTGAGAAGCAGAACGTGCACTCCATCGTCGTGAATTCTGATACGAACACCTCAACGTCCATGCTGCGCGACTCAATAGTCTCACAGCTTAAAGGCAGGGTTAAAGGTATGGAAGTTGCCGTGAACATCGACTCAGGCACAGGAAGAGAGCACACCGCGGTCATGACAAGCCTGATGAGGCTCGGGCTGTCCTTCAGGTTCGTCGCTTGGGAGAACGAGAAGATAGAAGAAGTGAGCTACGACCTCCACGTGCCGAGCGAAGACCAACACAAATATTAGTCAATCTTAGCCCATCCCATTCTGGCCGCTCTTCTGACAGGAAGACAAGCAATAAAAGCATCTACGTTCAACTACGGGAACCGTTCAAAATCTTTTGTGCCGCGCTCCGTTCGCCTAGACCCGTAATTGTTGTCCGATTCTAAAGGTTCCGCATATAATATCATCATACTTCGCAATGCGGCACTTTTTGAACGGTTCCCGTTCAACTACGGAAAAATATATAAACCTAGTTTGTCGGTGAGGAGCTATATTTCCTTGAAAGGAAAAAGGAGGCGTGAAGATGAGAAAAGAGATGATCATTCTGTTGAGTTTAGTAATATTTTCAATGTTCCTGCTTGGATGCGCAAGCAACGCACCGCCGCCGGTGCCAGAGACAAAAGAGCCTGCCCAGAAGGCCGAAGTAAACGCCCTTGCAATATACCATTGGTGGACCTCATCAAGCGAAGCCTCTGCAGTAAACGCGCTAGTGGATGTCTTCTCAAAAGAATATCCTAACGTAGCCATCATGTCAGCACCCGTCAAGGGAGGAAACGTTGACTTCCACGCAGTAGTCCTTCAGCCAATGGTCCTCAATGGAGAGGCTCCAGACTCATTCCAAGGCCATCCAGGATATGAGGTCAAACCCTACTATGACTCCGAGACCCTGGAGACTGTCGACGACATCTGGGCCTCAGAGAACCTTGAAGAAGTAATCCCAAAAGTCATACAGGACATCAACAAGTTCAAGGGAAACTACTACTCCATCCCGATAGGGATCCATAGGAACAACGTCGTGTGGTACAACAAGAAGCTCCTAGATGAAAACGGGATTGACCCCACCAAGCTTACTGACTGGGACTCTTTCTTCGCAGCATGCGACAAGCTAAGAGAGGCAGGCATACAAGACCCCATCGTCCAAGGCGAGGCTTGGACGGCAATACACGTCTTCGAAACCATCCTGGGAAGCCAAGGCCCCCAGTTCTATGAGGACTGGATGAACGGCAAGATAACCTCGGCCGATGACCCCAGGATGATATCAGCCCTGGAGACCTTCAAGAGATTCCTCAGCTACACGAATGCTGACAGCGCCACAGTCGGCTGGAACGACGCAGTAGGCAGGGTCATCAAGGGCGAAGGCGCCTTCAACGTCATGGGAGACTGGGCAAACGGCGAGTTCAAGATAGTCGGGATGAAATACAACCTTGACTATGGCACATTCCCTGTACCTGGTACAACAGATGAGTATATCATGTCAGTCGACACGTTCGTCAGGCCAAGAGGAACGGCCCACCCAACCAATTCTATAAGATGGTTGGAAGTCGTGGCTTCAAAGGCAGGACAAGACGCATTCAACCCAAAGAAAGGCTCGATCTCAGCAAGGATTGACTCTGACATAAGCCTCTACGATGACTACCAGAAAGCAGCCATCCAGGACTTCAAGAGTGTCAAGTATTACTTCCCAAGCAGAGGAACTGGAATACCAGCCAGTTATGTAAGTGAACTGAACAATATCATGTCTGTGTTTGTAGAGGACAAGGATTCAAGCAAAGCCGCGAAAGCAATGGCCGAACTGACCAAGCAGACAAGCAGCGACTTCATAACAGTGTGGTCATTCACATAGTTAGAGAAGAAGTAAAAAAAGAGGTAGATTAGAGCAAACTCTTAAATAAACTTTTTCATCTTTTTTTAGAGTCATAGTCATGCACGAAAGCTTCGTTTAGGACTGTTAATACGACAATCATAGATAGAGAAGAATGGCGAAGATAAAAACAAGCTTATTGGTATCATTTGCAGTGCTCATCTGCCTCATGCTATTTCTCAATATATTCATCATCGTCACATATTCATTCATCGAAGGCAAGTATAGGGCGATGTCAGACAGCATGATACTCGAGTACAGGATTACAGAGTCTTTCTCTAAGATGATCGACAGCTACACGTCACTGCTGCAAGATGCCAACAACACAGATTACTGGAACGAGTATGAGAGCGCTGGAAACGACATAGAAGACGTGTTCGGAAATCTTGAAGATGCAATCACCTTCCCCGAAAGCATAGCAGAGTTCTCCAAGATCAAGAGCATGACGCACAGCATCAAAACGGACTGCGACAGCAGCCTCGCAGGGCTTTCCCAGAGGAACTTCACCCAAGGGACTGGCATATATGACAGGGCCATTAGGGGCAAGGATTACGTCAGAGAAGGCACGGCAAACCTCATCCTGAAAGAGCTGGAATACTCGAAGGAGCTGCAGGCCAGCCTCCAGACCCTTAGGAAGACGACAATAGCATTCTCAGTGACACTGATACTGATAAGCACCTTGGGAAGCATATTCTTCGCATTGTTCTACTCTAATAGGCTAAGTGCGCCCCTAATGAAGCTCTCAAACGTAGCAGAGAGCATCTCTAATGGCAATCTAGAGATTGAAGTAAGCTTGGACCTGCTGAATGAGAAGAATGAAGTCGGAACACTGTCAAACTCCTTCAAGAACATGCTAAGAAGGCTGAAGCTCGAGATAAAATCTCAGAAAGAGATCAACACATCTCTTGTGGAAGCAAAAGACAAGCTACAAGAGAAGAACCAAGAACTTGAAGAGAAGAAGAACGAGCTTGTCGACACCAATGCAAAGCTTGAAGAGACCAACCAGAAGCTGTTCGAGCTCGACAAGAAGAAGGATGAGTTCATATCAGTCACGTCCCACGAGCTGAAGACTCCTCTTGTGAGCATCAAAGGCTTCTCCCAGATACTGAGGGACAAGAAGATCAAGGACGAGAAAAAGAAATCCCGCTTCCTAGATCTCATAGACCAGAACACCAACAGGCTCTACAGCCTGATACTTGACATCGTCGACGCATCAAGGATCTCACTTGGGCAGTTAAGAATCGCGATTGATGACGTGAGCGTGCAGGATATAATGGCTGATACCAAGACGAGCATGCACATGCTGATAAAGGAGAAAGGCCTAAAAGCGTCATTCGAAGTAGAGCCTGGCCTTCCAAAAGTAAGAGCTGACAAGGAAAGAGTCCTTCAAATATTAAGAAACCTCATAACCAACGCCGTCAAATTCACCAGAAAAGGATCCATAGCATTAAAGGCCTATAGGCAGGGACCGCAAGTTAATTTTGAAATAAGAGACACGGGAATCGGAATCCCGAAGGACAAGCAACAGTTCATGTTCACCAAGTACTACCAAGTCGACGGGTCATACACCAAGGAATTTGGCGGGTCAGGCCTTGGCCTCTCGATCTGCAAGGGATTGCTGGAGCAGATGAAAGGCAAGATCTGGTTCAATTCAGAAGAGGGCAAGGGAAGCACGTTCTACTTCTCATTGCCGATAGCCGATAAAGTCAATAGCACTGCAAAACCCTCCAGAAAATCCAAATCCAGCAAGAAGGCCTAGATAGCCATCCCAGAATACCGGTATGCCAGCATCTTCTCTACAGCACTAGAAGAACAATCCTTTTCTCGGTTCTTGCTCTGCCACGAGGGCATCTTTCAGCGTATCAAACCTTCTCATCATGGTCCACGCATTGCTGAGAGTAAGTGCGACTTCCACATCATTGCTCAGGTTGCAGAGCCGCAGGCTCTTTCTAGACCTGGATGACCTCAGGTGAGCCCTCATTATGGCTCCAAGGCCAGGACTGTCAATCCAGCTGACGTTGCCGAGATCCAGGACTAGCATGCCTAAACCGTACTTCTCGTGAAGCTCCTTCAGCTCGTCGGCGCAGCCCCAGGAGAAGACGCCCTTGCCCTTCAGGACATGAAGGCCTTCATGAAGGTCTTGCATTCCAGAGCCTTCAGAAGGAACGAATACATCAAAGAAATGCCTGGAGTCTACCTTCTCAAGATCACGGTAATCCTCAATATCCTGCAGCTTCATCCAGGAAGTGAACGCGCAGTTTTATTTAAGCGTTTGGGATGCTTTCAAGGCATCTTCAAGCGTTTCATGCAGTATAAGGTCATCGACCTTGTGAAGAGACATAAACTTCTTCGTATGGCCCGAAACGTTGCACAACCTAAAACTTATCGAAGGATGTACGGAACCATCAGGATATGATCGCATCAGACGCGCACGACACCTCACCAAATATCCGAGACCAAAATCATCCACATTACGGGCGTTTTTCATGTTAAGAACCAGGTTCCTCATCCCATTCCCGCCGTATTGGTGGCAGAAAGCATTGAATTCTCCGTTCATAGCGCCTGGCTTCATCTTGTAGTTGAAATCCAGCACCACGGTGTGCGGGTCTATCTCACGCACAGAAAAAAGAGGCATTCCTTCAATTGCTTTCGTCGGCTCGTATAACTTATCTTCAACCGATCCTGTAACAGCCCCTGTTCCTGAAACAGCATCATATCCCTTCACTTGTTCCATCGTCGCATCACGCTCCTGTATTACAGCAAATCACTTATAAGTCACTTCATTACTGTACAACCCAAGTAGGCAATTCAAGAAAATAACCAAAACCGAAATCTTAAAGTCACTCTTAGGGACTTAAAGTGTATATAGGTCGGTTCAGATATTTAAATATTATGGAAAACACCCTCCAGAAGTAGGAACAGAATCCAATCCATGACCCAATTCACGCTCAGTTCATGATTCCCATCAGGTGATAGACCAGCCTGTCAGCCACCCTGACAGTCTCATTGTAGTCCTTAGCCTCGACAACAACGCAGTTGCCGACAGACGACACGAGGTTCTTGCCAGAGACAACGAGCCAGATGACCATGGTGTCCTCATCCGCCTGGTCGCACGTAACTACGGCAGTGGCGGTGTTGGTAGAGCCACCCTCGGGAACCTTCGTAAAGGCCGACTTCGTCGGCACATCAAGGAGACCATAACGCTCTCCGGTAATCTTAGCGATCTCGACGCCCGCAATGACTATCTTGTTGCTGTCAGCATCAGGATCCAAGGTTATGAAGATTGATCCTCCGACGTCACGGATGTTGAAGAACTTATCTCTCAAGTTCTCCTCCAATATTATGTCCTCAAGATCTCTCGGATGATAATAGAATGGAATGGTGTAAGGCTGATCTCCCTTATTCACGACAGTATTCCAGAAACCGTTCTCGTCCTGCACAAAGCTGAAATGATTGTATTGGTCAGATTCAAGCTTCGAGCTCTTTAGGTATTGGGGAACATAGATCAATCCCAGCAAGATGATCACGCAGACAAACACGATGGTCAAGGTGTAGATTAAACTCTCCCTTGCCATTTCCTTCTCCTCCTCGAGACTCTTCTCTGCCCTAGGACCTGAAGGGCATGCCTGCCCCATGAAATCGACCTTTGCAGGTTCAGAACGAGTCTCTTGCCCTTGGCTGTTCCCTTCCTCCTTCACAGCCTCTTTGGCAGATTTAGGCAGATCATCGGAAACGTCTGCATCAGGGTTTGCCTTAGGATCACTGCCCTTCTGCATCCTCATACACCCCATAATAATCATAGAGTATCCTGTCCCTGAACCTCAGGAAGTCAACTCCCTGACCATTCAAGTAGATACAGTTCCCATCCTCGACGATGCTAGATGATTCCGAGACATTGAATATGATGGCAGGCGCCTGGGCAGATGCATTGGCACATGAAAGCGTCGGCAGAGTTGTATAAAGCGGAGATGGTTCCTCGACTCCGCTGTAGAAAAACTTGTCGGTCAGCAAGGTCACGAAGTCAAATCTTACGATCTCGATGGCCGGAAGGCTTTCCCCTGCCGCGGCAGGATTGAACACAGCTAGCATGTAGACAGAGTTCTTGATCTTGCTCATTGCAGAATCAGATACGTTTATGTATTGCACCTCATACGGGAGCGTGTAGAAATACAATTCTTTTCCATCGATCTTGGTCGTGTACCTATTCTGGTCCACCTTGAAGTCATGCCCGCCAAAAGACAACTTGTCCGACTGGGTCCCTATCAATATACCGAAGACCGAGAAGATCATGACTACAGCCAGGAATACGCTCATCAGGATCTGCTTTGTCTTCTCGCCCTTCTTCGCCCGTTCCCTGCTTCTCCTGCTCATGTTGTTGGTGTTGCACAGTTCATTTAAAAAGGTTGCTGTGGGCCCGGCTCTGTAGACTTTCTTTTGTGCCGCGCTCCGTTCGGCCATACAATGACACATGAAGCCGATTTATTTTGTGCTGCCTGTTCAATCTCAGACTACGCTAGGCGGCACTTTTTCTACAGAGCCTGTGGGCCCGGATGGTTCAAATAAAACCACCAGGTAGTGGTTACAAACCGCAAGGTTTATATAGAGGTGGCGTGGATCAAGGGAGAAAATGCTCAGCGAAGAAAGAGCCACAGAACTCAACAGGATCTTAAAGCCGCCCAAACCAGAAATGGGAGTGTTAGTTATAGACATGCAAGACAACCTCCTCCTGCCCTCGATAGGACGCGCAGCACCGATTCCCCCGAAGACAAGAGACCAAATAGTATCTGCACAGACAGAGGTCCTCTACTGGGCCCAGAGATACAACATCCCGGTCGCATACACGAAGATGGCATTCTCAGGGACCTTCAACAGGAACGGAATCTACAGGCCGATCAAAGAAATGTTGGACGCGCTTCCAAAAGACAGATGCAGAGGATTCCCGAAAGAGAACCCTAATGCCCTGGAGTCAAAGGCCCTACAAGACTGGTCAGACGAACAAGGAATCAACAAGTACTTTGTCATGGGAATAAAGGCTTCAGAGTGCGTGTTTGCGACCATGAGAGGAGGCGTCGGCAGGATCAGCAGGACGACCCCGAGAAGATACACCATGCTAACGGCGTTCAACGCCATAGGCGATGAGGCCGGCAAAGAAGGCAAAGGCAGAGAGATGATAGAACAGAGCGGAATGTTCGGGCATTATCCAAGCCACCTCGATCTCATCACAGACCCGACGATGCTGTTTCCCCGCATAGGATAAACAAGATAAAGGGGGTGCGTCCAGAAAGGCCGCCTAGCGCAGTCTGCCTGTTTTGCACGCGAATACTCTAGACGCGGTCGATGGATGATTCTTATGGTCGTACGGAGCGCGGCCAAGAGATTCTGGACGCAGCCCAAGATAAAGGGGAAAACTTTAATAAACACCTAGAAGACACTAGTCCTCATGCTTACAGACAAGGAACTCAAAAAGAAGTTCAAGAAGGTGGCAAGCGATAACCCAGACAAGTACTACGCCACAGAAATACTCAAGAAAGAAGGCTTTGAGAGGAAGCAGTGCCGGAAATGCGGCCTCCACTACTGGACCACTCACAAGAACAAGGAGACTTGCGGAGACGCGAGCTGCATAGGCAAAGTCGACATCTTCTCAGGAGCGCCAGCAAAGAAACCGCTTGACTTCGTAGACGTCTGGCTAGGCTTCAAGAGCTTCTTCGAGAAGAGAGGATACCGCACGGTGCAGAGGTATCCTGTCATCGCGAGGTGGAACCCAACTATCGACTTCACCAACGCGAGCATCGCAGCGTTCCAACCATACGTGATAAGCGGAGAATCAGCCCCGCCAGCCCCCAAACTTATAATACCCCAGTTCTCGCTTAGGTTCGGAGACGTTGACAACGTCGGCGTGACCGGCAGCCACTGCACAGGATTCGTCATGATAGGACAGCACGTTTTCGTAGAGCCCAAGGACTGGAACCAAGAAGAGTTCTTCAAGGACATATATGAGTACATAACCAAGGAAGTCGGCATCCCAAAGGAGGAGCTGACCCTGCACGAAGACTCATGGGCAGGCGGAGGCAACTTCGGGCCGTGCATGGAATTCTTCTCAAGAGGAGTAGAGCTCTTCAACCAAGTATACATGATGTTCGAGCACACAGACCACGGCGACAGGGAGCTCAAGCTGAAAGTCCTGGACATGGGTCTCGGCATGGAAAGAGTCGCATGGTTTACACAAGGGGCATCCACAATATACGACGCTGCCTTCCCGACAGTAATAGATAGGCTCAAGAAGAAGCTCAAGGTAAAGTTTGACAAAGACCTCTACAAGAAGTTTGCACCCCTCGCCACAAGGCTCAACTTTGATGAGGTAGAGGATGTGGACGCAGTCTGGAAAGAGATAGCCGGCGAGATTGGAGTGAATGTAGAAGAGCTCAAGAACAAGATCCAGCCCATGACAGCACTCTACTCACTCGCAGAGCACACAAGAGCCCTCCTCTTCGCGATAAGCGACGGCGGGCTTCCATCCAACGTCGGAGGATACTATAACTTGAGAGTTATCTTCAGGAGGGCAATGGATTTCATAGAACAGTACAAATGGAAGATAGAGCTAGGAGAGATAAGCGAGTGGCACGCAAACTACCTCGAGCCGATATATCCTGACCTCGCATCCAACCTGCCTGACGTAAAGAAGATACTCGAGAACGAGAAGCAGAAATACTTCGCCGCCAAGCAGAAAGGGGCGCAGGCCGTCGACCAGCTCCTGAAAAGTGGGAAAGAGATAACTACTGAGAGGCTGCTCTCGCTATATGACAGCCAAGGCGTCAGCCCTGAGACTGTAAAGGAAGAGGCCAAGAAGATAGGCATCAAGGTACACATCCCAGACAACTTCTTCGCGCTAGTCGCCGAGAGGCATGAGAAGAACGAGCAGAAAACCCAGACGAGGAAGGAGAGGGACATAGACCTCCAGGGGATTCCCGCAACTGACGCGCTCTACTTCGATTCATATGATTACCTTGCATTCGAGGCGCACGTCCTTAAGATAATCGATGATAAAATGGTGGTTCTGGACAGGACCGCGTTCTACCCGACGAGCGGAGGACAGCTGCATGATAAGGGAAAGATCAACGGGGACGAAGTGATCGAGATATTCAAGCAAGGAAAAGTCATCGTCCACGTGATGAAGGACAAGCCAAAGTTCAAAGCGGGTGACAAGGTACACGGCAAAGTGGACGATAAGATAAGGCTGCAGCTGGCACAACACCACACGGCCGCGCACATAATCAATGGGGTCGCAAAGAAGGTGCTCGGAAACCACGTCTGGCAGGCAGGAGCTTCGAAGAGCCTGGAAAAGGCAAGGCTTGACATAACGCACTACGACAGCCTAAACGACAAGGAGATAAAAGAGATTGAGGAGAAAGCCAACGAGATCATAGCCAAGAACCTGCCAATCTACAAGAGCTTCATGCCAAGGGCAGCCGCCGAGGCCAAGTACGGGTTCACGCTCTACCAAGGAGGAGCCGTCCCCGGCAATGAGATTAGAGTCGTCGAGATAGAGGGACTAGACGTAGAGGCCTGCGGCGGCACACACCTCAACCTTACAGGAGAGACTAAGATAATAAAGATACTCAAGTCAAGCAAGATCCAGGACGGGATAGTGAGGATTGAGTTCACGGCAGGCGAAGCAGCAGAGAAGACCCTCTCAAAAGAAGGCGACCTCCTGAAAGAGGTTGCAGAAGCTCTCGGAGTCGATGAAAAAAAGCTGCCTGCAAGGGTCGAAGAACTCTTTACGAAGTGGAAGAAAGCAAAAAAAGGCAAGCTCTCAAAAGACGAGTTCGACCTTGTTGCCGACAAGGAGTATGAAGGAACAGATGTCCTTGTAAAGCTTGCAGAGATGCTCAAGACCCAGCCAGAGCACGTCTCAAAGACGGTTTTGAGGTTCAAGAAAGAGCTTGACGTGCTAAGAGGCAAAGCCTAGCCTTCGGCACAAAGAACTGAGAGTTCTCTTGAAGCAAAGAAGAAGATTTCTTAAACCAAAACTGATCGTGAAAAACACGGAAATTCCACAAACTATATAAACCCCCTGCGGACACAACAAGTATCGTTCTTGTATTTTTGACACGGGGAGAACAAGCATCTACAAGAAACAAACAAGTGACAAACAACCAAGGAACAGAGCTTTTGGGCTGGGCTCCTTCGGCGATAACCAGAGGAATGAAACAAAGCATGCATTTATTCAGGTCAGCGCATCTAGACGCAGTATGCCCAGGTTGCGGGAATAAACACGAAAAAGTCAAAGGCAAGCCAGTATTCTGGAAGGAAGTGCACTACTTCACGTTCATATGCGAGTGCGGGTACGAGACATTCATAAGGACGAAGCACATGCACTCAGGGCATTATTAAGGCTTGGTGCCAACACCTGCGCGCTCTACTCACATAGCTAATTCATAGCTCATGGAATACATAATCTATTCTCATCTAATCTCATAAAGAAGCTCAGGCTGCGCTAGGCGCAGGCGGTGTTGGCGATGCAAACCATGACAATCACAGCATGGCCCTTCTCCTGAAACCGTCAAGTATCATGGAGCCCAGCATGTAGACCACGAGCAATGACGCCACGACGGCAAAGAACTTGCTAAGGCCAGGATCTATCGATAGTGTCACGCTGGATGATATTATCAAGGCAGCGATTATGACTCCGAGCACTATCCTGATGCTCTCGCGCCTCACCTCCCTTGTCAGGACGAACAAGTCCCTGTTGATGATGTCAAGCGCGCTGTCAGCCTTCGATACCAGGCCGAAGAATTTCCTCGTGCTCTCAGGGATGCCTCTTATGAACATGGCGAACTTCTGGGATTCATCGGCCATCCTCTTCAAGATGTGCTTCGGGTCCTTCCTGGTGGCCAACAGCTTCTTCAGGAAGACCCTGCTCTCCCGGATGATGTTGAAAGTCGGGTCAAGCTCAAGGCAGACCCCTTTCAGAGTTATCAGGCTCTTGCCCAAGAGAACGAAGTCACGCGAGACCTTGATGTGATGCCTCCTAGCGATTGAGATGCACCTGAAGAATATCTCAGCTATGTCCATGCGCTCCAAGGGGACATCATAGAATTCCGCCAGCTGGTCTATTATCTCCTCCCTAAGATGATACTTGTCAACCGAGCTGTCGACGAGGTTAAGGTTTATCATGGCCTCCACCATGGCGTCAGGATCCCTGTTGACGACTGCTATAAGAAGCGTACCCAGCTTCTCTTTCATCTCCTCGTTCATGCGACCTATTATGCCGAAATCCAGAAACGCCATCTTTTTCTTGACGATGAGGATGTTTCCAGGGTGAGGGTCGCCGTGGAATGCGCCGTTCATGAATATCTGCTTCATGAAGCTCTCTGCAAGGTCATGGCAGATCCTTGTCTTGTCAATCTTCCTGAACCTTCCAGGCTCGCGTATTATGCTTGTCAGCTCAATTCCAGGGATGAATTCCATGGTCAAGACCCGTCTCGTCGTCAGATTGTCATAGACTCGAGGAATTATGAATACAGGATCATTCTTGAATATATCCCCGAAAAACTTGATGTGCCTAGCTTCCTTCTGGTAGTCGAGCTCGTTCTCAGTGTAGCGCTTGAACTCGTCGAATATCTCTTCAGGGTCGAAGACCTCTGGGTCCAGGTGGTGCTTTACAAGGCGGGAGAGGTACTCTAATATCTCAAGGTCGGTTTCGAAGAGCGCCTTGATGCCAGGCCTCATGACCTTGACAGCCACCTTCTTCCCGTTCTTGAGGGTGGCCGCGTGCACCTGTCCTATGCTGGCAGCGGCTATCGGCTTCTTGTCAAATGTCTTAAAGATTGCACCTATGGGCTTCTTCAGTTCGTGCTTGATTATGTGCCTAACCTCCTCGTAAGAGAATCCCTCGACAGAATCCTGCAGTTTCGATAACTCTTCGCAGAACTCCTTCGGAATGAGGTCTGGCCTCAGAGAGAGGAATTGTCCGAACTTGATGAAGGAGCCGCTCAGCTCCTCGCAAAGCATCCTGATCTCTATCGGCCTGCTCTCATATTTCCTCGTGAGGATGGAGCGTTTCTTAAGCCCGCTCTTCTCAAGGAAGAAGTCCCAGCCATGGCTAGATAGGATGCCAATTATCTGCTCAAACCTCTTTATCCCGGCGAACCGCCTGGGTATGTTCCACATGGTCCTGTTTACAGGGTTCTAGGTTTATATAGTTTGCCCAAAGGCATTTGTATGAGCGCATAAGAAGAGAAGAAATAATATTTTCATCTATCATCGAAACTCTTTCGGAAAAAAGTATGATAAGGTAAGAAGTTTTAAATAGTTGTTTTACCTACTAGGACACACAGAAATGGGGCTCGAAGAACGCCTGGATGAAACCGAACAAGAACCAATCATACTCGTGCCATCAGAGATAGTATATTACGGCAACATGAGATTCGAAGAATATGATCCAGCCCACACAGGACTCGTATTCGGATTCGAGATGCCCTACAAAGACGTAAAAGAGCTTCTAAGATCGCACTTCGAGAAAGAAGTCGAGCACTTCAAGGACCTCAGAAAGATAATGAACTCGGATGAGACCCTGCCCGGCATACACAGGTTCCTGATATCGCTCTCGCAACCAAAACTCATGCATCACATATACAACCAGCTGATAGAACC
Organism: Candidatus Woesearchaeota archaeon; assembly: GCA_016933095.1. GTDB lineage: Archaea > Nanobdellota > Nanobdellia > Woesearchaeales > SM23-78 > SM23-78. Next base: position 27,803 of record JAFGBP010000011.1, on the reverse strand, counting down.
CCTGCTAGCAGGCGTCGGATACTATGACCCGGCAAAACACAAAGTAAGAGAATCATTCACAGAACTGATGACCAACGCCATCATCTTCGCAAGCAGAGCAGGCTATCCTGAGGATTACATAAAAAGAGGCCTGACCCCACCGAACCCGGACGAAGTGAAGGAGAACAGGAAGAAAAGAATAGGGCTCGATTTCATATTGACGCCGAAGATACAGCTAGGAAGGACAACAGACATAGGGCACGGGTTCAACCTGGACAAAGTCACGAAATACGCATTGCCGCCACCCGACATCATGAGCATGACACCAGAAGAACAGGCACCATACCTCAAATCATACGGAAGAGGTTTAATCATCGTGAACCAAAGAAGCGGAGAGACAGTGTGCGTAAGAAAGATCGAAGACGGCGAAGCCTGCAACTGCGCAGTATCATACATAAACATAAACAGAGATGACTAGGAAACAGCATTCTAAGGTAGGTTATGACATTAAACCAATAATTTTTAAAAGACACTATTCTTCATTAGGAGCATGTACGACCTAGAACTAGACCGCGTTATAACGCGCATAAAAGAGAAAGGCCACAAGATGGTCATGATACAATTGCCAGACGGCCTCAAGCCCAAGGCAAAGCACATAGTGGACACCATCCGCAAAGAGACGGGCGCAGAAGCTATAATATGGATGGGCAGCTGCTACGGAGGATGCGACATACCCTTCGGATTAGAGCAGCTCGGAGTGGACTTCCTGGTGCAGTGGGGTCACAACCAATACCTGAAAGAAGAAGGCTGGAGCGGAGAGGAGTAAGATGGACGCCATGATGATAGAGGCAAGGTATTCGGGAAAAAGCATCTCATTAAGCCCTAAAGTGATAGAACACATAAAAACCAAGGGCTACAAGAAGGTAGCGCTCTACGCCTCAGTGCAATTCACCCAAGTCCTTGAAGAAGTGATCAAACAAGTCGAGTCACTCGGAGCAGAAGTCATAAGCTCAAAGCCCATGCGGACCAGCGAGAGATACCAGCTTCTAGGATGCATAAGCTACAAGTCAGCCCTCAGGCTCGAGGAAGAACCAGATGCATTCCTCTACATCGGGGACGGCGCGTTCCATCCTCGCGCATTGGTACTGGCTCAAAAGGATGAGGAGAGCTTCAAGGAGATAATCAGGTACGACCCAATAACCGGCAGCATGTCGATCATGGGTCGAGAGGATTGCGACAAGATATTCAAGAAATACCAGGCAAGCCTGGCAAAGATACTCATGAGCAAAGAGATCGGGGTGATAATCACACTCAAGCCTGGCCAGCAGCAGTTCAAGGTTTCGAGAAAGCTGCGGGAGCTCTTCCCAGACAAGAACTTCTACTTCTTCGCGACAGAACAGCTTGACATGAGCCAGGCAGAAGACTTCAACTTCATAGAAGCATGGATAAACACGGCCTGCCCGAGGATAGGCTTCGACGACGCGGCAGAGATGAATGTCGCCATGGCAAACTTGACAGACGTCTTGAAGCTTAGCACACAACCTACAAAGAAATAATCAGTCCTTTTTCTTCTGAAGTTTTCCGATGATCTCCCGCACTCCCAGCGTCCCAGGGTGCTCGGTTGTCTCAGTTGCCAACTTCTTCAGATTAGGATGGGCATTTGCCAGCGCAACCTTAAAACCAGGGTTATGAAACATGTCAATGTCATTCTCCCCATCCCCGATAAGAATCGTCTTATCAAGATCTATGTTCAAGTATCGCATTGCAACTCTCACTCCAGAACCTTTATCGACGCCGGCAGGAAGCACCATTAGTTCATCCACATTAATTACAAACTTGACCTTGTCAGCAAGGGGTCCTAACCGTTCCTTGATCAAGTCTGCATACTCAAGCTTGCTGCTAGTTATGACCTTGCCAATTATTGTTCCCGGAAGATTAAGATTCTTGATTATCCTCTTTGCTTTTGCCATGTAAAACGTGTTGGTAGTGATGGTCTCCTTGGATTTTGGAAAATATATTATGGCGCCATTCTCTGAAATGACCGCCTTCCAGATATCAAAGTGCGCGCATAGCTTCTTCACATAGCGATTGCTCCTTCCTGTCGCAAGGAACAAATCAATGTTCAGGCTCTTAAGCTCCTGCAAGAGCTTGCGGTCATAATCTTTTGGATCAAACTCCTGTTTTGCAGGCTCATCAGTTATGGTCCTGTCAAGATCAGTCACCATTGCCTTAATAGTGTCTCTGTCAAGATACTTTATCTTATGCAGTTCGTCCTTTGACTTAATCAGCTTGTTATAGAGTATCAGATGCTTGTCAATCCCCTTCGATAACTGGAGCTTGGTCTCGACAACATCAAGGGATTGCTGGCTCATTCGCGCTCTTAGATCATCATCTGTTAGGATTCTGGTTATCCGGTCGCTTGTAGCCTCGACATCCCCAACATCAACGAGAAAACCGTTCTTTCCATCCTCAACCTGCAAAGGAATGCCACCCACTCTCGTCCCAACAATAGGATTGCCACAAGCCATCCCCTCAGTGACTGAAAGACCAAACCCCTCATTTTTTGAGCATAAACACACTAGGTCGGCGCAATTGTATATCTCCGGAAGGACATTATAATCTATATTGCCTGTAAAAATAACATTCTCCTCCAAACCAAGCTCTTTAATAAGATCTTTTAACCTGATATTTAGTGCTTCACGGTCTTTTGAGAGCTTATTGCTTAATGATTCGCTACCCACAAAGACAAGCCTGGCATTAGGAACCTTTTTCAGGATTGAAGGCAATGCATTGACTAACTGCTCATGACCTGACTTGGGATCAACCCTCTGAACGCACAAGATCACCTTGGAATCCAAAGGTATCTTGTACTTGTGGAGAATCTCTTCCTTGTTCACAACCAAGACTTTAAACAAGTCAGTGTTTGCAAGAGGATATATCAACTCAGCATTCTCCCTTGGAAATCCCAAGCTTACAGCCGCCTCAATATACTCCTTTGAAGAAAACACGACCTTGTCATACTCCTTCATTTGTTTAATAAGAAAATCTGCTAAAGGCTTAGACATGTTCTTAATGAACGGAATATGCCAGGTTAAAATTAAGGGAGTGCCCCTCGGAACGTATTTGTAGGCAAACAACAGCTGAAAGTCGTGGATGTGGACCACATCTGCTTTGTCATGCTCCAAAAGCTCTTTTAGCTGCACCCCAAAGTATTCATTCACTTTATGATACTCTTCATAGCCCTCCATTTCCTGGGGCTCCTTTGAAAAATCATCTTTATTGTAATGGCTTCCTTTGTAAATACTCTCTTTAAACTTAGAGTATTTCTTCATAATCTCCTTATCAATCGGCTTTTTTGGAACCCTGTGGATCTCAATCCCCTTGATCTCAGCCTGATCCTCCTCATTAGAAGGCCTCAGATGCACTTCAACAACCTCATTGCCGTTGTTCATCATCTCCTTGCACAGATTAAGAAGATACGTGGAGACACCGCCTATGTGAGGATAAAAAGACTGGCTGGCATAATAGACTCTCATACAATAACAGATAAAAAAACAAGCTATATAAATGTATGCTTAAAACAGAGCTGCCAGGATAAATGCCGTACGCCAAACAGAAAAATGGAATTTTTAAGTTCAAAACCCCAGCCATAAAATCCTACCAAACATTGAAAAGGAATTGTACAATTAATCAACAGCCTCCAGTAAGACAAGAGAAATTACGAAGCGATTTCTTGGCCTCCGTTCGCCTGTTTAACGCTTCGCTTATAAACAGCCTCCGGAGGGATTTGAACCCTCGACCTGCTGATTTCTGTCGTAGCTTTTCATAAGAAAAGCCGTTACGAGTCAGCTGCACCACCACTATGCTACGGAGGCAGGTTGGATCATTTCAGCTCTTTTATGCGGCCGTTCTTCTGGCATTGGCTGCATACGAGCTTCTTCTTTCCTTTTTCGTTGCGGATGTAGGTCCCGAGCACCTTTTGCAGGAAGGTCGTCTCGATTTTTGCGCCGCATACGTCGCATTTCATGTTAGAGCTTGAGTTATCGGCTGGCATTTATAAAAGTATCCGGTAAGCTCTGTCTTTGCAGCGTCGCGCTGCGCTTCGTCCGCTTATCTTCTTGGATTGTCAGCCGAGTCTGGTGTCATCGTATAAGGGAACAGAAGACTACGCTAGGCAGCGCTTGAGAGGCAGTGAAAGAAAGCTGAAGCTAAGTTTTTCGTGGTAGTTGAGAAAAGGTAAAATGGTGGGTTTGGTACGAGAGAGCGAAAAGGGTTAAAAGGGTGGGTGAGGTGAGTTTTGTAGAGAAATTAACCGACCTCTCTCGTACAACCCTTGGACGGGCGTTATACTCAAGGTATCACGCCCCCCAAAACCATTTTATAACCATTATATAGTGGTACTTATATATAAAGCTTTCGGTTTTATAACCACTCTAGAGAGGTAACATAAGGTGTTCAAGCCGCGATCGAACACGGACAAACAATTTATAAACAACAGGCCAGAACAAGCAGGCAATGAACATCATCACGCTTTTTTTCAACATCATACTCCACCTCGATGAGCACTTAGCCACCATCATACAGATGTTCGGAGGATGGAGCTACACAATCCTGTTCCTAGTACTGTTCATTGAAACAGGCGTTGTCATAGCACCATACCTGCCAGGAGACTCCCTGCTGTTTGCAGTCGGGACATTCGCAGCCTTGGGCAGCTTCAAACTCTGGCTCATATTCATCATACTGGCCCTCGCAGCCATCATGGGAGACAGCCTAAACTACGCAATAGGCCACTACATAGGACCAAAGGTCTTCAAGACCAATTACAAATGGCTGGACCGGAGAGCCCTTGACAGGACAAAAGAATTCTTCGACAAGTACGGAGGAAAGACGATAATCATAGCAAGGTTCGTCCCGATAATCAGGACATTCGCACCATTCCTTGCAGGCGTCGGAGCCATGAAATACCCTAGATTCCTAGCATACAACATCATAGGAGGGATGGCCTGGGTCAGCCTCTTCCTGCTAGGAGGATACTTCTTCGGAAACATTCCGCTCATAAAGAACAACTTCTCGATCGTCATCCTCATAATCATAGGAGTCTCGCTGATACCAGTAGCCATCGAAGCCTGGAAATACTACAAAGAGCTGAGAGAACAGAAAGGAAAGAAGCTCACAAAGGATGAGAAAAAACCGATGGGTCCGGAAGAGTTCAGATAGACAAACAAATCAAGGCAAAAGCGCGCATCGCAACCATCCACGCACCCAAATCAGCTCAAACTGATGGCCTTCACCTTCTCCTTGATATGATCCTCCTTGAAAAGATCCTTAAGCAGCTTGTCAGGAGACTTATACTTCCTCTTCTCCATGGCAAACAAGCGACCGTCCCGATTGAAGACATTCTTATGCTTTGCCACGAACCTCGAAGCATCCACACGCTCAGATATCGGAGGACCTATCGCGATCCTCTTATCTGAGAACCTCTCCTTCCTCACAATGTAGAATAACATGCAAGTCGGGCCATACTCCCAGCCAGAGTCAAGAACGTTGAACTCGTGCTTCTTCAAAAGCTTCCCGAAGTGCTCGTGGACCTTAAGAATCTTCGTGCCGACGATGTCATCCTTCCCCTTCAAAGGCTTGGCCTTGACGATAAGAAGCCAATCCTTGCCTGCCTTCTTCCTCAGATCCTTGACGCTCAGCTTCTTCACCTTGAAGAAATCATGCGAAGGCTTCTTCAGGAACGCTATTGCCTGGCTCTTGAACTCCTCGAACCTCTCCTCAGACACTGCTGCCGCCGCATTCCGGTCAGGCTGAATAGGATCAACTACGACGAGCGGAGAAATAGTCTTTGCAGCATTCAGGGACCGAAGAGGATCCTTCCAGTGATGCTCAACATCTATGACCACCCTCTCACCCCAGACAGATGCCTGCTTCAAAAGCTGCTCAAAAGACCCGTAGAAGATTATGAGAAGATCAAGCACATGGCCGCTGAAACCCCGTATGTAGCTCTCAGCGCCATAGACACCTGCTCCTTTGCAGAACTGCTTTGCAAGCCTCACTTCATCCGCCATCTTTGCAGTCATCTTCTTTTTGACGTAGTCAACATGAAGAGGGCTCATGTCAGTCACGTTCTGGGCCTGACGGTGATCATCTATCTTAAGGACAGGAATTATCTCGAACAAGATATTCTTCCTCTTGAGCTGGAAGTAGTCGCGGCTGCCGTGCACGAGCTCTGGCTTCAGCGGCTTCAGGGCAGCTCCCAAAATGGCAGAGATGTCTTTCTCCTTATATGCAAAGTGATCAAACCTGACGAACAGGTCGATGTCGAAGTTATCCTTGATCATCGTTCCCTTGGCATAGCTGCCTCCCGGCACACATGAAGCCCTAAGCTTGGCCTTCTTCAGCAGGGTGCTGATCTTCTTTATCAAGGCCGAAGCATCTGCCACTGTAAAATGTGCAGGAGTCAATCTCTTCTTCTCAGACTCAGATATTACTAGGATGTCTCTCTCAGTGGTGTTCATAAGGAAAGAAAGGGGTTATGCCTTTTTTAAATGTTACTTATACTTAGCCGCCTTAGGGTTCTTCTCGATTACGGAAATCAAGAACTTTGCAATCCTGTAGACCGGCGCATCTGACTTCGGAATAGGCTTTGTCTTGCCCGCCTTATTCTGTAACTCTTCTTTTATTCGCTTGACAGCGCCCGCCGTGTCAGGCTCGTAGAAAGCCCTGCCAATCGACTTGGCATACTCGACGTTCCTTGCCTCCTGGCCCGGCAGGTAGCTGGTTATTATCATGGGAATACCTTTGGTCGCGCTCTCCTCTATTGTCCCAGGACCTGCTTTTATCACCATGAGATCTATGACGCACATGAGCTCGTGCATCTTCTTGGTGAAAGGAAGCGCCACGACACCCATCTTTGAAAGCTTTTCGCGAAGCTCATCGTTACGGCCGCACGCGACGACAACTTGGATGGCAAGCTTCTCTGCGAGAAGTTTCTCTACTATGGGGAATATCTTTCCTCCACCATCCCCTCCTCCGCTGAACAAGATTGTGTACTGTCCTTTCTTGAGCCCGAACTCCTTTCGTATGCGCTCCTTATCCAAATCGTGCTCGTAGAATATCGGGTTGATGGGAAGGCCCAGGCGCTTCACCCGCTCCTTCGGCGCTCCAAGCTTTAAGGCGCGTTCTTCTGCCTGCGGGCTTGAGACCACGATGAACTCTGCGCTGGGCTCTATCCACCCCCTGTGAAGCATGACAGGGTCTGATGTGACTATGCCGTAATGGATCTGGCGCTCCATGCTGCCAAGGACTTTTCTCATCAGCTGATTCACCATAGGGTGTATAGAGACTATAAGGTCAGGATCTTCTTCTTCCACCATGTTCCTGATATTTTTGCGAAGCACGCCGTAGAATGGCTGGATTGCAGCCCAAACCAGCCAGGTATTTGACAAGTGATAAATCATCCCCCAGAGCCAGTTGCACCTGCTCATTACCCAAGAATAAAACTTGCATATGCACTTGCTGATAAAGGGGTTTCCTCTCTCAAAGAACTCCACTCGTTTCAGCTCGTACTTTCCAGGGGAGACCTTCTCTATCGCTGTTATCAGGGCGTCACAGGTAGCCCTATGGCCTCCTCCAGTGTCAGAGCTTAGGAATATGATCTTCTTGCGACGTTTTGTCTCTGCCTTCATTTAAATCTGCCTTGTAGTATCTGGGAATATCTTCATGAGGTATCTTAAGGTGCCTTATCGATGCCTCTGGATAAGAGAATTTAAAAATGTTCTTACACCCATCAAGGTTATGGTCAAGACAGACAAGCATTCCCAGTCGGCAAGGCTCAAGCATTCCCAATCATCAAGGCTCAAGCATTCCAAGGATGACCTTCGGTGGGCTACGAATGAGTTAGTCGCTGATTGGAGGGCGGCAAGGCTTGCGTGCGAGAGGATCGCAGACATAGGGTGCGGTATAGGCCTTCAGTCTTTCAGCTTCCGCAAGAAGTGCAGGCACGTCATAGGGATCGATATTGACGGATCAAAAATAATGAAGGCAAAGAAAAATGCAGGGATATTGAAGTTCAGGAACATCGAGTTTTTTGAGGGAGATGCACTGAGCCCTGAGATGGTGGAGAAATGCAATGACTGCGAAGCGATCTTCCTGGATCCTGAGAGGGATACGACAGAGGACTCCCGCAAGGTCGAGAGCATAAGGCCGAACATATACACTTTCCTGAAAACTTATGAGAAGATAACAGACAGGATCGCGATCGAGTTCCCTCCTCAGATAAAGGACGTGCCGCTCAACTGCGAGCGGGAATACGCGTCGGTGGATGGAAAGCTTAACCGGCTGACCCTCTACTTCGGACCGCTTAAGAGATGCGAGAAGAGCGCCGTCGTGCTTCCAGGAAGAGCAGTTCTTTTGCAGGATAAAAGCGCGGCGCTTCAAAGGGCTGCTAGCCCCCAGAAATACCTTTATGAGGTGGACGGTGCTGTGCACAAGGCAGGTCTCCTGCCAGAGCTGTGCCAGGAGACCAAGACTCAAGTCGTGCATGAAGGCAAGTTCGCGTTCATGACCAGCAAGGAGAAAGCAGAGAGCCCGTTCTTCAGGAGCTCTTACAGGGTCTTGGGAACATGCAAGGATGATCCTCGCGCCGTCAAGGCAGAGCTTAGGAAATGCAAGGCCGCCAGCGTAGTGATCAGGTTCGAGGTCGATCCTAAAGAATATTGGAACGTCAGGAAGGGCTTTGAGCAGGGCCTTGACGGAAACCGCCAAGTGGTGCTCTTTGATTTCGACGGATTGGCTGTTGTCTGCGAGAAGACGTAGATTATAGAGCGTGGTGCGGCCACAGGTGCTAAATTGAAGATTGTCAAGGAATTCTCTTCAAGCGATGGGACTGTCAAGAGGGTGCATAAAATGGATGATGGTTGCCTTGTAGAGAGCGTGCTCATCCCCCATAAGACAAAGACTAACCTTTGCATATCTACTCAAGTAGGATGCAAAATGAGGTGCGCGTTCTGCGAGAGTGGCAAGAAGTTCGTTCGGAACCTCACATCGGATGAGATCCTCAGACAGATCGACCGGCCTTATGGGCCCGGAACTGCTGGAGGGATCGACTCTGTCGTGTTCATGGGTATGGGAGAGCCGCTCGACAATCCGAATGTCATTGATGCGATAGAGCGCGTGAAGAAGGAGAAGGACATTCCTTCCAGGAAGATCGTCGTCTCGACTGCAGGGATGTGCGATAAGATAAAGCTGTTGCTGCCTACGAAGGTTAACATCGCCATTAGCTTGAACGCGACAACTGACGACCAGAGGAATCTCATCATGCCAATCAACAAGCGCTTTCCACTGGCTGAACTGAAGAAGGCCATGCATGATGTCAATGATATGCTTCCAAGCAAGCGGCGCCTCCAGATCGAGTATGTGATGATCAAGGGTTTCAACGACGCTGTTCAGGATGCAGAGAGGATCGCGGCGCTTGTCCCGAAGAAGTCGCTCATCAACCTGATACCTGTCAATTCCAATGATGAGAGGTTCCATCCGCCAAACCTTGAGACCGTCGCGTCCTTCAAGGAGGCTCTCAGGAAGCATGGCTTCATATGCTACGTGCGGGAGCCAAGGGGCAGGGATGTCAAGGCGGCGTGCGGGATGCTGGCTGGAAAGATGACCACTCCAAAGTGATTACTAAATCGAAATATTTATAAATCGTTCCCTGTGAATGACTCCAACAAACAGGTGAACAGCAGTTGGAAGAGCAATTGGAAAGGCTTGCAACGGGAAAAAAACCCGCAATGGACGGAAATGAGACAGAAAAGGCAACTTTTGGAGCCACGTCAGGAATCAGCCCAGCACATGACACGGTCACACAACTTGCGACAACGGCCAAACCAACCCAATCCACCCCCAAATCAATCATTGAAAACTACAGGCTTCTAAAATACCAGCCATTTCAGGAAGGCGAAGAGATAACCCTTACTTCTGGCAAGTACACAGTCAACAAGACCCTGGGAATAGGCGAAGGCATAACAGTCCTGGCGACCAATTCTTCTGGAAAGAAGAAAACCATAAAATTTCTCGATCTGTTCAAAACCAATGGCAACCCACTAGAGCAAATTGAGCGTCGCGAAAGGCTAGAGGATCGGCTAAGGAAAGCAGCCACAATCCTGGGCAGGGACATCATGACAGGACGCGAGGAGAACTACAGCCACGGATTCACAATCATAACCGATTACATAGAAGGACAGAACCTTGAAGAGAAGATAAGAAGCACAGGCCGAAACTTCACTCAGGAAGAGACAAGAAAGATGCTTGCACAGGACCTGACAGAACTCGCCAAGCTTCACGGCGCCGGAATGCTGCATAACGACAACGCACCCACCAACACCATAGTTGACGCAGAAGGAAACTACCACCTCACAGACTATGGATTATCACTAAAGGACCGAACCGACGGAAACCACACGACAACAGTATCAATCAGGGCAACGCTCAGCTACATCAAAAGGATAACCTTTGACCCCTTGCCGATTGACGACTTGTACGCTGAAGCCCGAAAAGCAGTCTACGCCATGAGCGGAAAGCACCCAGACTACGAGTCGGACGAGAAAAAGCGAAAAGAGCTCGACGTAAAGATGGTAAACGCGCTGCCATCAGACAAAGATTTCAAGAAGATACTTCTCAAGATGATGGGATACGAGCAGAAATCACCTCTCCTGACAAGGATCAGCGCGAAGCTAAGGGGAAAGAAGCTGTACTCGACGTACAATGATGCGAGAGAGGCATTAGATGACATAGTAAATTCAGCCACGCCCATCCAAGAGGAGAACCCTGATAGCAGCGCAGAAGACGTGCCAGCTGCCAAAGCAGAGGAAACAACAAGAGATGATAAAAAAACACCAGACTGGATAATGTACCCGAGCGTATTCCTTGGCGCCATTGGCGCCATCACAGCAAGTCTTTTTTGTGGAAACACAGTTATAGAGGGAACGCATCCTCACTTTCAGCCAGCGATGATAGCACTAGCGACATATCTCAGCGCATTGGGTGGAGGATTAGGGGGACGGTTTACCGGAAATGCACTATATCACGTCTTCACCTCTAGAAAGAACAGAAGCGCCGATGAAAACTATAAACATGCAAGCCAACCAGTATATTCGGCGTCAAGACCCAGCGCAAAAGAATTTGACCGTTCACAAGAAAAACGACTAGAAAAAATTCTACTAGACGCAATGCTAACTAGTAAGATGAATGATAGTAACGATAACAAAAAGGAGTATTCGCTTTTCCAAAATAATGAATCCCACATCTATGATGAATACCTTACTTTGGAAAAGCGAAGGCGTTTCAGACCAGGCGGGACATACATGAAGTTGGAAAAGTGAATTATTTTCTGACTAAGCAAGATATACGAAAAAAAGTCTACATCAGCGAACGTTAAGAAAATATAACCATTATGACGTAGTCACACAACAACAAGATTTATAAACGGCCTGCAGGTACAATTCGCATGAGCATGTCAGAAAAGCTTACAGGGATAAGGAGAGCCTCAGAAGTCGCTATTGGATGGAAGGATAAGAGAGTCTACAGGCACGGCGCAAGGATGATGCCTCTTTCATAAGATTGCGTGGCTTTATTGAAACAATAATAACAACCGGAATACTTCCGACAGAGTCCAGAAATCCTCCGAGAAAGTCTCAGGTGGATATTTTAAACCCTTACACCTTTCCCAAAGCATGCCAAAACAAGACAAGAATCCAGCATACCAAGCAAACACCATGCAGCAAGAGCACGACCTCCCAACAACCATCAAAGGATACGAACCCAGAAGAAGCAAGATAGAAAGCTTCGGCATATACCTTGCAAGAGAGATCCTGGGAAGGGTAAGGGAGCGCACAGTAGCGCCAAAACAAGTGAGTGGATTGACAAGCGTATTGCAATCATACGTCGGAAAACCGACCAACTTCGCAGAAGAAATGATATACCAAGGCCTGCACATCGCATGGCCGAGAATAATAGGAAAGATCGAAGAACCACACAAGAGGAGGAGATGAACATGACAAGATTATATCAGAAGATCAGCGACTTCACAGACAAGAGCAGAAAATGGATTGATAACCTATTCCGCCAAAGCCAGACAAGAATGGAATACATCAAAAGACCCATCCGACAAGTAACCGAAGCAGTCCACATAGCAAGAGAAATGCGTCAATACGTGGTTCAAAGGAGAGAAGAGATAGAACAAGACCTAATTACTATAAGAGACTACCTCGACAAGCTCGGGACACTGGCCAGAGAGATACACCTGGAACGGATTAAAAGCAACGATCCCACAGTCTCTAAAGAAATAATAGCGGCATTAAATGCCCAACAAATGAAAGCAGAACAGAAAACCAGGAATCCAAACCTAAGACCAGCAATCCAGTATGTAAAACCAATAACAGACAATCAAACACCATCATCAGAAGTCATGCATGCAGAGCCAATCATTGATGAGGAGCCAGCGCCCGCACCCAAGAATCAATCAACGAATCAGAATAACAAGAATTCCCTAGAAGAGAAAATCAAACAGACTCCCAAGAGAAGAACTGCAAACCCAGAAACTCAATTATATACGCCAACACCGAAAGCTCGAAGACCCGAAATCTCACATCCGACAGTCGCCATGCCACCACCCCAAACACAGCAGGCAAGCCACACTCCAAGAAAGAGAGCAAAACCAACATCAGCTCCAATACCATCCCCAACGCCAACACCACCTCCGATGTATGAGAGAAAGGATAAACAAGAGAAGGAAACGGCGCCAACAAAAGAGGCTGGCAAAAGGAGAACCTCCACGATAGACGAATCTCAATTCGTACTAGGACTCTACAACGCCGGAGCAAGCCACAAAAAGATAATAACTAAATCACAAGAGAGAGGATACGCAGTCAAAAGCTATGATGATATCACCGCCAGGATTGCAAATGCCATCTCCAGAGGAGGAGTATACGCCAGGGAAGAGTTCAACAGCGATGTCGCAGAGAAACTAGGCCTGACGAACTACGTCGTAGAGGCATATGCCGCAGGAAGGAAATGCAAGGAGATTGCAGAAGAGTTCTCAGAGATGGCCGGCTGCATGAGCATCTCAAAATCCCTCATAAAAATGATTGCAAAAGACTACGGAAACATCCAAGGACGGGATGTCAAGATAGAGAGAAAATACAACAAGATGGAGAAGAAAAGGAAAGAGTATCGCTAAACCATAAGCACTGGACCCACAAGACAACAGGACGAGTTTGTCTCATAAAAACTCGCTTTCGCTCGCCAAGCGCCGCGAAGGCTACCAGTTGATGTTTAGATGTGCGACCAACCCCGAAAGGGCCAACCCCCTAGTCGCTAATCCGCAGTGCTCCTTGAAATTGGCCTTCACCTTTGGCGCATATTATGCGACAAACTCCAACAGGCCGCAAAGCTTTTAAAACAAGAAAGAGCCTCTTTCCTTCATGGGTGAAAAGCAGGCAAGTCTGGGGGAAAGCACCAAAGATCATGCCGAAAAAAGTGGAACGGCCGTGAACGGGAAGGATGCGAAAGTCACTATCGGAGACGGTATAGAGAAGGAAGGCCAGACCACATATTCTCATTCCAGGCTGTCTACTTTCGAGCAGTGCCCACTCAAGTTCAAGTTCGGATACATTGACAAGCTCGAAACAGAGATTGAAGGCTCCATAGAATCATTCCTAGGGTCAAGGGTGCACGAGGCGCTGGAAAAGCTGTACAAAGACCTCAAGTTCGAGAAGGAGAATACGATCCAAGAACTACTCGACTTCTATAATTCTGAATGGGAGAAGCACTGGACTGGCAACATTCTCGTAGTCAGGAAAGAGTATAATTCTGAGAACTACAGGAAAATGGGAGAGCGGTTCATAATAGATTATTACAACAGGTACAAGCCATTCAATCAAACGCGAACAATAGGGTTAGAGATAAGGATCCTCATCAAGCTGGATGATGATGGAAGATACGTCCTCCAGGGATTCATAGACAGGCTCTCATACGCAGGCGACGGAGTGTACGAGATCCATGACTACAAAACAGCGAACACCCTGCCCGACCAGGAGAAGCTTGACTCCGACCGCCAGCTGGCGCTATACGCGATAGCTGTCAAGCACAAATACAGGGACTGCCAGAAAGTCAGGCTCATATGGCACTACCTCGCATTCGACAAGGAAGTGTCAAGTGAAAGGACAGAAGCGCAGCTCGCGAGGCTGAAGAGCGAGAGCGTGAACCTGATAAAGGAGATTGAGTCAGCCAAGGAGTTCCCTCCTAAAGAGTCTGCGCTCTGCGAGTGGTGCGAATACAGGCCTCACTGCCCAAGATTCAAGCACCTCTACAAAGTAGAGGAGCTGGAGCCAGTCGCATTCAGGAAAGACGAGGGCGTAGGCCTCGTCAACGAATACTCAAAGCTAAGGGACGAGGAGAGCAGGATCAAGAAGGAGCTTGAGAAGATGAGCGAAAAGATAATGGCATTTGCCGACCAGCACAAGGTAGACCGCGTGTACGGATCCGACACTAGAGTCACGATCTGGCAGAAGAACTGCATCAAGTTCCCAGGAAAGCAGGACATGGACTACCCTGAGTTCGTGAAAGCCCTCAGAGAGTCAGGAGCCTTGCAGGAATTCTCGACAGTCGACAAGTGGAAGCTCGAGAAGGCATTCGAGCAGGTCGACATGGACCCTGAGGTCATGGAAAAGATCGCGAAGTTCGGAAAACGAGAGCTTGTGAAGAGAGTGTATTCAAGCAAACGATAAAGACCTCATTCTCTGAAGCCCGTTAGTTAGAGATAAAGTTCGTGAGAACCACACTAATGCTCGAGTTCTACCACAAAGACTTCCAGTAGATTTTTATACATCTTAGCATTCTAAAGGATTATGCCATCATCTTTTTGGGACGCCGTCAACAAGGTCATAGAAGAAGCAGACATCATCCTCGAGATAGTGGACGCCCGCAGGGTCGATGAGACCCGGAACCTGGAGATCGAGGAGAAGGTGGCCCGCGAAGGGAAAGTATTAGTATACGTCCTGAACAAGTGCGACCTATGCGACCAGAAAGAGCTCGAAGCAAGGAAGAAAGAGCTGGATCCTTGCGTGTTCGTGTCCGCCAAGGATTACCACGGCATCAAGATGCTGCAGGAAAAGATAATAATCGAAGGCAAGAGGCTGGGGCTTGACAGGCCGAAGGTCGGAGTCGTCGGCTACCCCAACATGGGCAAGAGCTCAGTCATCAACGCGCTCAACGGGACAGGAAAAGCAAGGACGAGCTCTGAGAGCGGATTCACAAAGGGAAAGCAATACGTGACAGCGAGGAAGTTCCTGCTGATAGACACTCCCGGCGTCATTCCGTACGGAGAAAAGGACGAGGTCAAGGGGGCCATCACTGGCTTCGAGACAAAGACCAAAGACCCTGAAGGCACAGTCCTCAAGATAATGGACAAATACCCCGGAATCCTGGAAAGGCACTACCGCACAGAGGAAGACGAAGACCTCGAAGTCTCGCTCGAGAACATCGCGAGAAAGCTCAACATACTGAAGAAAGGCGGAGCGCCAGACACGAGAAGGGCCTCTGAGAGAATATTAAAAGACCTAAGAGAAGGGAAGATAAGGATCACGACCTGAGAGTCAAAGAATCAAACCAATAATTTGAAATATTTTCAACAAGTCTCAAATTTCTGCCTTTATTCTGGCCAGAGTACAGCAGCGTTGACTGCCACTATGTTCATCAGGAACAACGCAGCTGACACCAAGCTAACCAGCAGCTTCTTATTGAAGGTCATACAATCACCTCAAGAGACGTAGAGAGTCGCAACTATATAAAATTTTCCGTCTCACAGAGATCCAGAAGAGAATAATGAAATACTTTCAAGAGTTTCAAGCGAACCTTCTGGCCTATTCGGGCCAAAGCTCGGCGGCATGGACTGCTACGATGCTCATAAGGAACAATGCAGCTGACAACAGGCTAACCAAAATTCTCTTATTCATGCTATCACCTCAAAAACATGTAAAGCATAAGAAGTATATAAATTGTTCCAATTTCAAGAGCCTCGAAGAAAAAAACATGAAATAAGACTGCACATAGAATCAGAAATAAAAGACAAACCAAATAAAAAACCAAAAAAAACAAAAGAATTTATGTAAAAAGAAAAACGCTTAGCGCTTCTTCTTAGCTTTCTTCCTTCCACGGGCCATCTTGGTCCTGGCAATGTTTCCTTTCTTGTCTATGAAGTAAAGGTAGCCTGGTGCTCTCTTAACTCCAGCCTTGACAAGAACTTCTTGCTTCTTGGAAGTCTTCTGGCCTTTTCGAGCCATCTGAACTCTTGCTGCGTTTCCTTTCTTGTCAACGAAGTAGAGCCATCCAGATGCTCTCTTAATTCCAGCTTTGTATAGAACTTCTGCCATTTCTATTTTCACCCCACTAACTTTTCACCTTTAATTTTTACTCGGTGTATAACACGTTTTTAGAGGAAGGAGTTTATAAATTTTACCTTTTTTCCCTCGGAAAACGTTGTCTTTAATTAATAGTTACTGAGGAAAAACAGGGTTGGTCGAATAAAAGCTCGCTTTCGCTCGCCAAGCGCCGCGAAAGCCACCAGCTGATAGCTGATGCTTAGATGTGCGACCAACCCCGAAGGGGCCAACCCCCTGGTCGCTAATCCGCAGTGCTCCTTGAAGTTTGCCTTCACCTTTGGCGCATATTATGCGACCAACTCGGGAAAAACAGCCGATTAATAAACCAACAACGAGAAAAACACCGATTTCCAAAAATCCAAAATCTTTATATAGGGATACGCCGATAAAGAGAGAAGAGGTGAGATGATTTGAAGATAGTTCTCAAGAAAACCCCGCAGAACCCCATAATAATAGAGGGATTTCCAGGGTTTGGCCTCGTCGGCACGATCACGACAGAATTCTTACTAGACCACCTCAAGGCCGAAATGATAGGAGAGTTCCACTATCAGGAACTGGCTCCAATAGCGGCAGTCCATAAGGGAGCGCTCGTAAATCCCATGGCCATATGGTACGTTCCTCAAAGGAACATCGTCCTTCTACACACGATACTCAACGTGAAAGGGTTTGAATGGGAGATCGCTAACGCGATATCTGAGATGGCAAAGAAGATGAAGGCCAAGCAGATCATCGGATTGGAAGGGGTCGCGACAGATGACCTGAGCGGGGAAGCAAAGGCATACTACTACGGCGACAAGAAGCTCGAGGCCTGCGGCGCAAGCCCTGTGAAGGAGAGCATAATAATGGGGGTAAGCTCAGCCCTGATGCTGAGAAACCCGAAGACGAGCTGCATATTCGCATCAACCCACAGCCAGCTGCCAGACAGCAAGGCTGCGGCAAAGCTGATAGAGATACTCGACAAGTACCTGGACCTCAACGTCGACTACAAGCCGCTCCTCAAGCAGGCTGAAGAGTTCGAGAACAAGCTCAAGACCATCATGCAGCAGAGCCAGAAGACAGTGCGTGAAGCCGACAAGAAGACTATGAGCTATCTCGGATAGGCACTAAAGAAACAAAAAAATATTCTTATCATATTTTATGTGATTTGATGTGAATCTTTAGAAGTCACATCACCTTTTCTTTTTCCTACGAGAAGATCTCTTAACCTTCCCCTCGGATATTGCCTTCTTCTTAGAAGATCTCTTGACAATCCTCTTCAGCTTAGGAGCCTTCCTGGATGCCTTTGCCTTCTTTTTCTTAGGAACGACTTTCTTAGCCTTGACGTTCTTCTTCTTAGAAACGCGCTTCTTCTTGGCAGGCCTCTTCCTCAAAGGTTTCCTCTTAGGGACGTTGATGTTCATCTCCAGGACGTTCATCCAAGAATGAACACACCCATTCCCCGACGAGGCCTTTATAGGCTCGCGTAGGATAGGCTCCGCATAGAAGTCCAGGACGAAAGAGAGAACGATCGAGTAGATCATCATGAGGACAGAGAGCTGGAGCACGACATTCAGGCCAGGTACGTTATAAGTCGACAACAGAAGGACTACTGCGGCAATGGCAATCCCCTTCGGCATGTTAAGTCCGATGAAAAGCTTCTCCCTGGAAGTGAATTCCTTTGAGCGCTGAGTTATGAAGACCGCCGCAATCCTGACAATGAGTACTACTGCAAAGAGCAGGATTGACTTCCAGAAATAAGAGAAGTCCAAAGGTATCCTAACCGCAATCCCAAGGATGACGAAAACCAAGATCTCCAAGGCAGAGACAAGCATCCTGCCGAACTCGGCCAGCTGCTCCCGCCCCTCAACGTAGATGTTGCCGAAGAAGAATCCAACAACGGCAACCGCCACGATACCGATGCCTCCCATCAGAGAAGCCATGATGTAAGCTCCGAGCGCAGCAGCCAAGAGGGCGATGGGAGAGAAGTGATGGTCATACCATTTCCTCAGGATCTTGAGCATGAGAAGTCCTATTATTATACCTACGCCGACGGCCATCAGTATCTCATAGAGGAAACCTGGAAGATTATAAGTCAAGACCCAGTATAGGCTCTGGTTCTCAAAATCAAAGTTCTTCAGGATCTCCAAGATTACGAATGGGAACAGTATTACAAAAGCAGTATTGAGGTTAGCCTCTGTCTCGAAGAAGAGCAGCAAGTGCTTTGCTTTCTCCTTTGCAAAATCCTTGAACAGGTGAAGAACAGATCCCAGATCAGTCTCCACGACAAGGACTGCGAATACCAAGGAATAAAGCACTGCGGAGAGAGTGACGGCCGGGTAGAAGAGCTTGACAGCAAACAAGCCAGAGAAGATAAGCGAGAAAAGCACGAATATGCTTATCAGATTGATGGCGGGCATCCCCTCCATCTCGTTCTCCCCGATCTTGATCCTTGAAGAGCTATCAAACACGAGCAATACTACAAGGAGAGTCGATATCCCAATAATGAAAGAAGCATCAACCTGGAACAAAGGCACGCCGTTCATGTACAGCGACCCCAAGAAGATTCCCAAAAGCAGGAGGATCAGGTGATAAGGAAGCCTCAAGGCCTTTGAGACAAAAGTGCAAAGCACCCCAATCAAGAGTATAATAGCAATGTATGTTAGTACGATCATCGGATCCATAATCACCCACCCTCTTTTTATTGATTAATATGAATCAAGAGCAATAATTTCAGTCCATCTTTATAAATCTTATGGGTGAGCGAGGGGTGAGTCCAGAATCTCCTGGCCGCGCTCCGTGTAATCATAAGAATCATCAATCATCCGAGTCTAGAGTATTCGCGTGCAAAGCAGGCAGACTGCGCAGTGCGGCCTTTCTGGACGCACCCGGGTAAGCGAGAGAAAACTGCCCAAGACCGACGGAAACCGCGCGGCCCGGAATGATGCTGATGAATCCACTCGCAAGAGGTGCCCATACTGCGAAAGATTTATACACCCAGGAAACAAAAAAATAACGACAAGAGGTGGTAAGGATGGAAAAAGAAAGCATAGATGGAATAGTTGAAAGAGAACACTCACCAGCCGCCAACACAGAATATCTCGACGATAAAACAAGCAAAGAGAGAAGATATACCGGCCCCATCACCGGCTGCCTGGAACGTCTGCGAAACAGCCAGAGAGCAAGAGAATACGTGGCAAAAGGAGGAGTCCTTCTGTTTCCTTTCATAGCCTTCGGCGTATGCCCTCCGGCAGGGATTTACCTGGGATACCTGCTCATAAAGAACAGGAAAGAACTCAAGAAAACGATTGAAGAAGACATATATGGCAGGAACAACTAGCAAACCAGTCGAACTGAAACAAAAAGATTATAAAATAACAATCGGCCCTGAAAAAGAATGGTCGAATTCAATCCCGACGGTAGCCTAAAGCTCCCAGGACACGTGCAGAGACGGAAGGACGAGAATCTTGACCGTATGAGGCGAGGCCTTTGCATGCGGATAAGGCGCGAGGTCGTCAATTTTTCTGCTCCGAAGAAGTGCATCTTGAAGCTCACACTTTCCGAAGCGATAGCCGACCAGAGGTTTGTAGAGACAATATATAACTACTTTTCAGGTTCAGCCAAGACGCCGACCAAGCTCAGAAGGACGGGCCCAAAAGAATACGAGGTGGAGATAGAGACTGACTTCCGCAGGTGCTCCGACTGCCAAAGCCTGATAAACCGGTACAAGGAACACCTCGACAGAAACGTGATCGAAGAGAAGGGCAGCTGCACATTCACCAGGCATATACGCAATTGGAGCGAAGAGGATTATTTCGACTGACGCTTGGCCCGTGACTTTGAGAAATAGGCTTTTATCTTATTCTGTTTCATGCTTTTTTTATGCTGCTGAACGCGGCATTCAGTACTGCCAGAGGCATATTTCTTGTAGAAAACAAATGCGCTTTTTTGTTACTCTTTTAAAGTTGTGAAATTCGGAAGATTTATAAAACATAGGCAATTCATCCGAGAGTAAAAGCATGGTTTCAGACAAAAAGCTATACGACAGCAACGGCAACATACTCTTCAGGGAGAAGAGCTGCGAGAATACATCTTATAGTAAAAAGACCGGGCGCGCCCTAAAAACACTTGGCGCACTGGCACTCACCGCCTATTTGCCGGCCTGCGCGAGCGAAAGCCCAACTGCAGTAACACCCACTAATCCGACAACGCAGGAAGCAACACCAATCCCACGCACCAAACCAGACATCGTCGTCTTCATCTCTGACGACATGGGCTGGGGAGACCTTTCAAGCTACGGCGCAGCCACGCCCACTCCAAACATAGATAAGATAGCCAATGAAGGCATCAGATTCACTAGCGCATACACAACAGCAGCGCTATGCGCACCCTCCAGGGCATCATTCTATACTGGCTGGAATCCGTCAAACACAGGCGTCAAATGGAACCCACCCCATGAACTACACGGAATTATCATCGCCGAAGTACTTCGTTCTCTCGGATACCAAACCGCACTATTCGGCAAGTGGCACATAGAAGGGTACACGCCACTGGAAAAAGGATTCGACTATGCAAAATGGGAATTTAATGGGCCAGTCGAAGCGGACCCCGGCTTTGATGCACGATCCACTCGAAATGCCGTCGAATGGTACAGCAACCGAGACAGAACCCAACCCGCTTTCATGGTGGTCAGCTACCACGACCCACACACAATAAACGGCGTCCCGCCAGCGTTTGCGCTTCCAAACATGACACTATATCAAAACACAGTAAGGTGGCTTGACAGGAATATTGGCATCGTCCTGGATGAGATCAAAAGGCAAGACGCGGAAAGAAACACATTCGTCCTGTTCTTCAGCGACAACGGCCCGCAAAAAGGATACGGCTCAGCAGGCCCCTACACCGGAAACAAGGGCTCATGCCGAGAGGGAGGGATCAGGATACCGCTCCTCATAAGATGGCCAGCAGAAATAACACCGGGACGAGTAAGCGAAACGCCAATCATACTAACTGATTTCTTCCAAACATTCATCAACGCAGCAAACATCGACAATCGCACACTTCCAGACTACAATTCAGACGGAGTAAACTTAATCCCGCTCCTGCAAGGCCAAATAGATTCCATCAACGGAAACGGCCTTGGCGGCGGCAGGGAACTATTCTTCTGGGGGCTGCCCCTCATAGGCAATTCACACGCCTGCGCAATCAGGTCAGGAGACATAAAATACCTTAGAGAAGGCGCATGGAATACAAATATTTCACTGCACAACCTCAAGCTTGACCCAACCGAGTCGGTAAACTGCATAATCGCGCCTCCCGAACACCCTGCCTGCGCAGGACTGCCAGAAGAGCCCGAAGACCTGGCAGAACGGTTAGAAGAGAAAATCAAAGAGATAGACCATTAAGGCGAGCATGCATCATCTGGCAGACAGCACAATAGAATGTAGAAAATATGCATCGGCCGGGCTTAAACCAGATCCTCAATCTGAAATTTTCTTGTTGAATTCACTTTTTATTTCTTCTTTTTGTTCAGAATTGAGAGGAACATGGTGCGAACTCCCGAACGCAGAAATCTGACCATAATCTTCACCGAAAACGACTTTAGTTATTTCCATATCCAATGCTGAGATTTCTTCTGAGATCTTTGTTGGCATAAATATTTGGGTCGAAATCAAATAGCCTGACAAGAGATGATTTCTCCTGCCCAAATCATCACTCAATATATTCCACATCTCTCCAATCAAATCAAAATTTTTGTAAGATAGCAACCGCGCCTCAAGCAAAAAACCTCCCAAATAGGTCCGTTCTATTAGTTTAATCTCTTCATTTCTGCCAATCTTAAGTATTCTTCTTATTTTGCTTTCAAGAGATGCCCATTCTTTCGAAAAGATCGTATTGTCTGGCTTATTAAATAAGAGTTCAAGTTCCGCATAATGCTTACGATCTCGGTAGTCTACCTGTTTCGCCAATGCCGCCACTTTATTGAGGTATTCCAAAATCGAATTCTCTGAAATTTTTTTATTGTTAAGCGAGGAAGAAATCCCTTGTTTTACCAAACGCAGATGTAAAACGAGCTTATCGTAAAGAATTTTCAAAGCCAAGCTGTCAAGATAATTGCAGGTACGCATGCTTTCTGAAAGGTTATGTAAGTCAGCAAGCAGCTTTTCATGTTCTAGATCTCGTTTAAGAGCTTCCATCCTAAAATAAAGATACATTTGATGAGAAGAACTACGCTTTCTTTTTTCTTTCATTAACAACCTCTAAATTGTCGTACGCAATATCAATAAGCTCTTCGGAATTGCCATCCTTTTTTACCTTGAGAAGTGAGACTGTTTCATCATCTTCCACGCGGATGGCCAAATTGTTTGTGAGATAAGCAGTAAACATTCCAAAGCAAAACTCATCATGACATGAATCAAGTATTTCCACATCAATCACTTTTTCAAGGTTACCGTCTATTTTTACTGAATTTCCTGCCTTTAAGGACCTGAAAATTGAAGCCTTTTTTTGCATATGAATTCATTCTCTTAGTAATTTATAAATTTTTTGCCACCAAACTTTGGAACATCGTAAAATTCATTTCAACAATCAATTACCAAATAGGAGTATTCACAAAATTCAAAGAAAGAAAGGGGTCAAAGGCCGGCTCCAAAATAAGGTAGCGATATTGACCTGGAGTTGGTATGCATCGGCCGGGTTGTGTGCAACACAGGTCATTTTCTTATGACAATCGGGAAATGAGCAAACCACAGGTCACTTGTTGGCCAGCCCGTTCATCGCGGCGAGAAACACTTTCGCGTTGTCAAGCGACTCTTTTGCGTACGGGATATTTGCTTCTGATTTGACATGGTATGTAAAGATGCCTCTTTTCCTTTTCTCTGTGAAGAAGATGTTCAGGAGGGTTTCTGCTTTCAGGGTCTCTTCCTCGTATATCTCCAAGAGCTTCTTGTCAAAGACTCCCATCTCTGCGAGTTTTTTGAGTTCCTCGTATGTCTTCTTGTGCTCCTCGGGCGGCCTGGTCTTTATGCCTTTTGCCGCCAGCACTGCCTTCGCGGCGTAGAATATCGAGAAATAAGCTTCTGAGATGACGTCATTGAAGAAGGTCTTGTCTTTTGGTATGCCCATAGCATCCTTGCTCTTGTCGTTCGTTGATAAGTCAAACGTGGCTCTTGCAAGTATGAGCTTGTTCTCTGACCTTTGAATGTATAGCTTAACCTCTGAATCCACTCTTGTTTGCCTCATTTATTATTTCAAAGAATCTCTTGGCATTGGTAAGTATGAGTCTGTTCTTATAGGTTTCTTTTCCGAAGTTCTCTTTTTTGTCCAGCAGCATCTCCTTGAAGTTATTTTCCGAGAAAACAACTGGGTGAACTGGAGGATTGCTGGAAAGAGTGAGGTTTTCTACAAGTTTCTGCTTCTTGAAAGGATCATCTCTTGTCATTATGGCCAGGTCTATATCAGACCCTTTTGTCTGCCGGCCTTTTGCATAGCTGCCAGTTATTATGATTATGTCATCTGACAATTCTTTTGCTTCCAGGATAGGCCCCATGCCAGGAATATTTTTCTGGAATGCCTCAGTTTCCTCCATGAAGGATAGAAGCGAGATTGTTTCTCTTCCTAGGAAGAGCTCGACGACCTTTGAATGGCCGAATCGCTCTGTCTTAAGTATACCTTGTTTTTCCAGGCCAAGCACCGCCTCATATATCCTCGCATACGATTTCTTTCTTAGAAGTATCATTATCTGCCGGATGCTTGCTTTCAGGAAAAGGTCTTTCCTCAATAAGGACAGGATTGCCTGCTGGTTCTTGCTCAATTTCATCATCATCTTTAGTCATCTCTTATTTGAGATAATATTATCTCATTTATGATATATATAAATCTTTCGGCCAAAAGTTGCCGCATTGAATTTCGTTCCAGCATCCAAGCCTCGTGCTTGCCTCTATTATTATACGGATCAACCTCCCGCTCGCCTTTATTATTTATCGTGATTAATCGCGTCGTCACGCACAACACGACCGAGGAGATATTTAAATCTGGTGGCGAAAACGTAACACAACCGAGAGAAAAACCCAGAAAACAGAGTCGCCACAAAAGTGCTCAAAATGCAACGGCATTTTGGCACACAAAAGCCACTGCTTTTGTTGTGACACCACAAAAAACATAGACACTAGAAAATACATATTAACACCCACTAACAGTAAACGACCTTTCCAAAATGATTGTCGTTTACTGAAGTGTACTGCGGCACACTATCATCGAAAAATGACCCGGGACGCATTATGCGTCGGCTGGGCATAAGTACCAGAGTTGAAAGCGCCGACCGGACATAGTTCTGAAAATGAAAAGATTTAAATAGACATATTATATATTTGTAATACATGATACGTAAAAGTAATATGTTAAACGTTTTGGAGCCAATCTTTCAAGAACCATCCAAAAATCACTATCTAATGGAGATAAGTAGAAAGATAAAACTCGCACATACCTCAGTAAAGAAAGCCATTACAGAACTTGCAAAAGAGGGCATGATAACTGAGCAGATAGAAAAGAAAGGAAGAAGAAATTTTCCAATATACAAAGCCAATATCAACAATGCTTGCTTCAAGGAAAAGAAGAGGATTTATAATCTCCAAAAAATCACTGAATCTGGCCTCATTGAGCACATTGAGGAAAAGCTCACTCCGAAAAGCATCGTCATGTTCGGGAGCTATCAAAGAGGAGAAGATCTCGAAGATAGCGACATAGACCTGTTTATAGAGTGCCCAGAAACAGAAGTTGACATCAAACAGTATGAGAAAAAACTAAAAAGGAAAATACAGCTCCATTTCAACAAGGACTTCACAAGATACCCTGTTGAGCTGAAAAATAACATAGTTAACGGGACAATACTCAAAGGATACTTGGAAGCGTTCAAATGATCATTGACACTCGTGTTGATAAGGGAATGGCAAAGTCGCTTGCAAAGATGGCGGACATCACAATGGAGCGACTAAAGACGACAGACAAGGAAAAATATCCCGCCAACACACTAACGGATTATTATGATGCACTGCACAAGCTGATGGAAGCCATTGCGCTTCTCCATGGCAAAAAAACTAAAGGGGAAGGCGCCCACCAAGAACTGATTGACTATATTGCGAAGACAAGCAAGCTTGACGAGCAGATAAGGCAGCTCCTACAACAAATGAGAGAATACCGAAACAGGATACACTATGAAGGATTCAATATAAATAAGAACTACATTCAACTGAACGAGTCCAAAATCACAGAGACAATACTCAAGCTTAAAGAAGCAATCACAAGCCAGCTAAAATAGCTCTCAACAGATGCCGCAAACAAGCCCTGGAGTTGACAAGCACCGATTAGCCCGTTTTTCCGTGGCGTAAAATCAAATCTCGCATATGCTCAAGTTCGTCAATTCTTGAATTCACTTCTTTTAGCACATTAGAATTTCTATTCAGCAAGGCATTTGCCTTTGGGACTGAAAGCAAGTCACGGACCAGGTAGTCAAAAGGCATCTTGACAGGAATCTCCCCATTATTCTTGTCATACGCATTAAGTGGCGCTTTAGAATAAAGAGTGCCATTCGGGTGCCTATATATGTCAAATGTGAAATAATCAACGTAATCGCAATGGCCCTTTATGTGCTTTATCTTATTCAAGAAAGGGACCGCAGCCACTATTAGCTTTACCGGCTTGAATCTTAACTCCTCAAAATAGATTTCAGTCCGGTTTCCCCTGTGAATTTCCAAGCCTTCCTTCCTCCCAACACATATTTGGACGCTACTTGAGAAATTTATATATGGAGACGAGTATTTTTCATTCCACTTATCATCATACATACGACCCTGCTTCCAGGAGTCCAATTCAAGAAGAATATGCCCCTCTAAACCCTTTGCCATGGCTAACCACCCTTAAATTAGAATGCAGCTGAATGAAGAATAAAAATGTATCGGTATGCGTCGGCTGGGTTGTGTGCGACACAGGTCATTTTCTGATGACAGTCCTTTCCGGATGGATGCCCATCCTGGCCAGTTCCAGCTGTTGTTCCTGAGACAGCAAGTGCCATCCAAATAGAAGAATTCTCTTGAATTTAGAGACTGTAAGCGTTATCATCTGTTCTTCGACCATTAATGCCACCTCCAAAAAAGTGACGGTTTCGGTCATTTATAAGCGGATGTCGGACAGCCCAAGAAACAATAAGTGTTATTATTTAATAGTGGTTATAAATCGAAACATTTATAAATGAGCTCAACCAATTACCTAGAAAAAGAGGAAGATTTCATGGAAACAAGTCTACAAGACACGTACGAAAGCTGTACTACTCCCGCCAACGGCATCATCAGTCCAGTTCTTATACTCAGGCCAGAGGACGTAAAGGATAAAGACCTAAAAGACACGCTTAGCCAGCTGGTCGAGACAAGAAAACCCGCAGAACTGCTGGCAAATCCAGTAGAGTTCAGCCTCCCCCCACGAAAGGAGCCAAAGAGGCTCGGATTCATCTCAAGAACGTATAACGCTATAATGCTCAACGTCCTTCCCAAACGAAAGGCAACCGCGCTTGAAGAGAGGCTTGAGAACGAACAGAAATTCAGGCAGGCAGAAGCAAGGTACGCCTGGCTAAAAGAAGCAACACGTTCTTTTGATAATGCGCTCGCAACAATAAAAACATCTCACGACACAATCACAGGCTACGTGCAGGCACTTACAAGAGGGCGCGAACAGGCCCAAGCAGTATTGGATGCAAGAACCAAAGCACTCCCTCAGCTCGAGGCAAGCCTTGACGGCCTAACCAGTCACGTCTCTGACCCAAAATATGGCTCTGAATTGGCAGCCAACTTGTATGGAGATGATTCTGTCCCGAACCTTGAAAATGCCAAAAAACCATTTCAGGACGCAAGAGCAGAAGTCACGGATGAAATTGCCAGGATCAGAGGAGAGAACGAATACATGCGCCAGGTACTCGAGCAAGCAGGACACGAGATCGAAGCAGGAGTCACAAGCCTCGCTGCAATAAGCGCTGCCGGGAAAAACATGCTTCTCAGGAAATTCAGCCTCGCAAGGACAGTCCAAGCCTACGAAGGACTGACATTACCCCAGATGCAGGCCACAAGGGCCCTCCAGTTCCTGAGCGAAGCTGACCGCCTCGAGGAAGAACTAAAAGATGACATGACTGAAATCCATAACACATTCAATAAACAGGCGCAGGCATACGCCGCAAGAACGCCAAGCGACTCCCCTGCACCTGACAACACCTACGCTAGGCTGCTCGGAGAGCAATACGCGAGCATGGAACCAGGAGACCACGTTGTAAACAACGCAAAGCAGCGGAGAAATGCTAGCTTGCTTAAAGAATGAGAAGGTGATGATTTTTGGGAGAACAAGACTACACTAACCTGCCGATGAGGGCGTTAG
>JAFGBP010000010.1 GCA_016933095.1 Candidatus Woesearchaeota archaeon | reverse complement strand
TTTTTGTTACGTTCAAACGTTCAAAAATGTGTGAGCATTTTTGTTACGTTCAAACGTTCAAAAATGTGTGAGCATTTTTGTTACGTTGAAAATTATTTGAACGCTCAGGGATGATAGGCATCTCTGAAGCCTGTTTTTTCCATCAGGAGGTGTATGATGAGGATTAGCAAGAGCCTGATCAGCCTTGGCGTATCA
This sequence comes from Candidatus Woesearchaeota archaeon, assembly GCA_016933095.1. Taxonomy (GTDB): domain Archaea; phylum Nanobdellota; class Nanobdellia; order Woesearchaeales; family SM23-78; genus SM23-78. Next base: position 4,260 of record JAFGBP010000010.1, on the reverse strand, counting down.
GTCCTAGTGGGAGTTTCGCTTCTATGGTTTGTTCTCTACAAGTACCCTTTTGGAGAGGTTGTCCTCGCGTTCCACAACGTGACTTGGCCTCTGATACTCGCGTATCTCTTCGTGTCATTCTGCATCATGCTCACGTTTGCTGTCCGCTGGAAGATGCTGCTTCACGCCCAAGGTCATGATGACATTCCTTTCTGGGACCTCTTCAGCTACAGGGTAATTGATTATGGGGTCAGCTACGTCACTCCCACTGGAAAATTGGCAGGAGAGCCTGTTCGCGCTGCGATGTGCAAGCGAAACGGCATCGGCTTTAGGGAAGCCTTATCATCCATTACGATCGACAAGACTATCGAGCTCTCATTTACGCTTGTTATGTTCGCCATTGGTTGCTTCTTCCTGATAATCAGCAGGGCCTTGTCAGTTGGCATCTCTTTGATAGTGGCGCTTCTATGCGCGTTCCTGCTCTTCCTCATATGGAAGTTCTACAAAAGGATTCTGAAGGCAGAGCCTATCTTCAGCGCCCTGTTCAGGTTCTTCAGGCTTGATCGGATTAGCTTCCTGGCCAGGTTTGAGACTGCTGTGGAAGAGTTTGAGAAACCTATCCTTAGGTTCTATCGGGAGGAGAGGCAGGCTTATTTCTGGGCTCTGGGATTGTCTGTGGTTGCGTTCACGCTCTCGATGATAGAGTATAACTTAGTTTTGCGGATGGTGGGGATTGCTCCCACGATAGCCCAGACCTTCATGGTATTCGCTGTTGTGGGAATTGCTTTTGTGATACCGGTCCCCATGGGGCTCGGTTCCTTGGAGTTTGCGCAGGCGTGGCTCTTCTCTGTGTTGACGTTCGGTTCGGCTGCTGGTATCGGCCTGGCGATGATAACAAGAGGACGAGACCTTCTCTGGGTCCTCATATCCCTTTCATACGCATTTTATTATGGTTCCTTGAAGAGAGCCTTTGAAGAAGCGTTCCAATCGAAGTATTCTAACCCTGTCGTCAAGATGACTGTATTTCGCGGGGGGAAGCCTGAGTACCTTGATATGAAGGTGTTTCGCCAGGAGGACCGATCAAAGCGCTTCAAGGAGCAGCAGTGGAAGAAGAATTATGAGGAGTTCCTGAAGAAGAACAATCTCTTCCATGACTTCTTCGGTAAGAGAGAGAAATAGGAAGAAAAATAGAAAAATGAAGCTCGTCTACATTCCCGAGATAATTCGCATGCTTTCTAGGAGAATCCGGGTCTGCTTCTTTGGGGTGCGCAGGTATGCCGGATCTTCTTCTCAGGTCGGAAAGAAGATAATCCATGATTGCTATGATGAAAAGAAGGGATATTTCCGAGTGAGCGCCGGCCACTTCTGCGAGTTCTACTGCAGGGATTTCGGCTGGTGCGCAGAGAGCCTTGTAAACTTGAGATACAAGGATAAGGTAGTCTCCACTCTTCGCTACGCCTTGACGGTATTCGAGGCGCATGGCAGGGTCGAGCAGACCATAAGCCCTGCTGGTATCGCGTTCACGTTCCCTGGCAGGTATTCTCCTGACTCCCTCGCGTTCCTCGTCCACGCCGTCAGGGCTTCTGGTGACAGGAACCTTGTGAAGAGATTCAAGCCTTTCCTTGAGAGAGAGGTTGCCAGGTACTTTAAGGAGGTAATCGATTCCAGGACTGGCCTTGTGAAGAGAGGCGTCCAATTCAGCTCGATGAAGGATTATTCTGTGAGGAGCAGCTCTTGCTATGACAACTGCATGACTGCTATGCTAAAGGAAGACCTGGACTTTCTTGGCTTGGCAAATCCCTTCCGGAGATATGATTATCATTCTCTCATCATCAGGAATTTTTGGAATGGAAGCTTCTTTGTTGACGACCTCTCAAAAGCGAAGGATGATCCTTTGAACGCAGTGACCGGAGACTCCAACGTTTTTCCTCTCTGGGCTGGCGTCGTGAAGGAAGGGAAGGTGCTTAGGGGCGCGCTTCGCGCGGTTATGAAGGAAGGCCTTGATGTTCCATTGCCACTCAAGTACACTGCGGGTCATCGGAAGGGCCAGCGGATGATAAGATGGGAATTCTTTGCAGGGGATTATGAGCGCGACGCAGTATGGGCCCACATGGGACTCTTGTACATAGACTTATTGTCTAGGATCAACAAGCCTTTGGCGAGGAAGCGCTTGGCAGAGTACAGGAAGAGGATCTTGCAGCACAAGAACTTCCTCGAGGTCTATGACAGAAATGGGAAGCCTTTCAGGACGCCGCTGTATTATTCTGATGAGTCGATGCTCTGGGTGGCTAATTATCTGGTGCTTGAGAAAGATTTACTTTAACTTCCTTCTTTTCATCATCCCTATGTTTAGGATATGCTTTATGGCTTCTTGTCTGCTCATCTCTTTTCCGAGCAGGATTCCTTGCTTGTCGCGGATCCGGTCAAGGAATCCTCTGATATTCTTAGCCCGGGCGGCGGTCATGGCCTTCCCGATCTCCTTTGCAGTATGCGCGTCAGAGCCTGCGGTGAATGCCTTCTTCTGCTTCGTAGCCCACCGAGCTGCTTTCTTGTTCCTTTTCGGGCTGAGGCTGGTATTCACGACTTCAATAGCATCTATGTACTTCATCTTCCCGTCTTTCTTTGAGAAGAGCCTGTGGCTGTTCCTGAAAAGGTATGAGAACGGGTGCGGAATGCATTTCACGCACTTGTACTGGTCTGCTTGCTTGAGCAGTTCAAGCATTGGAGTCGTGCACTTTAGGGATGTCAGGCTGTTCCTGATCTTGGCATGCTTGTACTTGTGGACCACAACTTTATTCTCAACGTATTTCTTGAAGAAGTCCTCGAGATCTTTTATATCGTAGAAATATAGGAGCACTTCCTTATTCTCTTTTGCGGCTACTTCTATTCCGGGTATGACGGGTACGACTTTTCTCTGGTGGGCTTCTATCGCCCCTTGGATTTGCATGTGATCAGTGACTGCAATCCCTATTCCGAGCTTCTTTGCCTGCTTCAGCACAGCGCTCACTTTCGCATTCGAGTCGTGAGAGTATTTCGTGTGCGTGTGCATGTCGATGAACAGGTGGTCTCTCTTCAGCTCTTCAAGTGCCTTGTCCTGGAAGAACACCCTCTGGGCGAACAGCTTTTCCCATCGCATTAAGAAATCATCCTCTTATCCATGTTAAAGCTCATATCCGGGTCATCGGTTGTTTTTTCTTTTTATTTCTTGTGCTTTTGCAGCAGACTCATAACTGTCTTGCCGTCTACCTTTCCCCTGTGCTTTCCCATGATGACACCCATGAGGGCCTGTATTGTCGCGTCTTTCTCCTTCTTGACAAGCTCGATTATCTCGTTCTCCAGCTCTTCAGGGCTCAGGCCCTTGTACTTTGAGAAGTCGGGTTTTTTTCCATGGGCTATCTCTGAGAGTATCTCGAAGACTGCTCCTTTCGGCAGCTCTCCTGAGTTCACTTTCTCGAAGAGCTCGTCGGCGTGTGTAAGTGCGTCTATCTCTTTTCCGAACCTGGCCTTTATCTCCTTCGGCGCGTTGAGGAGCGTGTCTGCTATGAACTTCGGCTCGAGCTTTGCGTACTTCTTGACGTAGCTTCCGAGGTCGATCCCTGCCTTGACTGCCTGGGTCGCAAGCTCTTTTGCGAGCTTGTGCTCTTTCATCAGGTCGTCTATCTTCTGCTCTATAGTCTTGACGAGCTCGAGGCCTTTCACGTTAGGCGTAATCTCTGGGATGTCAGTTTCAGGATACATCCTGTCTTGTCCTGGCATGGGCCTTAGGAATGAGGTCGTGAAGTCTGGCTCTGCCTTCCTCACTTCTGCTTGCATCTTCTTCTTGGACTTCAAGATGTCGGCGTGCCTCTTCACCTCGTACTCTATGACTTTCGGGATGCTTTTGAGTTCCTGGAATCCCTTTATCTCGATCCTTGCCCCTCCCTTGATGGAGAGGTTGACGTCCTGGCGTATCGAGCCGATTCCTCTCTTACAGGCGTCCGTGCTCCGAAGAATCATCCCTATCTTTGCTGCCACGTCTCTGGCCTCTTCAGGAGTCTTCATGTCAGGAGCAGTCGCTATCTCGATGAGAGGAATTCCAAGCCTTGACAGGTTGTAGATGTCATGGTCTTCTTTCCTCTCAATCACTTGGCATGCTTCTTCTTCAAGACACACAGTCTCCACTCCGAACTTCTTGCCGTCTACTTCGACGTAGCCGTCCATGCCCACCAGTGCTGTCCGTTGGAATCCTGAGACGTTAGAGCCGTCAATGACAGTCTTTCTCATGAACTGTATCCTGTCAAC
>JAFGBP010000009.1 GCA_016933095.1 Candidatus Woesearchaeota archaeon | reverse complement strand
GGCGTCGTAGCTCAGCCTGGTTAGAGCACAGGTCTCATAAGCCTGGGGTCGGGGGTTCAAATCTCCTCGACGCCATTGAACGAAGTTCAATGAGCCGAGGAGCCAGAAACTTCGTTTCTACTGTCCTCGACGCCACTGAAAGGGGCTCGAGGGCTAAGAAACCTGAAAGGTTTCTACTATCCTCGACGCCATTTCTCTCTTTCACTCTCATTCTCTCTTTCTCAAATAGATTTAAAAGTCAGCCTTCCCTTCCAACCGAAAGATGAATCAAACGACCAAGCCATCTGAAGTCAGAGACCTGCAGCACGCGTGTAGCCTGCTCTTCGAGTCAGACCAGAACACCATAATCCGCGGCAACGGATGGAGGGGATACAACGAAGGATCAATGGTGACGGGCGTGAGACGGATTGCGCTGATTTATATGAAGCAGACAGGATATGAAGCACACTATAAGGGTCTTGCCAGGGAGAAGGATGGGGCTTTCACAAAGGAAATCTTCTATCTGGAAGAGGCCAAAGCAGAGTCTCCTGCCGAGCCATTGAAGCCTAGGAGAGAGTACGAGACAGAAATCTCTCTTGACAAGATCGTCAAGGAGATACAAAGGAATGGCATTAGATTAAGCCCGCCTAACCCTCCGATTCCGAGAGAATAGAAAAAAAGAAGGGATAGAAAAATATAAATCCAGCAGATCTTTCTAGTAGCTCTTTGCGAAGTGTATCCTATGCTTAGACTCCTTCTTGCATGCAAAGCAGGGGTCTTTCGGGGCGTGCTTGTCGAACGGGATGTTTAGGCTCTTGGCGCCAGTCGCGTCTTTGGCCTTCTCCTCGCACTCCAATGAGCCGCACCAGGAACAGAGAGCGATGCCTCCGTCTTTTATGACTTTCTCGACGGCATACATATCTTTTGCCTCAACAACCTTAGACTGCAGGAACCTCTTAGCCTTCTCAAACAAGGCTTTCTGGATGGCGCCCAACAGCTCACCTACTTTTGCAGGGGCCTTTGTCACAGGGACCGATTCCTTGGTTCCAGTATCTCGCCTTGCGAATACGACTGATTCCTTCTCCACGTCCTTAGGGCCAATCTCTATCCTCAACGGAACTCCTTTCAGCTCCCATGAGTTGAACTTGAAGCCAGGGCTCTTCTCAGCGTCGTCATCAAGCTCTACGCGGATGCCGGCCTTCTGCAGGTCTGAATAGACGTCCCTCGCAAGCGAGAGCACTTTCTCTGAAGCCTCAGGATTCTTGCTGAATAGGATTGGAACGACGACAACTTGGGTCGGAGCAATCCTTGGAGGCAGGACAAGCCCTTTGTCATCACCGTGCATCGCTATCATGATGCCGACTGACCTAGTGGTGAATCCCCAGGAGTTCTGCCAGCCGAAGTCTCGCTTTTCATCTTGGTTGATGAATGATATGTCGAAGGCTTTTGAGAAGTTCTGGCCCAAGAAGTGGCTCGTGGCCCCTTGGATCGCCTTGCCGTTCGGCATGAAGGTCTCGACGCTAGTCGTATACACTGCGCCTGCAAACTTCTCTGTCTCGGACTTCGTGCCCTTGAGCACAGGGACAGCGTACATCTCCTCGAAGGCGCGAGCGTATAGGTCCAAGATATCCAGGACTTCCTCCTCTGCCTCTTTTCTTGAGGCAAAAACAGTGTGGCCTTCCTGCCACAGGAACTCCCTCGTCCTCAGGAATGGCATCGGGTGCTTGAACTCCCATCTTATGATGTTGCACCACTGGTTGATCTTCAATGGGAGGTCGCGATGAGACCTTATCCACTTGGCATAAGAATCGTACATGATGGTCTCGCTCGTAGGCCTTATGGCAAGCCGCTCGTCCAGCTTGCTCTCGCCGGCGTGCGTGACCCAGGCCACTTCAGGAGTGAACCCTTCGACGTGCTCCTGTTCTTTCTTCAGCAGGGACTCTGGTATGAGCATCGGAAAGTACGCGTTCTTGACGCCCAGCTTCTTGAATTCTGAGTCGAGGAACGCCTGTATGCGCTCCCAGATGGCGTAGCCGTATGGCTTTATCACCATGCAGCCGGAGACGATGCCGTAGTCTATCAGGTCTGCCTTCTTGATGACTTGGGTGTACCATTCTGAGAAGTCGTCTGCCTTCTTGACGGTGATGCCCATATCTGAGGCGCTTCCGCGGGTGTCTTTCTTCCCCGGAGCCTCTTTCGGGGCTGTTTCAGCTGGTTTTTCCTTGTGATGCATGGTCCTTATGGACGCAGAGAGGCTATTTAAAGGTTGCGGAATGGTCTTCAGCCGGGATGGCTTTGGTACACGCGCCTTCCAGAATCACAGCATGCTTTGTTTATGGTTTGTCTGGATTGTCACTTCTTGCCAGTATACACATCCCGTATATAGCGACCGAAATCTTTATAAAGGGCATTTCCAAAAAATAGTATACGATTTTGAAAGCTTGCAATGTGTAATATAGAGAACGAGTAAACAAAAGCATCAAAGTCATAAAATATCATAAGACAAAAATATCCGGGGGGATTGGTAATATGATAGACGCAGAAACTAGACGAATATTTATGATGGACGAGAGCGTCCAGATAGAAAGGAACATCAGGATAGTAGATAAGAGCTTCGTCTTCACAGACGAGCAGGGAAAAGCCGTCTCGAAGAAGATGAAGATCGACGAGAAGCTCATCGAGCACGTGATAAAAGAGCTCGTGGGCGAAGAAGCGATCCCGATCATCTTCTACTTGAGAGGAAAGAAGCAGATTTCCGAGTTCATCATAGCAGAAGAGCTCGACATGGAGATCCACATGACCAGGAACCTGCTCTACAGGCTGCTTGAGTTCAACATCGTATCATTCCTCAGGAAGAAGGACAGGATCAAGGGATGGTACATCTGCTACTGGGACTTCAACGAGCACATGGTGCCATACCTCTCAGAGAAGCTTAGGCTCGCCAAGATTGCGAGGCTAAAAGACAGGCTCGAGAAGGAGTCAAGCAACATGCACTACATCTGCAAGGGCGCCTGCACGAGGATGACCTTCGAGAAGAGCATGGAGTTCAACTTCAAGTGTCCGGAGTGCGGCGAGATCATGCAAGAGCAGGACAACACGAGAACAAAGGAGTTCCTGGCCGAGCAGATCAAGATGCTTGAAGGCAACGAATAATCAGACTATTTTTACAATTTCTTTTTCCTTCTCTTTTCTTTCATATTCCATCCATATAATCAGAACGCCGCGTGGTCGGAAGGAATAATGGGATGTCGCGGCGGTTGAAGATTTTGCAAAACTATATAAACAAGGCACTTCATAATGCAATGCAGGTGAGAAAGCGGGGGTGAGAGGAATCAAGATGACGATAAAGAAGACTGGGGCGAGCCCTGACAACAGAAAGGCGAAAGACGCTCCGGCCAAGATGAGGAAGTTCGAGCAGGACATAAAGAACCTCTCGCAGCAGGAGCTGCACGAGCTTCTCATGATAAACATGTACAAGCAGGCTCTTCTGCGGGCGCAGCTTGAGGCTGTCACCAACATCCTCATAAAAAGCAAGCTCGCAACGTATGAGGAGATATGGAAGGAGACGAATGAGAACTTCAAGAACACAGTCTGATATCGTCTGATATTTTTTTATGTTCATAAAGAGGTAGTTTTCGGGGTGAATCTGGATGGTAAGAGTCGCTATTAATGGTTTTGGAAGGATAGGCAGGATGGTGTTCCGCGCAGGGCATGCAGATCCTGGCATCGAGTGGGTCGCTATCAATGACCTGACTGACACCAAGACGCTTGCTCATCTTCTAAAGTATGATTCTATTCATGGAAAATTCCAGGGAGAAGTTGGATTCAACGACCATGCTCTCATCGTGAACGGCAAGGAGATCAGGGTGCTCACGGAGAGGGATCCTGCAAAGCTGCCATGGAAGGATATGAACGTGGACGTTGTCGTCGAGAGCACTGGCTTCTTTACAGCGCGTGAAAAGGCGAGCCTGCACTTCTCTGCTGGAGCCAAGAAAGTCCTTCTAAGCGCGCCTGGAAAAGGAGGGGTTGACTTGACTATCGTCAAGGGCGTCAACGAGCACGAGTATGACAAGAGCAAGCACCACCTTGTATCCAACGCGAGCTGCACGACCAACTGCCTGGCTCCGATTGTCAAGGTCCTGCATGATAATTTCGGCATAGAGCATGGTTTCATGAACACAGCTCACGCATACACTTCAGACCAGCGGATGGTTGATGCGCCTCATAAGGATCTTCGGAGGGCGAGGAGCGCGGCGATCTCCACAGTTCCTACTACGACAGGCGCTGCCAAGGCAGTGACGGAGGTCATTCCTGAGCTTAAGGGAAAGCTTGACGGCATCGCTCTCCGCGTGCCTGTAGCTGACGGCTCGGTCGTCGACTTCGTATGCGTCGTGAAGAAGGACGTCACAAAGGAGCAGATCAACGAGCTTTTCAGGAGCGTTGCATCCAACGAGCTGAAGGGAGTGATTGAGTACAGCGACGAGCCCTTGGTGTCCATCGACATCGTCGGCAATCCTCACAGCTCGATATTCGACAGCTTGTGCACCAACGTCATCGACGGTCGGCTGGTCAAGATCATCTCTTGGTATGACAATGAGTGGGGCTACAGCAACAGGATGGTTGACGTCATTAAGATGCTCGTTTAGAGAGGAGTTTAAATCCAAAGTTTTTTATAATCCCAGTAAAGAAGATAAATAAAAAGGGTGAGTGAGTGGCAGATCCTATATTGACAATCATAGACGCGTATTTCCTGACGGGAGTCGTGTTCACTTTCGTAGCTGGATTTCTTATAGGTTTTGAGAGGGGTTCGAAAGGAGAAGCTGCTGGCGTTCGGACCCATACGCTGGTCTGTTTTGGTGCCATGGTCTTCACGCTCATATCACAATATGTCGATCCTGCATCTCCCTCAAGGATCGCCGCGAACGTCGCTACGGGCGTCGGTTTCATCGGCGCTGGCCTCATAATGCACTATAGAGGTTCTGTTAAGGGATTAACCACGGCTGCTACTCTTTGGCTGACTGCAGCTATTGGCGTGGCTATAGGGTTTGGTTTTTATGTAATCGCTGTGCTGGCGACGGTATCGGCTTTCGTCATCCTGAAGCTTCCGCATATCGGAGAGAATAAGGGCAAGGTGCCTCTTACAAAGGCTCCGATAAAGAATAGGGTGTAAGCTCATCAAGGTCTTTTCTGATGCTAGTCTTTAGATCTTAGCAGTTTCTTCTTAACCGGGGGCGTTGAAAAAGTGCACATGGGCGCTCCTTTAAGAAACCCAAATCAGTTCACTAGACTCGGCAAATGATTTTTGCTAACACGCGGTGAGCGCCGCGCACTGGGGACTTTCAAAGCACCTTCTTCTTAACCCAAAAGTTTTTAAAGTTCTCTTCGGTCACACGCGTTGAGATGAGGAGCGTAGAAGATATTGAGCTAGAGGATAAGCGGGTTCTTTTAAGAGTTGATTTCAACGTGCCTCTCGATGATGAGGGGGACATCAAGGACGATAGCAGACTTATAGCTGCTTTACCTACTATCAGGCACATCCT
>JAFGBP010000008.1 GCA_016933095.1 Candidatus Woesearchaeota archaeon | reverse complement strand
TGTCCGATTCTAGAGGTTCCGCATATAATATCATCATACTTCGCAATGCGGCACTTTTTGAACGGTTCCCATTCAAAAGGTAAATTTTTATATTTCAAAGCACCCACTAGTTCGAATGGGTTATGCCGGCACCAAGTTCAAGACGGAATTATTAAGTCACACGCCACCTCATGATGACAGGATTAAAGAGCTGTCGGCATGGTGTCTTACCTTCTGTAAATCAGGGCTGGCTCCGACGTATGAAGGAGGGTCCTATGGCAATCTTAGCTTCCGGACAAAATCAGGGGATGAGGCGTTCATCATAACGGCGGCAAAGAGCGGGCTTGGAGAATCTAATACTGAGGATCGATTTGTGCAAGTGTGGAACATAGACCTCGAGAAGAGAATCGTCTATGCTTCTGGAATCCGAAACCCTTCATCCGAGTCCATGCTTCATTACAGCATCTACAAGGCAAGGCGCGACATTCAAGCCATATTTCATGGCCATTGCAAGCAGATATCGCTACAAGCCCCTTTGATAGGAATTCCTGAGACTCACAAGGAAGAACCATACGGAACGACCAATCTGATTGAACAGGTAATGAAGATACTTGGAGACAACAAAATTGTAGAGATGAAGAATCATGGTTTCCTATCACTAGGAAAGACAATGGAGGAAGCAGGGCTTCTGGCTTTGCATTGCCAGAGAGCGTGCAAGGAACACAACATCATCCTCTCTTCTCTTTTAGAACTGCGTTATAGATGTCCTCACTGGTTATATGAAAAGACTTCATTAGTTCTTCAGCAGGCCCACTTGTTCCAAAAACATCCTCTACACCCACCATTACCTGAAGAGGCTTCTTCTTTCCGGGCCAATCAGCAAGAACCTCAGCCACCGCGCTGCCAAGACCTCCTTTAATGTGATGATCCTCAGCCGTTATTATTAACCCCGTCAAGGCTGCTTTCTTAATGGCATCCTCATCTATGGGCTTGATCGTATGGATATTAATGACAGTCGCTTTTATCCTGCGAAGCGCCAGCCTTTGCGCCGCCATCAAGGCCTCGTAGACCATCTCGCCTGTGGCGATTATAGCCGCGTCGCCTCCTTCACAGAGAACCTGAGCGCCTCCTATCTTGAAGGGAGTCTCGCTCGTCGTGACAAGCGGCGTCTTTGTTCTTCCCAACCGCAAGTAAACAGGTCCTTTGATCTCAGCTGCTGCAAAGACTGCCTTCTTCGTCTGGTTATAGTCGCATGGAGAGAGTATGGTCAGGTGAGGGATTGACCTTGTTACTGCGAGGTCAGACAATGATTGGTGCGTCGCTCCATCCTCTCCGACAGTGACTCCGCAGTGCGTGGCTGCCACTTTCACGTTGGCTTTCGCATAGCATATAGTAGTCCTAAGCTGGTCCCAAGCCCGGCCTGTCGCGAACACCCCGAAGGTCGTTGCAAAAGGCACTTTTCCTGAGAATGCCATGCCCGCTGCAATTCCAAGCATGTTCTGCTCTGCTATGCCCACGTTGTAGAATCTTTCAGGATGAGTCTTTGCAAAGGCGCTCACGTTTGTAGAGGTTGCAAGGTCTGCTGTCAGGACTACAAGGTTCTTGTTAAGGTCTCCAAGCGCGACTAGCGCGTCTCCCAGCCCTTGCCTTGTCGAGTTCATCTCTGGCTCTGAGAATAGGCTCTCGTTGAGGGACATGTCAGAAACCAATGCAAGGCGTGGTTTCTTCCTCTGCTTCGTCGGGCCTTTCCTGCTCTGCAGGCTTGCCATGCTATTCGTGCTGCGACGGCTCTTCCCCTTCTTCCCTTTCTTCCGGGCAAGTACTTTTTTCATCTTATGTCTTATTCTCCATATACTTTACCCTCCACTTTACCCTCTATATGACTTACCCTCCAGTATCCCCTAAGATGTCCTTGAGCGCAAGCAAGGCCTCTTGCTTATTAGGGGCCTGGCCATGCCATTCCACCCTGCCTTCCATGAACCCGACGCCTTTTCCTTTTATCGTGTCAGCAAGGATGACGACTGGCTTGTTCCAACCCCTGCACCATTTGAAAAATCTAAAAGCCCAGAGGAGGGATTTTATCCTGTGACCATTGACCCTAATAACTCTCCATCCGAAGGCCTTGTATTTCTTTGCCAAGGGTTCGATGTTCATTACCTGCTCAGTAGTCCCGGAGAGCTGCATCTTGTTGACATCTACGATCGCACAGAGGTTGTCCAGCTTGAAGTGAGAGGCACTCATCGCCGCCTCCCACACCATACCTTCCTGCTGCTCGCCGTCCCCCATCAGGCAGTAGACTGATATTGGCCTCTTGTCTAGCTTTGCAGCCAGGGCCATTCCGACGGAAACCGACAGCCCTTGGCCTAAGCTTCCTGTGCTTGCCTCTAGCAGGGGAAGCTCTTCTTTTCCAGGATGGCCTTGCAGCCTCGATTTCAGTTTCCTAAACGTGTATATCTCTTCTTTTGGTATGTATCCTGCCCTTGCAAGCGTCGCATAGAGGACAGGGGTGCAGTGCCCTTTCGAGAGGATGAAACGATCCCTGTCAGGCCATTCCGGATTCTTAGGGTCATGTCTCATCTCATTGAAGAAGAGGGTCGCCATTATGTCAGCCGACGATAGGCTACCGCCAGGATGACCAGAGCCTGAAGCCTCCACCATTCGTATTATGTCTGCACGGATCAGCTTGGCGTCTTCTTTAAGCTCTGAAATGTCATGTCTTTCCAACTTGTGTATGCACCTCTTTTTGAAAATGAATAAAAACTAAAAAAATTGAAAAATCAAAAAAATGAAAATAAAATCAACCGGACCCGGCCTTAGAATATCTTCAGCCTCTTGCCTGCATACTCGCTCTTCTTGAGCCGCGACTCGATCTCAAGGACGCGGTTGTACTTTGATGTCCGCTCTGCCCTGCAAGGCGCTCCGAGCTTTATCTGGCTAGCCCCTATGCCTACGGCAAGGTCAGCGATGAACGGGTCTTCTGTGTCGCCGCTACGGTGACTAACGATAATCTCCCATCCTGAAAGATGAGCAGCCTTGGCAGCTGCCAATGCCTCAGTCAGAGTCCCTACTTGGTTGGTCTTGAGTATCATCGCGTTGCACATGTTCTTGTTGGCGGCCATCCTGACACGCTGCTCATTCGTGACCGTCAAGTCATCTCCGACAATCTGGACCTTCCTCTTCTTTGATATACGCTCCATAAGTTTCGTCCACGCTTGAAGGTCGTCTTCTCCGAACGGGTCTTCGATGCTTCGTAAGTTGTGCATCTCTACAAGCTGCTCGTAGTACCTGATCATCTGGTCTGATGAGAAAGGCTCACCGCCCATGTCATACTTCCCATCCTTCAGGAAAGTGCTTGCCGCCACATCCATCCCTATCGTCATGGCCCTGTTGTATCCTGCCTTATGAATCGCTTCTTCAATAAGCTTCAAGGCTTCCTGAGGGCTCTTTATAGGAGGAGCGAATCCTCCTTCGTCACCGACTGAAGTGGCGGATCCGCCATATTTCTCTGCAACGAGAGACTTGAGGATGTGATAAGTTTCAGCGATCGCCTGGGTCGCCTCGGCAAAGTTTGACACTCTTCTCGGTATGAGCATAAATTCCTGAAACTTGAGCTCAGTACCTGCGTGCTTCCCGCCGTTTATCACGTTGGCAAGAGGCACAGGTATTACGTATCTCTGCTTCTGCTCAGGGTCGCGACCGTAGAGGTCGCCTATGTATTCGTAGAGCTCTTCTCCTTTGGTCGCAGCCCCAGCTCTTGCAGCCGCAAGGCTGACTCCTATCATGGCGTTTCCTCCAAGCTTGCTCTTGTTGGGAGTCCCATCCAAGTCTATCATTGTACCGTCGATCTTGACCTGGTCTGTTATCGGTATGCCCTCGAGTTCCTTTGATATAAGCTTGTTTATGTTGTCGACCGCCTTCTCAACTCCCTTTCCACCATAGGCTTTCTTTCCGTCGCGAAGCTCAATGGCCTCATGCACGCCAGTGCTGGCCCCGCTGGGCACTATCGCCCATCCCTTCTGGCTCTCCGTACGGACATAGACCTTCATCGTAGGATTGCCTCTGGAATCTAGAACCTGTATCGCCTTGACTTCCTGGATTGTCTCGACCAAGATCACCACCTCAGATGATATATCCTTCTAGAGAACAGAGGTTTTTAAATTTTGCCCTATTTTGCATCCTCAACAGGAGAAACAAGCGGAACTGGAGAAACAGCAGGATCGGCTTCGTCGCACCTGCATTGCCCGCTCCCGCAGTACCGCGCCATAGCCGCGATCCGCTCATACATCCCTTCAAGGCCGTATTGGCGCTTCGTGCTTATGGGAGCGATCTCTGTGAGCTTCCTGAAGAATGACTTAAGGGCAGGCCTTGTCTGTTCTGAGAGTATCTCTGAAGGGGCCATCCCATTGAACAGGTGGAGCAGGATGTAGATCTCTCCCCTTACGAAAGCAGAGTCTGAAGCGGCTTGGTATTGCATCCTGCCGTCCTGCAGGCATCCTGTGAAGTAGACGTTGGATTCGCATTTGGTGACCAGGTTCGAATCTATCCTCTTATGCTCTGGAAAAGGAGGAAGCTTTTCTCCCAGCTCCTTCAAGTAGAGGAATTCAGGGCGGGGCATATCCCATTTACGGTAAACAGCAACTCTGTCCTCGTATTCCCTAAGGAAGGAATTGCATCTTGCCGCCAGGCCAACATCACCATCGGTCTCCATATCATATACCTCTCGCCTCAGCGTAGCATGAACCCTTATGAGATGATAAGATGAGAAGGATCATCAAAAAAAGCTTGAAATAATTTCCTGAAATACTATGTCTGCCAGCATACCGTCGGCTTACTGCTCGACCTTTCGCTGGATCTTTCCAGTGATCGTGTGAGACAGCGTGGCTCCGGTCTGCATGTAAGTCACAGATATGTCCGCGTCAAAGCGCTCTCCGATAGAAGGCGTGTTGGCGCCAAACTCTGCAGAGCAGGCAGTGACCATGCTGGAAGTCTGGCCGCTTGCTAGGAATCCCAGCGAACTAAGGTTCTGGCATGACGCTACTGCGCTTCCGGCAGTGGCATCGATCGTAACGTTCACTTCACTCAGGTCGACTCCGAGGCCGTTGTAGAGCGTGAACAATACCCCGCTCTGGGTGACCTTGCAGTCCTTGATGTCAAAACCAGGCCCTAAAGTGCACTTGTCAGGAACCAGTTTCCCAGGGCTCATCACTCCAAAGTACGCCAAGACCCCTATTGCTGCCAACACTACAAGTATTGCCCAGCCATAAGTCATCAGGAACTCGAGTGCTGCTTGTCCTCTCTTCATAGTATTCACCTCATCATATTCATATGGATTATTGACCATCAAATGGTTGATTTTTCTTCGGTTCTAAGTTTTGGGCCACGAAGCCAAATATCCTCTCTCTTCTCTGGTTTTTCTTTGAGAAAATCAAAAAAAAAAAAAAAAATTGAAAGAATTTCACAACTCATAATCTGCAGGTTTACTGTTCAACCTTTCGCTGGATCTTTCCAGAGATAGTGTGGTTGACTGTCTCTCCACTCTTTGTGTAGACAACGCTAATGTCCGCATCGAACCTCTCTCCAATCGAAGGAGTATCGGCGCCAAACGCAGTGCTGCAGATGGTCATCATGGTTGATGTCTGACCGTTTGCCAGGAATGCAGTAACGTTCGTTTCATCACAGGCTGATACTGCGCTTCCAGCAGTGGCGGTAACTGTTGTCGCGACGCTCGTCACGTCAGCTCCTAAGCCGTTGTACAGGGTCAACTGAACTCCACTGGTAGAAACCTTGCAGTCCTTGATGTCGAAACCAGGCCCTAAAGTACACTTGTCAGGGACCAATTTTCCTGGACTTAGCACTCCAAAGTAAGCCAGTGCTCCGATTGCTGCCAACACTACAAGTATTGCCCAGCCATAAGTCATCAAGAATTCCATGGCTGCTTGTCCTTTCTTCATCATTTCTCTTTTCACCTCACTTACAGGTCTATAATGAATTCTAACCTCTTAGTGTCATCCTGAGTTTCATAATTTATAAAGCTTTCTATTGATTGCCTCTGAAAAGGTCAGCCACCAGATTAATCAAATTATATTGGTGAAGAACTGCCCTATAAAAACCGATGACACCAGATAGAGTATGACAGACACCAATATGAATATCGGAATCTTCCCAAGGCCGTCCTTGACCTTGCCTTTCTGGATGATATTAACTATGCATGCCGCAGAGATCGATGAGATCGTAAGCATGACAAATGCGAATATCCTAAAGTTATCCACAGAGACTGCGTCATCAGAGAATGAGAATGAGAACATGCCGACCGAAGAGCTCGTCGACTCTGTCAGAAGGGTAGATGTGATCCTGGAGATAATCGAGAGGAGTTCTGTAGAGAGGCCAAGGAGTACTGGCGCCGCGACAATCGTCGCGAACGATATGAATATGACGTATGTCGTGACGTTTGCAGCCATGTCCCGCTTTAATATCCTGGTCTCTTCTATGTTAAGTGCGATCTTATTCAGAAGATCTGCTAGCTGCCCGCCGGCTGCCAGGCCTTCCAGGACAAGGCTCACTGAGCGCTGGATCACCTTAGAATCGTATTTCTTTGCAAAATCTTCCAAAGCAGAGGATAAGTCTTCTCCAGCCATGGTATTCTTGGCAACCATCTCAATCTCCTTTGCAAGCACCCCGAAATTCGGCCTGACAGCATACCACAGTGCCTGGTCAATTGGCATGCCGGCGCTTATGTTTGAGCTTGCAAGCTGAAGGAAGTCCGGAAACACCTTCTCCACTTCTTTCGTCCTGTTGTAGATCTTCATGTCCAGGAAGAATAGGTAGCACAGCCACACGACCCCGAGCCCCAGGAAGAAGAATGTCGCGTATCCGAACACTAGAAACATGATGAGCCGGAGAGGGTCTGCCTGTTGGATGATGCCGTCAATCAGAAAGTAGAGCGCAATCGATGATACAAGGAAGAGGTCTATTCTTATCATCTGCTTCGCCACTTCCTTTGGGTCCTTGTAGAGGCCTGCTTTCTCTAGGATCTCAGGAAGCTTGATAACGCGGATAAATCCTCGTATGGTAAAGAGCTTAACGTTTCTTTCGCGCTTTTTGGCTTTTGATTCCTTGGCCTTTTTTAGCTTTGATATCTCTCCTGAAAGCTTCTTGTTCAGGTGGCTCTTAGAAGAAGATTGAGGGCCGGGAAAGTCCTTCGAGGCAGCCTCAGGCTTTTGCTTCTTTGCAAATAGCCTTGAAAACAGGCTTGGTCTCTTCGGATTTATCTTAAGTCCGGCTCCGTCAGTTGCCTCGGTGGATGAGCTCGCTGCAATATCTTGGCCTGACTTTGTAGCTTTCAGCCGTGATGACGCGGCATCAGTTCTCTTTCTTCCTCTCTTTGAATGGTTTTTTCTTGGCATCTGATTATCTGCTTCTCCTATTCTTCTCCTATTCTTATACTATTCTTATACTATTCTTATCCTATTCGAGTAGTTTAAGTTAAGTAAATGATCCTGCACCCCGCCAACACATATAAGTTTCATGCAAGTTAAAGCTCCATTGGAGGCCTTGATGACTTGATGACGGCAAAAAACATGAATTGTACGAATCCTATCCCGCCCGCAAACACGAGGAGGATTGGAAGCGGAAGCGAGAACCCGATAAAAGTCGAGAGGACGATGAGCATGGTTGTTCCAAGGCTTGGCACGATCACCGCGATCATCATGTAGAACATGGCCATTGGATTCAGCTTCCGACCGTACTCCTTCACGTCGATCTGCTGCTGGCGCACGATCTGGTCTATCGCGGCATTAAGGGATTGGGCTACGTTGGCACCTGTCTTCATGCTGTTGAGTATCTGCCAGAGTATCTTGCGAAGCTCCGGCGAGGGCGTCGTGTTGATGGTCTCGTTCAGCGCATCCTCCATTGTCGTGCCGAGGTTGACCTTCTCGACTATCTCGGCAAAGAAGGCCCCTACGATCTCGTAGTTCCGGCTTAGGTTCACGAAAGCGTTGTATATGGGAACGCCTGACTCCAGCTCTATTATAAGAAAACGGCCGGCGAAGATGATCTCCTGGCCGATCCCCTTGTTGGTCTTCTGTATCTTCACATCGACAAATCTGAGGAGATAAATGTATGCAAATAGAAATATGATGGGCGCGGCCAGTATGAGGCGAATATCCTTTATGAATCCGAAGAGGACAAACATCAATGCAAGTACGGCAAACATGGCGGTGTTAGCGGTCTTCTTGACGTAGTACTCGGGCTCATCTTCCATCCTAGCCTGGATTAGCTTCAGTTTTAGGTCAGGCATGCTCCTCGCAATCATCTTAAAGAAGCTCATGTCATCACATCCTCCTAGTGGTTTTTTGGATCGGGATTTGGGCCTCGAAGAGGAAACGGCTCATTGCGCGCTTACTTTATGCCGCGCCGCATCATTCCGTGAATTTCTTGTTAGCGTTCACGAACTTCATCAGGTTATCCTTATTGGTGTAATACTCAGCCATTATCCTTCCGACGGCATCCACATCAGTAATATCATTCTTGACAAGGTAAGTTAGTATCTTCTCCTTTTCAGTCAGGTCATGGTTGACGTCCGACTCGCTCATGCCGGTGTAAAGCTTGAGACTTGCAAACAGCGATTGAGACTTGTTCTTTGTCAGCAGCGTGTCAGTTTTCTGGTCGTACTGCATGAGAACATTGGGTTTTGCGTCGTCTGTTATCTCCGCTATTTGAAATGTCCTTCTTGTGCCCGTCCTCCTGTTCCTGAACTGGACTATTATCAAGCTGATAGCAGGGAGCATGACTGGGGGAACCTCTATCGGAGGGTTTGTCAGTCTCTCCACCGTCTGGTCTGCGTTGTTGGCGTGGAACGTTGCGTACACTGAGTGTCCTGTATGGATGGCCTCGAAAAGGGTCTCTGCCTCCATCTTTCTCCTGACCTCTCCCACAAGAATCCTGTCAGGCCTCATTCTGAGGCTGTTCACGAGCAAGTCTCCCATGGAGATCTGTCCTTTTCCTTCTGCGTTCTTGATCCTCGTGTTCATCGGCACCCAGTGCAGGAATTTTGGAAGCCTGATCTCCCTAGTATCTTCTATGCTGATTATCCTCTGGTTCGGCGGGAAGAAGTTCGCAAAGCAGTTAAGGGCGCTCGTCTTACCGGAAGCAGTTCCTCCGGCGATTATTGCGCTCATCTCATATTGTATGGCAAGCCACACTATCGCCGCTGCCTTGACGCTTATGGCCTTGCTCTTCAGGAACTTGGTTATAGTCCAAGGGTCTCTTGAGAACTTCCTGAATGTTATGGTGTTTCCTGCAGTGCTGATTGGCATGAGAGTGGCGTTTACCCTATCCCCTTCTTCCAAGTGGGCGTCGAGGAGTGGGTCAAGAACCGATATCTGACGTCCAACCTTTCTTGCGATGATGCTGGAGTAATGCTTAGTCTGCTCCTCATCCCGCAGGAAGATGTTGGTCTTCAGCCAGCCGTGCTTCCTATGATAAACCCAGATGGGCTCGGCCGCCTCGTTCACGACGATCTCCTCAAGATTCTGGTCGTTCATCACGAATTCTATCATGCCAAGTCCCAGGCTCTTGGTCAGGAGGTATCCTGTCAGGAATCCCTTGGTCTCCTCGTCAGCATCCGGAAAGTACTTGTTGATCAGGTCCGAGATCGTCTCCTCAAACTGGCTCTCAATGAATTTTATCTTCTTGACGTCAGTCATCTCGACCATCTCAAGGCTTACGGCCTTTATGAGTTCCTGCCTGATCCTCTCAAGTATGAACTCAGTGGTTTTTGATATGCTTGAGATGCTAACCTCGTATATCGGGACGAATTCCCCCTTTCTTTTGGAGATGATTATCTTGATAGGAATGTTCTTTGAGACATAGTTGTATGTGTCGATAATGTTTCCTCGCTCGCTTGAAGCCTTGGTTTTTGCGACTTTGGCCGGCTTACCTGATTTTGCCTGTTTGGAGAGCTTATCTGGTATAGGCTTCTCGCGCTGGATGGATTTTTTTGGTTTCATCGTCAATATGCGTGCACGGAATGTCTAGCAAGAGATTAAACTTATATTTACATCGGAAAAACCCTTACAACCTCTTTTCCTTTTTCAAATCCGACTATGAGGCGCGTAGTATTTAAATCTTGCTAAAGCCAAGGGGCGCGTTGAAAAAGTGTACGTTGGCGCTCCTTCAAAATGCCAGGACTATTAATCTCGACTTGGCAAAGGACTCCTGATGATGTGCGATGAGCGGAGTTTGTCGCATAATATGCACCCGAGGTGAAGGCAAACTTCAAGGAGCACTGCAGATTAGCGACCAAGGGGTTGGCCCCTTCGGGGTGGGTCGCACATCTAAGTATCAGCTATCAGCTGGTGGCCTTCACTGCGCTCGGCAAGCGAAAGCGAGCTTTTAGGCGACAAACCCCTATGAGCGACGTGCACTAAAGACTTTCAACGCGGCCCGAATAATCAGGCTGCGTCCAGAATCTCCTGGCCGCGCTCCGTACTGATCCGGAATAATTCTGTTTAGCCGAGTCTAGAGCCTTCGCCTGCTCAAGAGTCATACTGCGCAGTGCGGTCTTTCTGGACGCACCCGAATAATCAGGCTCTGTTCAAAAAGTAGCCCCTGGCTGCGCATACGAAATGCCATACGGTCAGACTAGACTCGGCTAAAGGACGTTATTAATAAG
>JAFGBP010000002.1 GCA_016933095.1 Candidatus Woesearchaeota archaeon | reverse complement strand
CTGGCTGCGCATACGAAATGCCATACGGTCAGACTAGACTCGGCTAAAGGACGTTATTAATAAGCGGTCGCAGCGGGCTACGAGAGATTTTGAACAGAGCCCCAATAAAACAAAAGCTTTTTAAATAAACTAAATTTCTTTCGCTGTGTTCGAGTGGTAAATGGACTCGGACGCGCATAAGCGACGCCTGAAAAGAAAAGCCCTTTTCAGTACAAGGAAAGACAGTAGATGTGCCTGGCACGTCATGTCTGGTTGTGCTGATTTCTAAGGGTTCTTCAACAAAAGGCATCTTTTTTGCATCCAAAGTAATATAATAATGCGAGAGACTGAAAAATGCCAAAGCCAGTAAGACCAAGAAGCGGAAGCATGGGAATGTGGCCTAGAAAGAAGGCTAAGAAGATGTACGCTCGTGTCAGAGGCTGGTCAACTGCAAAGGCAGAGAAGCCTCTTCTCGGCTTTGCAGGCTATAAGGTTGGTATGACCCACGTCATGGGCATCGACAACAAGAAGACTTCAATGACCAAGAAGTTAGAGATCAGGGTGCCGGTCACAGTTCTCGAGTGTCCTCCGCTGAGGATATTCTCTGTGAGGTTCTACAGGAAGAACAACTACGGAGTCGAGGTCGCAGAGGACTTCCTGGTGAAACCGGACAAGGAAGTCGAACGCAAGCTCCAACTCGCAAAATCTTACAAAAATGTTAAGGATCTCGATTCTAAGAACGCTGATGATTTCGCAGACATCTCAGTTCTCGTATACACCAGCCCTAAGGCAGCCGGTTTTGGCAAGAAGAGGCCTGAAGTCTTTGAGATGAAGCTCTCCGGCTCTAACAAGGATAAGCTCGAGTTTGCAAAGGCGAACGCCGAGAAGGATATCCTTGTGAGCGACGTTCTGAAGGAAGGCCAGTTTGTGGACGCAAGGGGTGTGACCAAGGGCAAGGGTTACCAGGGGCCTGTGAAGAGGTTCGGCATCCACTTGAAGGGTCACAAGACCGAGAAGGGAGTTAGGTCAGTTGGAAGCAGGGGCGGATGGAGCCAACAGCAGCACGTCATGTACAGGACTGCCTATGCAGGTCAGATGGGATTCCATCAGAGGATGCATTTTAATGCTCAGATAATCAAGATAGGCACAGAGGGTAAGGATGTTAATCCTAAGGGAGGGTTCCCAGGCTACGGTCTTGTAAATTCGTCATACTTACTCGTCAAGGGATCAGTCCCTGGCGCCAGGAAGAGGATGCTGATACTGACACAGCCTCTCAGGATGCCTAAGGGAGACCATAGTATACCAACGATAACAGAGATTAGCCTTGAGAGCAGGCAGAGAAGATAAACACCATATATAATGTTCATAGTATAATATTCATAGGTCAAGAAGATGAAGCTAAAAGTCATGGATGAGAAAGGAGCCGCCGGAAAGGATGTCGAGCTTCCAGAGCAGTTCAGCGAGACTGTGAGAGAAGACCTCATCAAGAAGGCAGTTCTGGCTATCCAGAACAATAGGCGGCAGGCTTACGGTTCCTTCGAGGATGCTGGCGACCAGCACACTACTTGGGTCTCTAAAAGGAGAAGGGACTGGAGAGGCTCATACGGCCACGGGATCAGTAGGGTGCCAAGAAAAGTCCTTAGTCACAGGGGAACACAGTTTAACTGGGTCGGAGCACAGGCTCCGGGAACTGTCGGTGGTCGAAGGGCTCACCCTCCTAAGAGCTGGAAGGTCTGGGACTGGAAGCTGAATGTAAAAGAGAAGAGGAAGGCAATCAGGAGTGCCATGGCAGCCACCATCGACAAGAAGCTCGTCGAGGCAAGAGGCCACAAAGTCCCTGACAAGTACCCATTCGCTATCACAGACTCATTCGAGTCTATATCAAAGACTGCAGACTTGAAGAAGGCACTGCTCGCACTCGGATTCGACAAGGAGCTCGAGAGGGCAGAGGCAAGGAAGTCAAGGGCAGGAAAGAGCGCGCTAAGAGGAAGGGCTAAGAAGCAGAAGAGGAGCGTCCTTATCGTCGCAATGGATGCGAAGAAGATTTCAAAGGCGGCCTCCAACATATCAGGCGTCGACGTTGTATCTGTGAAATCACTGAACGTAGAGGTCCTAGCGCCCGGATGCCAGCCTGGACGAGCAACGCTTTACACTCACAACTCAATCGAGGAGCTGAGGAAGGGTCTTTTCACCCAGAACTACTCTGGTTCCACAAAGAAGGCTGTCAAGACAGCGGTCATGGACCTCGTGAAGAGTGCTGCCAAGACAGGATCAAAGGTCTCAGCTGCAAAGAAGGTTTCAACGGCAAAGGCTTCAAAGGCACAGAAGAAAGATTAGAAGAAAGAATGACGTGTGAATAAAAGATGATAATCAAATACCCGCTATCGACGGAAAAGGCAATCAGGCTCATGGAGTCTGAGAACAAGCTCGTCTTCATAGTGGAGGACAAGGCAAAGAAGCAGGATATCAAGAAGGCTATCGAGGAGACCTTTAAGGTTAAGGTGGCTGCTATAAACACGATCAACGATTTCAGGGGCAGGAAGAAGGCATACGTCAGGCTCGCACCTGAGAGCCCGGCCATTGACCTCGCTACGAAGCTAGGATTGATGTAGGATTGATGTTAAATTAACGAATGAAGCAAGGCAAGTGATGATATATGGGTAAGAACATAAAATCACAGAGAAGGGGACGTGCAACGACTACCTATACCAAGCCTAGCTTCAACTTTGAAGGCCAGACAAAGATTGGAAGCAACGGGTCTGCAGTCATTACTGAGTTCGTGCATTGCAGGGCCCACACAGCGCCGCTTGCAAGGCTCAAGCACGCCGATGGTACATTCACACTCACAATCGCTCCTGAAGGAGTGTGTACAGGACAGCAGATCCAGATAGGAGAAGGTCAGCCGGCTACAGGAAACATCCTGAGACTTGCAGACATTCCTGAAGGAACAAGTGTTTTCAACATTGAGTGCATCCCTGGAGACGGCGGAAAGTTTGTCAAGGCTTCAGGCCTGACCGCCAAGATTGTCGCAAAGGACGCGACAAAGGTAACGGTCCTCCTCCCTTCAAAGAAGAACAAAGACTTCAACCCTGCATGCAGGGCGGCTATCGGAATCATTGCCGGCGGCGGAAGGGGAGAGAAGCCTTTTTACAAGGCAGGAAAGAGGTTCCATAAGATGAGGGCCAAGAACATGTACTGGCCTGTAGTGTGCGGAGCCAGTATGAACGCCGTCGACCACCCGTTCGGTGGACGAAGCTCGCACCACAAGGGAAAGCCTACAATCGCGCCTCATAACGCTCCTCCTGGTAAGAAGGTCGGTTCCATCAGGCCCCGAAGGACAGGTAAGAAGAGGTAGACAAATAACAGACAATCGAATGAATAATCGGTGATGATCAATGGTCCAGAAAGAATTTACATACAAGGGAAAGAAAGTTGAGGAGCTCGTCAAGATGAGTCTTGCAGAGCTTGCGACTATGATGCACTCCGACGCTAGAAGGAGGATTATAAGGCTTTCAGATGCTGACAAGAAGCTTATAAAGAAGATAGAGAACTGCAAGAAGCCGGTCAAGACCCACCGAAGGAACATGATCATACTCCCGACGTTCGTAGGGAAGACAGTGATGATTCATGGCGGCAAGGAATATCAACAGGTTGTCATAACTCCTGAGATGATAGGCCACTGGCTTGGAGAATATGCGCTTACAAGGAAGAGGGTTGGGCATAGCGCTCCTGGAGTCGGTGCGACAAGGTCAAGTTCAAACCTTTCGGTGAAGTAGGGATTAAATGAATAAGGATGAAATGAAAGCTGGATATACGATCAAAGGTTAACAACATGACGCGATACAACTACGCATTCAAGACGAACAAGGAGAACGTGGTCAGGATAGTAGGCCGTGACCTCGGGCTTTCCAGGAAGAAGAGCGTCGAGATGTGCAAGTTTATCAAGGGAAGAGAGATTGCAAAGGCAAAGGCCATCCTTGAGAAGGTCAAGGAGAAGCAGCTCGCAGTTCCTTTCACAAGATCAACTAATGGAGCAGGTCATAGGAAGGGTCCCATGGCCGGCGGAAAGTATCCTCTCAAAGGTGCTATGGAGTTCCTGAAGTTGCTGAAGCAGCTTGAGGCTAATGCACAGGCCAAGGGTCTTAGCTCCAGTTTAAAGATTATACATGCATGCGCCCAGCAGGCCAGTGAGCCTTTCAGGTATGGAAGGAAGAGGCGCGTCCAGATGAAGAGATGTCACATTGAGCTGGCAGCTCAGGAGATCGAGGGTAAGAAGCATGCAAAGCAGGCTCATACATCCAAGCATGAAGCCAAATCCGAGGCCAAATCCGAGACAGGTACAAAACCTGCGGCAAAGGCTGAATCCAAGAAGGAAGAGATGCGAAGTGATAGAGTCACTAGCACAACGAGGTCAAAGACCTCGCTTGAGAAGATTGAGAAGAGTGAATGAACATGATCGAAAGGAAGTTTGTTAATCAACACATAAAGGAATTCGAGATAAAAGAGTATGTCCGGGACAACCTTAGCCGAGTGGGTCTTAGTGACGTCAAGCTCCAGAGGACTCCTCTTGGAGAGAAGATAATAATCAGCACAAGCAGGCCAGGCCTCGTTGTTGGAAGAAGCGGTAGCAACATTTCAAAGCTTACAAAGGATTTGAAGGAGAAGTTCAGCCTTGAGAACCCTCAGATAGAGATTGAAGAGGTTGTGAGCGTCGGCCTTGATGCTAACATAATTGCAGAGATGATCGTGAACTCACTGGAGAGGTTTGGCCTTGCAAGGTTCAAGGGAGTTGGCCACAAGGCGCTAAGTGATGTCATGGCTGCAGGAGCTTTTGGGGTCGAGATACTCATATCGGGAAAGATTCCTAGTGCTAGGGCAAGGACCTGGAGGTTTTACCAGGGATACCTGAAGAAGTGCGGCGACATCGCCGTTTCCGAAGTGAAGACTGCCTATGCTCACGCCAAGCTTAAGACTGGCGTCGTGGGCGTAAGGGTCAAGATCATGACTCCTGACATTAAGCTTCCAGACAACATCAAGATCAAGAAGATTGCTGATGAGGCATCTGTGGAGGAGGTCTCGAACGAGCAGGTGGACGAGAAGATGAAGGATATCCTCAAGGAGGAAGGTGAGGATAAGAAGGACAGGAAGGAGTCGACGCCTAAGAAGAAGGCTTCCAAGAAGGATGCGTCTGATAAGGAGAAGAAGCCAAGAAAGCCAAGGTCTAAGAAAGTCAAGAAGACTGATAAGGCAGAAGAGTCTGAGGAAGAAAAAACTGCAGAGATTGCAGAGACTGTAGAACCTAAGGAGGCCGAAGAGCCCGTCCAAAAGGTCTCAGAGACTTCCGAAGAAGAGAAGAAGGAAGAATAATAATCAAGGTGTAAATGATGAAGTTCAAAGAGTTGGCACAGATGAGCGCCGAAGAGCGCAAGAGGAAGCAGAGGGACCTCGAGCTAGAGCTCATGAAGATGAACACCCAAGTCGCTACAGGCACCCCTCCTAAGAATGCAGGGACCATAAGCAGGATGAAGAAGGACATTGCACGATTAAAGCTGCTTGAGCAGCTGTCAAGAGCCCAGATTAGGGCTTCGGTTAACATTAGGAGTGAAGTCCCTAAGGCTTCCAAGACATCAACGCCAGAACAGAAAGAGGCAGTACAAGCTAAAAAATGAGCGAGACATGCAGTACATGCGGGCTGCCGAAAGAACTTTGCGTTTGTGAGACAATCGCAAAGGAGAGCCAAAAAATTGTGGTTGAATCCGTCAAGAAGAAGTTCGGAAAGGTCAGCACGATCGTTTCCGGAATGGACGAGACAGAGATCAACCTCAAGGACCTTGCAAAGAACCTTAAGAGCAAGTTTGCCTGTGGCGGAACAGCCAAGGAAGGGCACATCGAGCTTCAGGGAGACCATTGCAAGGAAATAAGGACAGAGCTCATAAAGCTCGGTTTTAGCCCCGACCAGATCGAGATTAGGCAAGGAAAAAGAAGATAACACAACCCATCAGGAGGAAACATGCATCATCCCGATGAATTCATAGGTCAAGAGCTCGAAGTCCTCCAGGCGCAGAACAAAAACCTGCAGGGCTTCAAGGGAAGAATTATCGACGAGACAAAGAAGACATTCAAGATCATCACGCAAGGCGAAGAGGAGAAGATGATCCTCAAGAGCCAATGCACATTCAAGATAACGACAAAGGAAGGAAAACAAGAGATTATCAATGGATCCGATCTCGAGCAAAGGCCCGAGGAGCGGATAAAATCAAGGAGATAAACATGGCTGCGAAAAACACCAAGAACAAGAGCAAAGGGAAGGAAGACAAGAGCGTAAGTACTTGCTCTGACCTGCAGTGTCCTATTCATGGAAGCGTAAAGTTGAGAGGAAGAACCCTTGTGGGCATAGTTGAGAGCGACAAGATGAGCAAGACGGTCGTCGTTTCGTGGACGAGAAGGTTCTTTGTCAAGAAGTACGAGAGGTACGAGATGAGGCGAAGCAAGATAAACGCCCACAACCCCGACTGCATAAGTGCAAAGAAGGGCGACATTGTCAAGATTATTGAGACGAGGCCGCTTTCCAAGACCAAGCATTTCAGCGTGGTTGAGATCATAGGCAAGGAGTCGAAGAAAGAGCACCTGAAGACCGAGGAGATCGAGGTTCAGGAAGCGATTCAGGAAGCAAAAGACACCGCCCGAGAGCAGAAGAAGGCGGCCGATAAGAAGGACAAGGAATAGTCAAACAATCGAGTGATTAAACATGAAAGCAGTCAAGGCAAGGATTACAAAAGGACTCCAGAAGGGGTCTATCATCGAGACATGCGACAACTCAGGGGCTAAGCGCCTGAGGATATTCGGCGTCAAGAGGATGAAGACCGTCCATGGAAGGAACCCTACCTGCGGAGTCGGAGACCTGATATTGGCTTCGGTCATCAAGGGAAGGCCTGACATGAGAAAGCAGGTCGTGTTTGCAGTGATTGTAAGGCAGAAGAAGGAGTACTTGAGACCTAACGGCCTTCGCGTCAAGTTCGAGGACAACGCCGCGGTAGTGCTTAAGGATGACAAGGGAAACCCTAAGGGAACCCTGTTCAAAGGTCCTATCGCAAAGGAAGTCGCTGAGAGATGGCCTGCCATCGCAAAGCTGGCTCCGATGGCGCTCTAAGCATTGAAGAGAAGTGATAATCATGAAGAAGAATTTTTCAACGGCATGGAAGAGGAGCAAGGCTCCAAGGAAGCAGAGGAAATATAGGCACAACGCTCCGCTGCACACCAGGACCAGTTTCATGAACACCATGCTCTCGAAGGACCTTGCCAAGAAGTATGGTGTCGGCAGGATACGTGTAAGGTCCGGCGACAAGGTTAAGGTCATGCGTGGGAAGTACAGGAAGACGGAAGGAAAGGTTGACACCCTCAACATCAAGAAGTCGACTGTCACAATCACAGGTATTGAGAGGTCCAAGAAGGACGGGTCTAAGGCTATGATTCCGCTCCAAGTTTCGAATCTCATGATAGTAGACCTCGTCACCGACGACAAAAAGAGGTTTGCAGACAAAAGCCAGGCTCCAAAGGAGAAGAATAACTGATTACAGGTAATGCAAAATGGTTAACAAAAAAACAGGTTTTTTTGAAACCCCAAAAATCACCGGAGGTGATTTTTGATGGTCAAGAATCACATAAAGAAGATAAACGCGCCAAAGAGCTGGAATATCCTAAGAAAGGACACTAAGTTCATTTCAAGGCCTAATCCTGGCAGGAGGCTTGCATTGGCAACTTCCCTCAACACTTGCTTGAAGGATATGCTGGGTAAGACAAAGACGACAAAGGAGTCCAAGTACCTCATAAGGTACAACAAGGTCATTGTCAATGGTGTTCAGAGATTCGACGAGAAGTTCCCTGTAGGCTTCTTCGACGTGCTCTCGCTCCCTGAGTCCAATGAGAGTTTCAGGATGATCGTGAATGCAAAGGGTCAGCTGGAGCTTGTCAAGATTACGGAAGCAGAGTCAAAGGTAAAAATCTCGAAGGTCGCGAACAAGGTCCTCCAGAAGGGAGGTAAGGTGCAGGTCGTCTGTACTGACGGAAGGTCGTTCCTCATGACTACCTCAGAGGCTGCCAAGCTGTCGACCAACGATACTCTGGTGTATTCAATCCCTAACCAGAAGCTTACAGATACCATTAAGCTTGAGAAGGGCAGCTTGGTCTTCCTGTACAAGGGAAAGCATACTGGCCTCCTTGTGAAGGTTGAGGGTTTCAAGGCTGGAAACATACTGTTCCACAATGGCAACGAAGAGATGGAGACGAAGAAGTCATACGCCTTTGTCGTAGGAAAAGACAAGCCAGCGATTACTATCATGGCAAAGAAGAACTAAAGAAGAACTAATGAAACGAATGATGCGATTTCATAAAAATATGAATGATGAATGATGAATGATGAATGATGAATGATGAATGATGAATGATGAATGATGAATGATGAATGATGAATGATGAATGATG
>JAFGBP010000007.1 GCA_016933095.1 Candidatus Woesearchaeota archaeon | reverse complement strand
TATCTCTGTCACTTCAAATCAATCCTCCTAAATGGAATTTGACATTTCATAACTTAAAACTTAACTTTACATGGAAAACATGGAACTCCTGCAAAAACCGACATGAAAACGGCGTGAATCAGCACAACACCGCAGGCCTCTCCCTGCAACCGAAAATTAAAATGCTAAAGAGCCATCATGAGCCATCAATTCATTCATGCCAAAACCGTCAACAGATCCTCGTCATGCCTAATCGCATATCTTGTTCTCTTTGTAACTTAAAAAAATAGTTTCAGAATAACACCCCGGTCCCTAGCAGACACACTGCCATGACCCGCAAAGACACTGGCGTATCTTTACTGCAGGGTGTTGTTTATCTTCTTGGCGGCGACCTTCCGGAGGCCGTCCTTTGCTATGACGTACACGTCAACGCCCTCGCCGCTGGCACTGTCCCTCTGGATAGCTGCCTGAATCGCCTTCAGTACGAGCTCGACTCCTTCAGCCTCTGTCAAGCCAGGCTTGTAGCTGGCCTCCAATACTCCATAAGCCATGACGCTTCCAGAGCCGCTAGAGACAAAATCATCTATCTCTGATATGCTGCCGTCCATGTACAAGTCGTAGAGGTGAAGGTTCTCATCAGCCCCACCAAGCAGGAAATGCGTGATTCCAGGAATCGTCGAGAACTTCCTCACGTTGTTGTAGACAAGTTCGGTCAGCAGGTTTGCAGCCTCCTTGACAGTCGACTCCCTGGAAGACCTGATGTCCTTTAGCTTGAGCTCTGCCTTGAGCAGCTTTGTTATGTACTGTATGTCGCTCACAGTCCCGCTGACGGTAACTGCAATCCTGTCAGTCACAGGGACTACCTTGTCAACGTTCTTATTGGCAATGAAGTGACCTGCCGTGGCTCTCTTGTCAGCCGCCATGACTATGCAATCCTTGCAGAGTATTCCAACTGTCGTTGTGCCAGTATTCAAAATTTGATTCTCATTCATGTAAACAATCACCTTCTATGTTCTCTACAATACCGATTTGACCCTGATTTGTAAGTCCACTATACCCCTAGATTTAATGATCATTCGTTCGGTGTTAGAAACAACCTTTTGAGCAATGTAAAGCCGTTTCCTTTAAAAAACTTGCGTTTTCTGGAACGCGAGCTTAAGACAATGGTCTTGTAGGTTTCTAAAAATCCTACTCAGACACCACCGTGAACACATACCCGCTTATCGTGTGCTCAGGAGCCGAAGGGATGTCAGCCCTTGTAAAGTTCACCATGAGATTGACCCCCTGCTTCTCGCCCGATAGCCTGGCATACTGCGGATCAAGATAGACCACTGTCTCGTTGGTCGCGCCGGCCGCGATGTAGACCTGGTCTGCAGCGTCAAAAGGATGGTTTCCCGTGACCCCATTCGAGTCCTCTACCATGTTAACATCCAAGATGATGATGGGCTTCCCAAAGTTATTCCTGAAGTTCAAACGCACAACTGCACCTGTGCCGTCGTTCTGGATCTGGTAATCCTGGCACTCCAGCTGCTTCCCGAAATTGCACCTGTTAGGGATCAGGTTGGAAGGGCTTATGAACCCAAAGTAAGAAAGGGCTCCAATCGCTATTATAGCCGCCAGTATTGCCCAGCCATAAGTCACGATGTACTCGAACGCGGCCTGTCCTTGTCTTCCAGCGCGTCTAGAATGCATTTTTCGCCCCCATATTCTGAAAATGAATGTAAAGAGTTTAGGGAAAAAAGTAAAGATGCCTCAAAAGCTTCACTGTACAGGGCCATACACTGAGATCGAAGCCACCTTAGGATAAGTGCCTCGAATCATGGTGTAGTTAAGGTCAAACGCTATCTTGACCTTGACTCCTTGGGAAGCCCCGAGGCCCTCATAAAGGTCGGTGTGGTTGCAACTGATTATCATAAGGTCATCAGCAGGGACTATTCCCGTAACTCCGCAATCTCCTGAGACAAGAGCTGAGATAAACTCATCACTGTCAGGAAGATCCGTGAAGTCAACGTCCTTGATCGTCTCTCCGAGCTTATTATAGATCTGGATCTCGAAGCCGTCCTCGGTTATTTGGAAGTCCTTGCACGCAAAGCCAGCAGTAGCCTCGCACCTGTTAGGCAAAGCCTTTGTAGGATTCAACAACCCGAAGTAGACCAAGGCCCCGATCATAACGAGAATGACAAGTATGGCCCAGCCATAGGTCGTCAAAAACTCTAATGCTGCTTGTGCTCTCTTATCCATCTAAATAGCACCTCCCATCTAGCCATTGACAGTGCCGTATATCTCTCCTTTCACAGGAGTCCAGTATGCGCCGTCCACCTTTTTATAGTTCACCGTGACCTCGAACTTTGCCTTGTCGCCTGCAGGGAAAGCTGCGCCAGCTCCGAAATTGCACTGAACCTCTTGTACGCGCCCGGCTCGAAGCTCGAAGTCAGACGTGCATGAAGTGGCATCTATGACGTTGCCTCCGATATAAGTCGCGTTGACAGTGAAGTTTGCAGTCGAACCCACGTTGTTTCGCATCCTGAAAGAAAGCATTGGATTCGTCGTCTGTATCTGAGCTTCCAGGCAGTCGACTTCAGGACTGAAAGTGCATCTTGATGGCAGGAAGTTCTTCGGGTTGAGAACGCCGAAGTAGGCAAGTGCTCCTATCATTATCAGGATAACTAAGAAGGCCCAGCCATATGTCGTAAGGAACTCAAGCGCTGCCTGTCCTTTCTTACTGTTCTTCATAAGATGTTCACCTCTAATTTGACCCTTTAATCGTAACTAAGCTAAAAACTTGATTTGATATATATAAAGGTTTCGAATATAAGGGAACCGTTCAAAAAGTGCCGCATTGCGAAGTATGATGATATTATATGCGGAACCTCTAGAATCGGACAACAATCACAAGTCTAGGCGAACGGAGCGCGGCACAAAAGATTTTGAACGGTTCCGAATATAAGGGGTGCGTTGAAAAAGTGCACAAGTAAGCATAGCTTACTTGTGCGCAGAGCTATACTCTGCTGCGCATAGGCGCTCCTTCAAGAAACTTATACTGGCACTCTAGACTCGGCTGATGGATGTTATTAATGAGCGGTCGCGGCGGGCTACGAGAGAAGTAGCCCCTGGCTGCGCATCATGACACCTGCGCGGTTAAGATAGACTCGATTAAAGGATGCGATTGATGAGCGGTCGCAGCGGGCTACGAGAGATTTGGAACAAAGCCCCAAAGACAAGAAAAAATTAATAAAGACAGGGCGAGTTATATGGACGCAGGGTGTTTCCATGTCAAGAAAAGACGTAATCTCGCTGCTGGAAAAGGAGACGAAGCTCTCGAAAGAAGATATAGACAAGGTTTTGGAAGTCCCGCCAGACCCCAAGCTCGGCGACTTCGCATTCCCTTGCTTTGTGCTCGCCAAGCAGTTCAAGAAAGCCCCACAGGCAATTGCCCAGGAGCTCGCAGGAAAAGTAAAGTCTCATGGGGCTGTTGAGAGGGCCGAGGCAGTCGGGCCTTACCTTAACTTCTTCCTGGACAAGAACAGGCTAGCCCACCAAGTCCTTCAGAAGGTGCTTGAGTGCGGCTCGCTCTATGGTTCTGGCGCTGACAAGAAAGAGACTGTCATGATAGAATACCCCGCTCCCAACACCAATAAGCCGCTCCACCTAGGCCATGCAAGGAACATGCTTCTCGGAAACTCCATCTGCAATATCTTGGGATTCGCAGGATTCAAGGCGGTGCCTGTAGATCTCGTAAACGATCGGGGAGTGCACATCTGCAAGTCGATGCTCGCGTACAAGAAGTGGGGCAAGGGAAAAGAGCCAGGCAAGGGCAAGAAGCCTGATCACTTCGTAGGAGACTATTACGTCCTCTACGGCCAGAAGGAGAAGGAAGACCCTAAGATCGAAGAGGAAGCAAAGGCCCTCCTCAAGAAGTGGGAGGACGGCGACAAGGATACTCTGACACTCTGGAAGAAGATGAGGAAGTGGGCGCTCGACGGCTTCCACGAGACCTACAAGGCCATGGGCGTGCATCACAAGAAGACTTATTATGAGAGCGAATTATATACGCATGGGAAAGAACTGATACTTGAAGGCGTGAAGAAAGGAGTGTTCAGAAGAGACCCTGAAGGCGCAGTGTATGCCGACCTGGAGAAGGACAAGCTCGGAAAGAAGTACCTCCTAAGAGACGATGGCACAAGCATCTACATCACCCAAGACATCTACCTTGCCAAGAAGAAGTTCGACGACTTCCAGATGGACCGGTCAGTCTACGTCGTGGGGAACGAGCAGAGGTATCACTTCCAAGTATTGTTCAAGCTATTGGAGATGCTCGGCATGCCCTTTGCAAAGAAGTGCTACCACCTGAGCTACGGCATGATATCATTGCCGGAAGGCAAGATGAAGAGCCGCGAAGGCACAGTCGTCGACACAGACAACCTGATGGAAGACGTTCAGAAGCTGGCAGGCGAAGAGATCAAGAAGAGGCACGAAGACCTAAGCGCGAAAGAAGTCGCCAAGAGAAGCAAGATGATAGGCCTTGGCGCCATCAAGTTCTTCATACTAAAGTATGATCCTATGAAGGACTTTGTCTATAATCCGAAGGAGAGCGTGTCTTTCGAGGGCGAGACAGGCCCGTACGTCCAATACGCCCACGCGCGCATCTGCTCTATATTCAGGCAGGCAGGCAAGAAGTGGGAGCCCAAGGAAAGCGAGATATCGAAGTTCAAGTACGAGCACGAGAAAGAGCATCGGCTGATAACACTCCTCAACAGCTACCCTGCAGTGATTCGGGAGTCAGCTGAGAAGTACAACCCTAGCCTGGTCGCGAAGTACGCGATAGAGCTCACACAGGAATTCGGAAGCTTCTACCAGGAATGCCAAGTGCTGAAAGCAGACAACAATCAGGTCAAAGAAGCAAGGCTCACCCTGATATGGTGCACGAGGACAGTGCTCCAAAGCGCGCTGTCCATGCTCGGCATAGAGGCTCCAGAGGAGATGTGAGGGATGATTCTTGAAGATCTCCAATTACAAGTCCTTCATCCCGGAAAAGGTCTATTCTCTTCTTGAGAAGCGTGGCTTCTCAGAGTTTCGCCCCGGCCAGGCCAAGAGCGTGAAGGGCGGACTATTCCAGGACAAGAACCTTCTCGTGTGCACACCGACTGCGAGCGGCAAGACCTTGATCGCTGAGCTCGCGTTCCTCAACGCGATAATACATGACAAAGGCAAGTGCGTATACGTCGTGCCCCTTAAGGCTCTTGCGAGCGAGAAGTACAAGCAGTTCAAGAAGGATTACCCGGACATCAAGATCGCGATCAGCATCGGAGACCTGGACTCGAACGATTCTTACCTCGAGCGCTACGACCTCATCATCACGACGAGCGAGAAGTTCGACAGTCTCATCAGGCATAAGAGTCCGTGGCTCAAGTACGTGAAGACAGTCGTCGTCGACGAGATCCACTTGCTGAACGATCCTGGAAGGGGGCCAGCCCTCGAAGTCCTCATCACGATCCTGCGGAGCATGATAAAAGACTTGCAGCTCATCGGCCTGAGTGCAACGATCGGCAATCCAGAAGAGCTCGCCGAGTGGCTCAAGGCAGAGCTGATAATCGACAACTGGCGTCCTGTACGCCTTGACAAGGGCGTTTACATGGACGGAGAGATAGAGTTCTCATAAATTCTCCCTTCAGGCCAGGAAGCATTCTCACGGATTTTCGTTCTTGTGGAATCATCGTTAACAATCTTTAAAAAGAAAGGAATACTATATAGAGCCTATGGGGAGCGAGAAGGATAAGTTCATAGACTTGTGCAGAGAACGGGGGTATTCTGAGAGGAGCATCTCTTTCTTCAAGAAGGCGATCGAGTTCTCCGAGGAGAAGTTCGGCTTTGAGCCTAGGATATCCGGCGGCCTT
>JAFGBP010000001.1 GCA_016933095.1 Candidatus Woesearchaeota archaeon | reverse complement strand
TTTTTTTTTTTTATTGTTTTCTAGTTATTCTGGTCTGTTCGTGGTTTCTTTCGTATTCTTTGTTTTTTCTCCGGAAAACTCGGAGTTGCTTATTTTAAACACCTCAACTATTCAATTTCTCAATAAGAAACCCAAAATTACTAAAAAACTTAGGGGGTTTGAAAAATGTCAACCAATGAAAATAAATCAAGCATCCAAGCAATTCAAAACCAGGAATACCAACGGAAGAAAGGATCACTAATAGGACGGACCTTCAAATACGCAACGATCGGATCTGCCATCGTCGGAGCGGCTGTCGTGGGCGGCACGGTGATCGTGGGCGGAAAGATAATAGATGGAGTCAAGGCAGGGATACACTACGTCGCTGACATGCCTCGAAATCCCCCCAGCTTCAAGAACATACTGAAAACAGGGATGATATGCACTTTTGCCGCTGGAACCGCCGCTGCCATCAGGGTTCCCCAATGGACGTATGATACTATGCGAAACGTCTCGGGTGAAGTAGTAGAAAGTGTAGATCAGAGGGCCTATGCAGTCGGAAACTGGATGAACAACAAAAGAGTCGAGTGGGCCATCAATGAACAGATCGAGGCTGGCAAGAGAGCTGACACTGCTGAAGCCCAAGTCAGCAAGTTAGAGGAGCAACTTCTTCAGAAGAGCAAGGAAGTAGAGCAGCAAAAGGAAGAGAATGCGCAGCTGAATCTAGAATACCGCTCTGCCATGAAGGCTTTGGAGAATGCCAAGCAGCCAGAGCTCCAACGGCACTCTTCTCAGGAGAGGGTCTCGGCCAGTAGAGGATTGGATTACAAGGTCAATGCAGAGGATGGCGAGAATGGCAAGATGAAACATTCTCCTGTGGCGGCCTTAACCCAGTTGGTGTTCGGCCCGAGAGGAGATAACAATGCGGTCCGACATGAAACGCGCCCTGCAAATACTGGTGACTCGCTCGAGTCATACCTTTCCCGCTCGGCAGGAGATTACGATTTTGTCATGTACGTTGATGTCGACAAGAATATCTTGTCGCTTCTCCAGTCAGATGGAGGTCGTTTTGTCAAGGTCGCATCCTATCGGTGCACGACAGGGAGAAACCGGGCGCCAAAGTCAATGGAAGGAGACCAGGCAACCCCAATAGGATTGTATCGTGTTACAAAAGGATCAGGTGGCCTTCCGGCGAAATACACCAAGAACAATTTTGGCATCGAGATCCCAAGTTATATGGGGAGTGGCATAAAGATCGTCGGAACATTTGATCCGGGCATCTCAAATGCCATCCGACGCGGGCAGGACGTGAGCAATGGAGGAGTCGTCCTTCAAGGGATGGATTTCTTTGACATTGACAGGAGAGTTGGATATGCGAGCCATGTGATGGCTGTCCTGACAAGCAATGATGTAACTGATCTGGAGAATCACCTATGATTACAGACTAAATGCAGGCAGGTTAGCAGTTAAGTTAGCCGTCTGAACGTTGGATATGAAGTATGATGTGATGAAGATTAGATAAAGGTGGATTAGAATGACAATGACATGGGATGGACACGAGTATAATGATGAGCAGGATGCGGATTTTGAATGCAATTATGATGAAAGGTCGGTGTTGGAACCTGAACAGCCGGCGTCGAGCCTAGGTTGCGGCTGCGAGGCTTATCCTGAATTGCAGCAAGATGCAATCCGGCCAGGAAACGAATGTGATGCGGCTATCTTGGCTGAGAATGGGTTCGCGGTTGATGGATCAGGGGTTGTATTAGACGTACCTCAGGCAACAGGATCAGATGGAGTCGGTGATATCTCCAATCTTGTGCCAGTCGGATATGAGAACGAGGACGCGCAGAGCGCCGAAACTCCTCTAAGCCAGCCGGCAGTCCAGCCGAAGCTGCTCCCGAAGCCAATGATACTGGTGTCATCAAGGAAAGCTCAGTCGGCAGATCGGATTGCTGCGGGATCGAGTGGTTACGCCACCCTCGCATGGCAAGAGCTGAAGACAGGGATCAAGACTTCGAAGAGGTATATTGCCATGGGCGCAGCGGCCGCGACTATTGCATTGGGAGGCTGCGCGACCCATCTGCTGTCAGACGCAGTGGTAAGGGATCATGTATTCACTGGCTTGAGTTTTTACTCAGGATTCTTGACAGGAGAAGGATCTTCTCAGACCAACATACCTTATAGGATAGATGATAGGTTGGAGAAGCGCGTCGCGAACAAGGCTGCTGAGCAAATGGATGTTCCAAGATACGGCTCAAGGAGTCCGGGACTTGATAATGTTTCCAGTGAGGGATTGCGCGTCGTGCCTCCTTATGATGCTGGAGGAAGACAGGATGCATCCGGGTCTGATCCTCAAATATCTGATTCAAGACTCAGGCAGAGAATTATCCCGAAGAGTGATTCTTTGGAGGCCATATTGAAGGATAAGGATCCTGGTTTTTTCAGAGGAATCGGTGATGGCAAAGAGTACCTCTTAGTGATCGATAAGAAGACGCAGGAAGAGACGGTCTACGAGGTAACGTTTAGTAAGATTGACAAGACAAAGATCTCTTCTGGAAAGGTGCCCGGCGACAAGCAGCGCGCAGGGGATAACCGGACTCCCGAAGGGATATTTACAGTAACTTCAGTAGAGCAGAGCAGCCACTGGACCCATGAGGGGAGGCTTGCATACGGGCCTTACTTTGCAAGGCTGAATGCAGGGTCTTGGGACCGAAAAGGGAATTATGATCCTAATGGGAGGTCAAGCCACGCGTTGCACGGGACTGACCGAGAGGGTCTGCTTGGAACTCCTGACAGCGAGGGGTGCGTCAGGCATTCGAACGACAAGATAAAGTCTTATGTCGAGAATGGGATTGTGAAGAAAGGGACTGTGGCGGCCATATTGCCGGATGGTGGGTGAATTGTGTTGTAAGATGATTGTGAGAGAATTAAATTATGGAGGTATTGATGAAGATGGGGCCGGAATACAACTCACCGACTGAAGAAGAACTTGTGGAAAGAGAGCTTGAGAGAATAGTTGGTGATTCAGCTGACACAGAGGATGCGGGGGCAATGCTGGAAGAGGAGCGGCAGACTCAGGAATCCGTGCTCTTGTCAAGTGCTTTTTATGAGGATGACCTGGTGCAAGTTGATGATCCTAACATTGAGAGGTCAAATATCAACTCGCGGCTTGCAGAGTACATTCATGAAAAGGCCGCTCCGTTGATGGGGGCTTTGGAGAGATACTCAGGATCTCCTGCTTCGGGAGAAGGAGGTCCGGATTCGGGGAATCCTCTTGAGAATGTTCTTGGAGGGTCAGAGTCTGGTTTCAAGAGCCCGCTTTGTAGGATTGCTTATGGATTGTTGCAGTATCTTGACAAGAGAGAGGATTTGCAGAAGCAGCTGATTGGATATTTGCGATGAGTGATGAAGATGAATGATTGGAGGAATTGATTCATATGACAAGCAGACTATACGAGTTGGCGAAACACACGCTGGTTGGAGCCGCGAGCATGTGGGTAGTGGATCCGTTGGTTACAATGGTTGATTCAAAGAAGCATCTGTCGGTTAAGAAGAAAGCCCAACTGAAGGGCATCTGCTACGGCCTGGCGGCCGGAGGCAATGGCCTCCATTACATCGTCGAGCAGATTGCGAATCATGACCGTGAGCTTTCGCTTTATGAGAGGTTTAAAGCAGTCGGTAGCGGGATGGTTCTTGGCGGCGTTACAGGATTAGGTGTAGGATCATATTATGGAGATATTCTCCAGGAAGAAGAGAACAGCAAGAATGACAGCAAGAACAAAACGGAGGTATGAACAAAATGGGAGTAAAAGAACAAACAAAGCATGTAATCGGAGGAGCTCTGGCAGCCAAGGGACTTTCCTACCTTAGAGGGGAGGAGTACTTGAGGACAGACGAGAACGTCAAAAATGGAGTTTGGGCGGGCGTTGCAGGGACTGCAATTGTGCCACCTGCAAAGAAGGCTATTGATGAGGTGGTCGAAAGCTACAATTCCGGAAAGAGGTCTTTGGCGACTGACGTGAGGGACTACGGCGCCGCTATCGTAGCAGGAGGCCTTGTGCTCTATGGTATCAAGAGCGGGTTTGTTGGCGACATGCTGGACAAGGCAAGGGGCCTTTATGGAAAGCATGTTAAGGGAGAGCCTGAGAAGAAGTCAAGGTAAGGCTGAAAAGCGATTCCAAATTATCTTTTATAGTATTTATTTGCTAAATTATTTAGTTTATTTTTTTCCTATGATAATATTTACGATGAGGTTATATGGTGATAAGGTGATTCGTGTGAGCCGGAAGAATGATAAAAAGAATTCAATGTCTGATAAAGATAGTTCAAGCGGCAGCATGACAAGATTTGCATGCACTGATCTGAAGTCTGCGAATGCGAAGAGCAAGGGAGTCTCTCCTGGAGAGCTGGGCCATGCTTTCGAGGGCCGGGTGCTCGAGGCTTTCCTGAGCAACGGTTACATCGGAGTGCAGAAGAATAAGTGGATGAAGAACTATTATGTCTCCTTTTCGGGTTCAGGAGATGCGGCTTCAAAACGGGAGTATGACCTCGTGCTCTTCAGGCCTGCGGATCTTGGCTTTTACATCATTGAATGCAAGGCCCACTTCTTGCCAAGCCAGAACGTAGACCTTAATGATGTTAGAGAATTCCATGAGAAGCTGAAGCACTACAATGGTTCGCACGCAGTGCCTGCGCTCGTTACTGACACCGACTTCTCATCTCTCGCTTTGCAGTACGCGAGGGATAACGGCATCAACCTGATAAACGGAGCCGGCCTCTCTGAGTTTGAGCGCAGGGGAAGCATGATGAAGAGGATGAAGTTCAAGGCATTGTCTTACGTCGTGCACACGCTGGATTCAGAGCTTGATAGGCTGATAGGATCATGCCTGTAAGAGTGCATATAAGGATACGTTTAAGAACTGTTGGATGGAAATTAGGATTATCTGGCTTTTGGCTTTCGGCTCTCCCTCTTCAGGTAGTCTGACCTGTTGAGGATGTTCCTTATCATCTGGCTTCTGTCCCTGTCTTTCTTCACATGGCCGTATCCTAGGACATCGCCGCGCATGTTCTTCACGATTACGAGGCCTTTGTCCTGCTTGAGGCTCGTGATGCTTTCCTGGATGATGTTCTTTCCGTAGAGAAACATAGTCTCTGCCTTGTCATTGACAACGGCTATCTGGTCAGTTCTGTTTCCCAGCAGGTCCAGAAGCGGGAATGATGGGCAGAACTTGTTGTCCTTTATCTCTCCATAAGGCAGTCCTGCTGAGAAAGGATCCATCTTGATCCTGTTTTTCTCCTCCTTTAGCTTCAGGCCTATGCGGAAATAGTTCCTGCCAATCCTCTCGACCTCCTGAAGTTCAGGGACGTCCTCTCTTGTGAATTCCTTGATAAAAGAAATGAGTTTTTTCATTGTAATCATCCGCAATCAATATTGCTTTGCTATCTTGCTAATCGTCATGGATGTGAATGTCCTTCCTTATCTGCCTGAT
Source organism: Candidatus Woesearchaeota archaeon (assembly GCA_016933095.1). Lineage (GTDB taxonomy): Archaea > Nanobdellota > Nanobdellia > Woesearchaeales > SM23-78 > SM23-78. The sequence continues at coordinate 2,395 of JAFGBP010000001.1, read as the reverse complement.
CTTCTCCTTCACCTTCTGCTTAAGGTAGTTGGGGCTAATCTGTTCGAACTCGTTCACAGTCTCTTCGAGGTGTCGTTCGCACTCGATGATCTTCGCTTCCAGGGACTTGAGCCAGCTCTCGTTCTCTGAGAGTGTGAGTGCGACTACGCTCCTGTTTATCTTACTCGCCAGGTCCTTATTGTTCTCCTTTAGGTTCCGAAGCAAGTCGCGCTTCTCTTTGAGGAAGGCAAGTGTCAGGTTTTCTATCTTGTCCTTAGTGCTCTCAAGCTGCTTCTCCTTCAATTCAAGCATGTGAAGGTCGAGCTTCATCTTCTCCACGATCTTATGTATAATCAGCTCTTCATCCTCGTGAAGCGCACCCACAGGGTCGCTTAGGTACTTCTCTACTATCGGCTCGTGCTCTGTATTGTGGGTGTACTTCTTGAGGGGCCTGCTGATCTCTGCAAACATCGCTGTTAAGTCCTGTTCGATTTCCCTCATCTCATCCTCGATCGACTTCTTCTTCTCGAGGAACTGCTCGAAGGCGCCGTACTCCTCGCTCTTGTGAAGCTCTGCGATGTTCTCGCGAAGCTTTTCTCTCCTCCTTTTCAGGCTTGAGAGGTTCTTCTTCTGGCCTTCTAGGTCATTCTCGAGACGGTCTTTTCTCTCGAGGTTTTCCCTGTAGTTCTTGAGTCCGAGCTTTGCTTCCCTGATCAGATCCAATCCTTCTTTTTCGATGTCTGACTGGAGACTGCTCAGGGACTCGTCGATTCCCTTTATGTCCTTCACGATCCTTGACACTTCCTGCGAAAAGAAGTGCTGTAGTACCTGGAAGTTCTTTCTTGTTTCTTCGCTCAGTTCGTTTAGGGACTCTGAGAACCTGGCTGTGTAGTGTCCTATTTGGGAATGGTCTTCTGGGACCTCGATTGCATTTATGAAGCGCCTGACTTTCTGGGTGTAGGATTTCCTATGCCCCTCCATTATCTGCTTCTCTTTCAGCGGGATCTTGTCGTTCATCAGGTTGGCTTCTTCTAACGTCTCTATGCTCTTCTCGCATGAGTCCAGGAGCCTGGATATCTCTTCCTTTGCGCTTAGGACCTTCTTGTCGAGGCTCTTTGACTCTAGTTCGCGCTGCAGCCAGTTGTCTATGTCTGAGAAGTGAATCTCCTCGATCCTTTTCTTCTTGAAGATGTCGAATAGTCCCATCTGTCTTTATACCTTGAAAAGGCGTGTATGGTAGGTTTAAATGGTTTGCGGAAAAATAGGTCTGCAGGAACTCCCGCGGGAACTCTTGCAAAACGCCTGTTTCCCCTGTTTCCTTTTGCAATGTTTTGCAATGATTTCAATGCCAAAGTATTTATACCTTGTGCTGCCTTCTTGTCTTCATGCCAAACGAAAATTATAACGGGATGAAGGGAATCGAGGGTTTGCTGACAGAAGGGCAGTATGACGCGCTGCCGAGGGAAAACAAGGAGCTCTTGGCGCAGCTAGGACGCCTGCCAGAGAGGACTTCGTGCAATCCTGCTTATTCTGCAATAAGAAGGGCCTTGTATTTTGGCGCTGCGAATATGGATCCTGCGCTTGCTAAAGAATTGACGCCCTCTCTTAAGGCAGGAGCAGACGAGTTTGAGCGCTACGTCGAGGCTCAATCTGCGCTTAGCCAGCAACTTCTCGACACGACTGCCGGGGCTGTTGCCAGACTCCTTAAGAGACGATGAGCCTGCGGAATCAGAATACTGGGGCTAATCGGTGTCATCTGCATACTTCTAGAATATTGCCTTGAACATGTTGCCGAAGAAGCTCCAGCCGTCGAATCCTGGGATGGGCAGCATGTTGAATAGGAAGAGGAACATGTTTATCTTGCTCATCAGGAAGAAGAAGTGGTACCAGTCTCCTTTCAGCTTCTTGCTGTAGTTTTTCAATACATACGCGCTTATGAGCCATAACAGGAGGTTGACTGCGGGCCCTGCGAATGCCACTCCTGCAAACTGCAGGTTCGTCCCGTTCCCTATTATGCTTGTGTAGGCTGGCACGAAGAATATGAATCCGAAGCTTATCAGCTTCAGGATTATTCCCAGCACAAGCCAGGTATAGGCTGCGTGGAACTCGGCAGCAAGCCCTTGGGATATCGCGAAGAACTTGTGCCCGAACTCGTGGAGTATTATGCTCGGACCTACGACTGCCACTGCGAACCAGAAGTCGTCCCAGTTCAGCATCTGCTGGTGCTTCTTCAGCGGGTCATAGTTTTTGGGCAGCAGCACCTCTACTTTCGGCCTCTTCTTGAAGAAGTCCTTGAAGATGAATCCTATTACTAAGGTCATCACTATTATGTCTATGATCTCTTGTATTGAAAATATCATCTTGTTCTTCCTGTTCTTCTTCTCCTTCTTCTGTTTTTTTTCTTTTTTTTTTCTCT
>JAFGBP010000006.1 GCA_016933095.1 Candidatus Woesearchaeota archaeon | reverse complement strand
TGTGCTTTGCTCGCAATATTCCTTTGATGAGATGCTCTGGCATATGCTCCTTGTTGCTTGTCCCCTTAACACCCTTTATCAGGTCAGGATAAATGTTCGTCTTGATCTTGTTCAGGAGGAGCGGGAAGCTTGTCTTTATGTCAAACTTCATCTGCTTGTAGAGTTGAGGCCGACAGTCTTCCCCGTTGGAAGAAATCCTGTCCTTGCAATCCTCGCAATCCTTCCCAATCACCACTAAGCGTCCTTGCCTCTTGCAGTAAGCCATCTTCTCAGCAGGGTTATCACAGACCTCGCACACGCTAAAGACAGTCTCGCGCTTGCAAGACTTGCAGTAATGAGGAGCAAACTGCCCGTTTATGTAACCCTTCTCGAGCGCGGCTTGTATAGACCTGAATTTTCCGCCTTCTTCTCCGACAGGGAAGAGGGTGTGCGGACTGCTTGTAAGCTTTCTTATCTTCGCCTTCTCAGGCCTGCCCATCCTGGCCCCTATGAACGTGCCACACTTATCCTTGATAATCACTTTTGAAACTAGATTTATGAGCGCCAATGAACCGGCTGGCTTCTTCTCCAGAGCATCTTTCAGATACTCGATCGACAACTCCAGCTCCTCTACGGTCTTTGCGCCGAAGTTCGCCAAGAGGGCTTTTCCGACATCTTTTGATAAGACGACATTCCCATCGACGAGCTTGTGTTCTGCCCCGAGAAGTTCGAGTTCCCTCTTCGCATCCACATCCTTGACTACAAGGCTTATGACTTCATCTTCTGTCGTAAATTTTCCTTTCTTGAAGATCCAGTATGCCAATGAAAGAGTCTGCCCAGGACTTATGGCTTTCCAGAAGAAGATATGGCTTGGATGAAGAGGCACTCCAAGCAACGTGCTTAGATGAACTGCTGCTTCTGCCGATATCTTTGTAAAGAAAGGCTTCTTGCACAGGACGTCAAGCTTCTCAGCATCAATGTCCACCAAGTCTGCCAACTTATCAGGGTCCCAAGTACCAAATAGCTTTAGGCACGCACGCTCTACTTCTTGTATCCATTCCTCCTGAACGTAACCGGCCGGTACGAGGGTGTGAGCTCGGTCAAAAAAGTCGCCGTAGTTTATCAGCGTGTCTCCCAGGTAGATAATCTCCTCCACGTCGTTCTTGATGAGCTTCGCCTCTTTCTCACTATCAACCATCCTGACGCTGCCATCCTTCAGCTTGACAACAGGCCCGTCTATCGTATCGCATGATGTGAAAGCACCTGCCTTTCCAGGTCTCTCGACCTTCAACTGGGTTCCTATGGCTATGAACTCGTTGAGTATGTGCATAGTCGCGGGGTGGATGCTTTGGGCAGAGTACCCAGAAGTCCTGCTCCTACCGTATCTCAGCCTGAATCCGCCGCTTCTCAGAGGATAGCCGAATACAGGCCTGCCCGCGACTAAGTCTGCTATGAATGTGAAATCAGGCTTTATCTTCAAGTCTTCCTTCTCAAGAGAGAGCGAGACCTCCTTTGCGCTAGAAACTCCGCTTCTTAGCGCACCATCATCCTTTTTCTTGACATTGCTCGTTCCCGCACCCTTTGCCTTCATAGTTTTCTGTATCTTGACAAACTCTTCGAGCCAATTCCAATGGGTCATGTCGAATTCATCGCCCCACTTACCAAGCTTTGCCCAAAGCTTCGGCCCTTTGAGCGGGAGGCAACCACTGTAGATCAAGCAATAGCCGCTCCTCATCCTGTTAGTAGGTATTCGTGGAAGGTCCTTCAACGTCACGTTCGATATCTCATACTTCTCAGACGCGTCTCCTGACACCTCCACTGGCATGTGAGCCACCATGAATTCCATCTCTTCCTTTGATGGAAAATATTGCAGGTTGGTCACCCATTCATGATAATCCGTCAGTTCAGCATGACACCTCTTGATTTCCCTCTCATCAGGGTCATAAGGGGCATATCCCATCTTGTGCCTCACATAATCTGCAATCAAGATGCATACTGCCGCGGCAGTCCCTCCGGCAGCCCTGACTGGTCCTGCAAAGTTGAGGCAGAAGAAATCTCCTCTCCCGTCACGCCTAGGCTTGAGCTCGAGAGTCGTGAACCCTTCCAAAGGTGCCGATACCGCTCCTAAGGTCACATATGCAAACCCCACCCTAATCCCCACCTCCATTGCTTCTCGCTTATCAGTAAACTTGCAGAACTTTTCCTGAGCCACTTCCAAAGCGATCTGGAATGCCACCCTCCAATCCAGAACTCCGTATTCCTTCTCTAACTCAACAATTCTCTTGATGGATCCTGTGCCTCGAAGCTGTGGCGCGACTACGCTGATGAGGCCGATGACTCTCTCTGCAAGGTTCTTGGCAATAACTATCTCAGGCTTGGTGTCGGGGTCATATCCTCGAGCCCTTGCCTTTGAAGCTATCTTGTAAGCTTCCAAGGTTTCTTTTTCAAGCTCTTCAAAATACTGCTGAATCGTTGCCATATAACTTACCTATGTCTTTGCGTTTTCTTGAAGCGCATTGCCACTCCCTTCATGCACTTTATTCCCCAAGTTCTCCTTATTCACATTATTTCTCATTCACTTTTTCCTTCATTCAATTCATTCTCTTTATCGTCCGCATCTTCTCCCTCTTTCTTTTTCGGTTCTTTGAGAAGGTTGATTATCTTAACCTCTCTTGTCTTCAGGTTGACGATGGGGAGCTTTCCTGGCTGGGGCTCTAATCCCCTCTTCTCCTGGTCCTCTGTCACATCAGTCCAGCAAGAGCAGTTGAGCAAAGTGATGTTTTTATATTGCCCGACGCTTACTCTGTGGATGTGACCTGTCACGAAGAAGTCAGGGATGTGCTTCAGGATCATGGGATCTTCATCAGTGTCGGGAATGTAAAGGTTCGAAGTATGGGAAGGGGCAAGGTGTCTCCTTTGGAGAAGGTACTTCATTATGAGATCTGGTCTCTTCTGGCCGCCGGCATTCCTTATGCTTTCTATGTTGTTGGCATAATATATCATAGAATACCCGTGATATATCAGCACGTCAAATCCTGGAAAGTCTTCTCTTATTCCGATCCGAACAATCGAAGGGTTGCTTAGCAAGACGACGTTCGGGATGGTCTGCAGGCTCTTGGCATATTCATGCCTTATGGGTTGCTGGGGCTCTGATAGACGACCTGCGTCGTGGTTTCCTGGAATGATGAATATTCGAATGTGGTTTGGTATCTTCTTCAAGTACTCCGCAAATAAGTCATACTGTTCCTTTATGTCATTTATCTCGAGGTCTTCCTCCTGGCCAGGATAAACTCCTACGCCCTCGACTAGATCGCCTGTGCAGAGGATGTACTTGACCTTTGAAGCAATCCTTTTCTGCTCTGCACTTCCTTTCTCTCCACTAATCCATGCCAAGAAGTCTTCAAAAGGCTTTTTGAGAAATACGTTGGATCCGAAATGCAAGTCTCCCAGGAAGATGGCGTATTCCTCGACAGGACCTTTCTTCAATTCCTTGACTGAAGGCACGTCAGGGACAAAGAACTGGTTTGCAAAGATGGCGGGGCTCGACCCATCTTTGTTGGATATAGATCCTTCAATTCCTATGACCTCATCAAGCATTGCTTCCTTCGCCGCAGCATAGACTTCTTCGCGATCTTGTGATACGATGACATTTATTGTTCCTGTAGGGTCTTCGAGCGTGAGGATGAGGTTGTTCTTCTTTGTGAAGTTCTTCTCATACACGAGCCCTATCAGGGCAACCCTATCGCGGTCGTTCTTTGACTTGATCCTGGCGATGCTCGTTGCTCCTTGGAACTCGACCCTTTGGCGCAGGTATTTGGAGAGTCCCTCAAATCGCCTGTTGAAATATGAGACGAAGTCGTTTAGGCTTATCTTCTTCGGTTTCTTCTCGTATGAGAATATGATCTCGTAATCCTTGTGCTCCTCTCGCTTTCGTTCGATGATGTTCTTCTTTATGAAGTCATGATCTATGACATCCACTCCTTCAAATATGGAAGGGTCAGCACTTTCAAGAAGGTCCAATGATTCCTTGTCCTCTATAAGCTCTGGGCTGAGCAGGATTCCCTTGTCCAAGAGCGAGTCTATTATGGCCATTTGTTCACAACCAACCGGTTTTTTGAAAAGAGTTTTGGAAAGACTTTATGAAATCGAAAAGATTATCGCACCACTCCGACGCCTGCACAAGACGCACAAGCAATATAAACCGCCTATTAATTGAATAGATCTTCTTCAAGTATCTTCCTGATGTTCTGCTCCATGTAAGATGGGAGCTGGAATGAGATGTCTCTCGTCCTTCCCAGGCGCCCTTTAGAGATGACTTTTGCATTTATTATGCCTAGCATATCGAGCTCGGCTATTATGTCAGACACCCTCCTCTGCGTCAAGGGGCGCAAGCCTGCCTTATTGCACAGGTCCCGGTAGGTGTCATAGACATCCCCTGTCTGGATGAAGTTAAACTTGGAGTCTTTCTTGTTGAGAAGGATTGAGTAGAGCGTGGCCTGGAACTGCTTGGGGTGGTTCTTGACGAGTTCGAGTATCCTGTCTTTCTCTATCGTGTCTTCTGCCTCGTCAATCTCTGTTATCGCGATCTGCTTATTCCCTTTCCTTTCGGCAAGCTCTCCCGCCACTCTCAAGAGCTCAAGAGCTCTTCGTGCATCGCCATGTTCCCTTGCAGCATATGCCGCGCATTTCTGAATCACTCCTTCAGATAACGTCTCATCCTTGAATGCTTCCTTGGCTCTTCTTTGGAGTATGTCTTGAAGCTGTAGGGCATTGTATGGCGGGAAGATTACTTCTTCCTCACTGAGGCTGCTTTTCACTCTTGGATCAAGATTGTTCGAGAATAAGAGGTCGTTGCTTATGCCTACGATCGATGTTTGGCTTTTCTTCAGCTCTGAATTGATCCTTGTGAGGTTGTATATGAGCTCGTCACCGGCTTTCTTTATAAGCTGGTCTATTTCGTCAAGTATGAGGATTATTATCCTCTCTTCTTCGTCGAGCACTTTGAAGAATGAGTTGTAGACTTCGTCTGTTGGGAGTCCTGTCGGTGGTATTTCTTTTCCGAATTCGCGGGCGAGTTGGGCTATGAGCCTATATTCTGTGTCTGCGACTTTTTTTAGCTTGCAGTTGAGGTAGACTATTTTTATTGGTATCTTCTTGTTGTAGGCTAGGGTTGCCATCTGGTCGGCGAGGTATTTCATCGAGAGGGTCTTACCAGTGCCTGTTTTGCCGTAGATGAAGACGTTTGATGGCTTTTCCATCTTGAGGGAGGGTGCGAGGATGTTGGCGATGTGCGTTATCTGGTCATCTCTGTGGTTTATCTCGTCAGGGATGTACATTGATTGTAATACTTTCTTGTCTTTGAATAATGACTCGCGCTCTAAGAATCCTTCTAATATCTTGTTTACTTTATTCATGCAAGCTTCACCCAATCCCCCTGTTCACACGAAAAGTCTGAGATATTCTTCGTATGAGAGAACTTTTTCAAGTTCCTGAAAGTTCCAGAAGAAGCAAGGGTTTATAAACTTTGTTTTCCTGTGGAATATATTCAAAAACATATGAATTTTAGAGATATCTTCCAAAAATATGGTTTCCAAAACATATTATTTGAATGCAAACCCCCACACCTTGATTTCGCTTGGAGATGGTCTTGAGCTTGAAATTCGGTTCTTAAGTTGAGAATTGAGTTCCTGAGCTCAAAAGGAAGTTCGTAAGCTCAAAAGGGAGTTCCTGAGCTCAAAAGGGAGTTCGTAAGCTCAAAAGGAAGTTTGTAAGCTCAAAATCGAATCTTAAAGAATCAACCGGCGCTGATTAGAATCAGCATCAGATAAAGCGCCGCTCGAAAAACTTAAACTCAGATTGAAACTAAAAAACATATCTTCTCATCGAATCTGAATCTTCATCTTTTCTTTTTTGTTTTTCTTTTTATTATTTTTTTATTTTCTTTTTATTTTCTTTTTTGTTTTTTATTTTCTTTTCATTCTTTCTTTTTTCATCATTTTGTTGTTTTTTCTTTCATTTTATCTTCTTCA
>JAFGBP010000005.1 GCA_016933095.1 Candidatus Woesearchaeota archaeon | reverse complement strand
GAAGCTTGTTGAGAGGTCCAGGAAGCTGTCTGAGTATTTCTATCTCCATGGCATGTTCATATTCGGCTATCCTACATTTAAGGATTCGGTGTTCAAGTCTGACTTGTCTCTGAAGAAGAGGGCCAAGGCTTATGCGAGGTTTTTCAGGGATGCAAGGATTGATACGGTCCAGGTGCTTAACGCCGTTCCTCTTCCTGGCTCTAGGCTTCGGGCTAGGCTTGAGGCCGAGGGGCGTCTTGAGACTCTTGAGAAGGTCGGTTGGGATAAGTATGATGGTATGTTTCTCTGCTATGATCCTTTACCTGAGGGTCTGGATGGGGCTGAGCTTGAGATGTACCCTAAGGTCTTGATGAATGCCCGTTATGCTGGGAATCTCCTTAATCGGACTTTTAATTACGGTAACTGGATGAACTGGGCTTTCGTTGCTACTATAGGGTTTCCTTTGCAGTTCTCTGCGTTCTATGTGAGGCGGTTCTTCCATAACCTTGCTGATCAGAGGAGGATTCGGAGCATGACTCTTGAGGATTCTCTTCTTCCTCAGAGGAATATATTTCATGCGCCTCTTGTGAGGGCTTGGGGTGATGTAAAGAGGGTTTGGCGTAACCTTGCTATTAGGACGTATGCTGCTGGTATTGTGAGGCGCTGGTATAAAGCGAGTGAGCGGCTTAGGCATCGGACTTAGGTATGGGGCTTGAGAACTCGCAGACTTAGTTTACTACTTCTAAGTAACGACAAAATCGAAAGATTTATAAAGAGGAGAATCAGAATAGCTCCTGAGATGAGAGCAAAACGAAAGCAAGTAAAGCATATACCTGCGAACAGGCTGGGCGCGCTGGCACTCGCAGGTGCCTTCTCGCTAGTCGGAGCCATGACCTACCATGCTCCCTCTGCGCTGAGGGCCTATGAGGATTGGCAGAAGCCGCAAGAACAGGCTGTAGCATCGGCTCCGTCAGATTCCCGCTCATTGTCATCTCTTCCATCATCTCTTCCCTCATTGGCATGCAGCGCTAATGAATCTGACCTTGGATTGGTTGTCAGCTCGAACAAAGAGTCAGTCTGGACAGACCTCTCGCTTGACCTTCTCCGTAGGAACGGATACAATGCTTATGTCCAAGAAGCAAAGATCAATAACGACACATTCTACAGGGTAGTGGTAGGCTATGATCAGGGGAGAGACATAGATGATCTCAGGAAATCGCTTGACGAACTGGATTATTTCGATGTTTCTCATTCTTTCAGGACGTGCTTCTCTAAGGATAAGTCATCCTCGTTGGAAGAGACTCTCTCTGCAAAAGACAACTCTTCAGAGATCACCAGAGAAGAGTTCATAAGCCGCCTTACTGGATATTCACAAAAACTCTACTCAAGCTACTGGAAGAAAGCCCTGCCAGCCTCAAAGGCGCAGGAATATCTAGGCCAGATATATGACGTGGCATCTGAAGTCGAGGGCTTTCCCCTAGGAAAGTTCGCATCCCAGATAATGCATGAGAGCATGATGAACCAATACGCCAAAGGGGATACGAAGTTCAAGAAGAACTATTCTCTGGGGCTCGGGCAGATGCGGGTTAAGACTATAAAGGAAACTATGAAGAGAGCCAGAAAGAGAGGGGTTCGAGGCATCCCTAAAAAATTCAATGAGACGCAGTTCACAAGCGATCCCAGGCTGCAGCTTACTCTTGCAAGAGAATTCCTCCTCTATCTGCAGCAGTCCAGCAGGTGCAAGGGGGACTGGGACTGTGCAATGGGGGCCTATAACATGGGCCTCTACAACCCCAATGATGTCAGGAAAGCCCCTTACGTGAGGAAGATCAATGCCCGCGAGGCAAGCTTGCCGCTCTGAGGGTTATAAGAGCACAGAACGTGCTGGGTTTTCAAACCGATTTTAGAGATATAGCATAACTTTTTTAAAGAGATCCATATCCCAAGAGGTTTCAAATGGTCTATCATACCAGAAAAACAGGACTCAGAGGAATGTTCGCATCAAGCGCACTCACGGCTTATCTAGGTATTGCCATGTCATCACTGTTTGCCGGAGTGGAGCTTCACAACATCCATTCCAGGAAGCTTAATATGCCGGCTGAAGAGATGCATGACCAGATCAGGAAAGATGAGTTTGTGGAGTCGCTAGTCCCTGTCATCCAAAAGCTTCACAGTTTTTATTACGGGAAGAGTCTTGATGAGCAGCTTGCAAGAAAGCAGCTCGCCGCGCATTACGAGGCCTCTTTGTACGAAGGAACTCCTCTCCTTGAGTCTGCTTCCATGTGCTTCTTTGTCGAGAGTAAGGGGAACCCTTACGTCCAGGGAAACAAGTATGTGACTGATTCTGAAGGCAACAAGCGGCCTAATCCAAACCCTGCCCAAGGATACTGCCAGGTTAAGGTAGAAACTGCAAAAGAGATATTTGACCTTATGAAAGAAGAGGGCTATAAGGACCTTCCAAAGCGCTTTGATGCCCGGGCTTATAGGTATAACATTGAGCTTCAGGCAAGATCTTCTCAGAAGTATCTGCGCCTAGGCATTGAGAGGCAGGAGAGGCTTGGAAGGGATCCTGATGATATCAAGCGCCTTGCAATAAGGAATTACCAGAAGGGAATGTATAGTTCCGGAACCAACAACACCAGCTATGTTCATATGGTGCTGGAGGGGACTGAGATGTTTCAGTCTGCAGTAGATAAATACCGGTCTGGCAGGAGGATGGTGAGTAGGTAATACGAGCTGCTAATATTAAAGAAAAACCTTTTAACCCATTGAACATCTCTCTTTCTTGATGAGAATAAAGTGCATACAGTGCAAGGGCAGGGACCCGTCTAATTGCGGCCGTACCTATTGCCCGATCCTATCGAAGATATCTGCCCAGAGGAAGGTGAACCTTTCGGCGAAGCAGGACTTCTTTGGCAAGAGCCCGAATGTCTTTGTCGGCAGGTTTGGCTATCCTGATATCAATGTGGGTTTCTTGAGCGTCGAGGATTACCAGGATCATGACAATCCGCTCTTGTGGTCGCGCGAGGGATACTCTATCGACCAGGTTATAGGCCTTCGCAGCAGCCTGATAAATTCGAGCTTCAAGAGTAACATAAAAAGCTTCAATGACCGCCTGATTGCGATGGGCCAGGAGATCGGGATGGCAAAGGACCCTGTAGATACAGAGATCAACCTGTCGAAGAAGCCTTCTTTCTCTCTTAGTTTTGCCCAGGACGTCATGCCTCACGGGCCGAACATCAAGCTCAAGAAGGCAAGGATCACTGAGAACGCAAAAGTCCCCAGAGCAGTCGACAAGGCAGTGTCAGACACTGACCTGAAGGCAGGGCAGGCCCTGGGGGATCTTTACAAGAAGGATGACATAGACGAGCACTACCTGACCCGTCTGCTATCTGTCGGCAACTTGGGAGTCAAGGGCCAGCGGAAACTCGTGCCGACTCGCTGGAGTGTGACAAGCGTCGACAGCACACTAGGAAAGCAGTTCATAGACGAGGTCAAGGATTATCAGCCTCACGACTTTGCAGTCTTCTTCGGAGGCCACCTCGGAAACTATTACCTTGCCTTGTTCTTCCCTGAAATGTGGAGCTACGAGCTCTTCGAGACCTACGTTGGCAAGAGCACCTGGCATGATTCTGACGGCATCAGCGTCTCGACAGACTACGAGCCCTACGACGGCAGGAAGGGCTACGCCTTCGAGACAGCAGGGGGCTACTATGCCGCTCGCCTCCCGGTCCTGGAGTACCTTCGGAAGAGGAGGCGCCAGTCTTCAGTCCTCCTCTTGAGGTTCATAACAGGAGAATACTACGCTCCGCTCGGGGTGTGGGTGGTGCGCGAGGCAGTGAGGAAGACGCTTGCAAGCAAACCCCTTCTCTTTGCTGATAAGGAACTCATGCTCAAGTACGCGAAGGCGCTTGTAAAGAAGAAGTTCAATGTGAACGCAGACCTTTTCCTAAGCAACAGCAAGATGCTCAATCAAATGAAATCGCAGGTGAAGCTCCATCGTTTCTTCTGACGCAATATAGGTGAAAAACAACAAGGTGATACCATGAGAAAAGCCCTTACCGCAATCATCGAAAGCATTGCAGCGACCGTAGCTGCTTCCAACACTGCGCCGCCGACAGCTCACGACACTGCTCAGTTCATCGTAGAACAGAACCAGGTTGCAAAGTATCGCGAGAGAGGAAGAGAGGCTTTCTGGTATGCCAGAGAGACTGTTGATGACTTGGCAATATCATTTGTTGTTGGGGTGTATGATTACAAACGAGACGAGCTCTACATCTGCGAACAGCACAGTGCAGTAAAGTCTGCTGTTGCTCTTATCGAGGCATGCTATACTGATGTAGGCCTGGATGGGATAGCCGGCCAATGCTATGTCGGGGAAATGATCCCTTTGGACCAGACGATGCTTGTGCTCTTGAGAAAAGGGCAGGACCCGAGGAAAGCACTCAACCAACTTAAGAGGCTGCGGGGTACTGCTCGTGATAACTGCAACTATAACTACGACAGACTGCGGACATTTATCGTGGGAGAGAAAGAAAAAGAATAATGAAAGAATTTGAGGAGTGCCTGCTCTAGTTGCACACCCTCTTGATCTGCTTGCCGTCGCAGGAGTTGTACCATCCTTCGGATGCAGTGTCCCTGTTCTTGCACTCAGCAACGCAGCCTGCACAGTGGGCGTACATCAGGATCTTGTCGTTCTGGTACCAGCCCTCTTTCGAGGTTCCTATTCCAGCGCAGACAGGCCTCGCGTCCATCACAGCCTCGCAGTCGTCAGGGCAGTTGCTTGGCGACTCAGTCTCCTCGTCGCACACGCCGTTGCCGCACTTTGCAGTGCATATGCCTGCGAACCCAAGCTCTGAGGATCCTTTAGGATCGATGAGCTCCAGCCCTGGGCAGCAGTCAGGCGCATCGTCCCTAAGAGGGACCATCTCTCCTTCCCTTAAGCATCCGTCATCCATGCCTGCTTCGTCTGCAGGGGTTTGGGTGTCGCTTTCATAGTCCTTCTCTACCTTGCAGTCCGACGGGCAGCTGCCAGACGCAGCCTCTTTTGCTCCACAAATAGAGTCTCCGCAAACCTCTTGCTCTCCCATAGCAGTGTCTGCTGGAGGACTCGTCTCTCCTTGCTTGTTCGCGACCACTATGATGATCAATATTATTACTGCAACGACTGCCAGTCCAATACCATAAGCCGGCTTGAATGCTGGATTTGCAGCTTCTTTCTTCCCTGCTTTCTTGCTCGCATCCTTTGCAGCCGCTGGGCTCGCTTTCTTCTTGCTTGTCTTCTTCTTTGCCATAAGGCACCTCCAATATGATGTGTTATTTGTGTTCTTGCGAAATATACGTTCTTCCTGTTGCCCATGATATTTATATCTTTTCAAAAACCATACCCGTTCAAAGTCTTTCGTGCCGCGCTCCGTGCGGTCATTTCGTTTCATTTAAAGCCGATTCTTCTCCTGCCGCCTGTTTGACCGAGGACTACGCTAGGCGGCACTTTTTGAACGGTTCTTAAAAGGCAAAAGATTTTTATGCTGGCCCTTGTTTCGCCTCACCATGGAGCTGGGGGATTTTAGGGCTGAGTTTGATGATGCGCTTGCGAGGAACGAGTGCCTGAGTTTTTTCTGCAGCTGCGAGATCGCTTACAGCGGCCGGGCAGAAGCCCACTTGGCGCAGGGAGATAGGATGATCTTCATCAAGAACGACAACACCTTGCTGATACACCAGCCCGTGGGGAGCGCCCCTATCAATTACATGAAGGCAGGCGGCCACATAACGCTCAAGCCTGTGAGCGGCAATGGACAGAAGTATCTCCATCTCAAGTGCGTGACCGCTGACCTGAAGGAGTACCTTGACGTCCAGATATTCCGCGTGCACACGTTCATGCATCACAAGCTGGAGGACGGGGCAAAGCAGGAGCTGGCGGGCAACGAGCGGGACATGAGCGACATGCTGAAAGAGAACCCTCACCTAATCTCGGATGACTTCAAGCCCTTGAGCCGCGAGGAGCATACCAAGTTCGGTTTCATCGACGTATTCGGCCACGACAAGAAGGGCAACCTGGTGATTGTGGAATGCAAGAGGTACACTGCGGGCTTGGACGCCGTGACCCAGCTACGCCGCTACGTCGAGAAGATAGAAGAGCTGAAAGGCGTGAAGAACGTGAAGGGAATCCTTGCCGCTCCAACTATCAGCCCTAATGCCAAGGAGATGCTTGAGAAGTGGGGCTTCTCTTTCAAGGCAGTAGAGCCTCCGATGAGGCTTGACAGGTTCAATAAGTCGCAGAAAAGCCTTGTTGATTGGTAGTTCTTTTTGGCTTAAATGAAACTAGCGTTCCATCTGCTAAAGATATCTGGACGTCATGCCTGGCTTGTCAATTCCTTTTACTTGTAGAGCTCGGCAAAGTCTATCGCTTTTCTCCTAAAGAATAAGAGCTTTCCAAGGTCCGATAGGTCAGCCGAGATGGGAGTATAGAGTATCCCTGCATTCCTGAACCTCTCCTTAGCCCTTTCTTGCCCTTCCCTCCATTTGTCGTTGAGCTTGTTCTTGTTGGTGTATCTGTTCAGTTCCAGGTGAGTCTTCACCTCTCCGACCAAGCCGCTCTGGATTATGGCGGGTTCGCATTGCTCTTCGCAAGGATCATTTGGAGAGTATAGGGTGAAGGGCCTCGGCACTTCCATAAGCCCCATCCTTTCCCTGAGCTTCAAGGCGATGGCTCGTTCAACATTCCCTCTTTCTGCATGAATAATATTGCCGTATCTCCAACTGTTATCGGCAAGCCTTTCAGGCGTCAGGATCGTGTTGAGAGGGAAGACGTTCGCGGTTTTCAGCACCACTCTTCCGTTATAGGTAAGTACGCTTCCTGTCTTGGTGCTGGGGTCCTGCGAGTTATGCCATGCGAAGAGGTAGGCCAGTCTTAGGCAATATTCATCAAAGCTTATCTCGCGACCCATCTCGCTCTTTTCTATCATTACAACATTATCTTCTAAAAGATTCATCTTATGCATCTTGTTTTACCTCTTGCATCTCTCGCAGGCCCTTAGACCTTGCTTTCTCGCCTCTTTTGAATCATTGAATATGACCATGTCTTTCTTCTTCACGCGCTTGAGGCTGAGGCACTTGTCATTGTAGTGATACCTCGTCCCTGTCTCAGATGCGTAGACTTCCTGACTGCTGACAGGAGCGGGTCTTCCGCCAAGCGCTTCCTTGAGCTTCTTTGCTGCGTTCTCAAGGCTCTTCTTCTCTGAGATGAGTGATCTCCTCTTCCTCTCAACAGTCTCTGTTTCAAGCCTCTTCTCGGCTCCTTCAAGTATCGCCTTCTCGGCTATCAGTTTGATCCTCTCGTTTATCCTGCTCACGCCCAGGTCCAGCTCGCGTGCGCTTTCCCTTAGCTTTTCAAGGTCTATCTGAGGCGCTTCCTTGAGCTCGACTACCTTGACCTTTGGAGAGTCCACAAGGGTCTCTCTCCTCCTTGCAGGGTCTGGCCTTCTGGCTTTGCTGTCTGGGTAGAGCTCTATGTATCCTTCTGTGCTGTAAGGTTCCTCATCTGTGAAGTCCGCTTCGGCCTTTATCTCATAGTAGCCGTCCCTGTCTGTCTTCCTCTCATATCCTGCCGTGAATGCGCTCTCATCCCACTCGATGTCTTCCTCTTCAGAGGCCGCGCTTATCTTCTCGCGCCTGAAATCCTCGTACTCGTGGAGCTTGCTCTGCTCCTTAGGGGCGTCAGGTATGATATCGGCCAGCTCGCTTAGCTCGTCCTTTCTTCGGAAGTGTTCTATCTCGTCATCGCTTAGGTCTGAC
The DNA here is from genome assembly GCA_016933095.1 of Candidatus Woesearchaeota archaeon. GTDB lineage: Archaea > Nanobdellota > Nanobdellia > Woesearchaeales > SM23-78 > SM23-78. Next base: position 7,032 of record JAFGBP010000005.1, on the reverse strand, counting down.
TGGGATGGTCTGATTGTTATGTACTCGTCTCTTTCTGCCTCGGGCGCTTTTATCTCCTGTCTTTTGTGGCTGTAGCTGCCTCTTGATTCGGGGGACTTGAGTATGAAGAAGAACCCGCTGATGAGGTATGCGACGAACAGCACAAAGCCTGCGACTTCTAAGTCTGTGCTCCTGCCGCCTGTAAGCGCTCCTAGCATGTAGACTGCTCCGACAATCACTCCCCAGAACGAGTACCACTCGTAGAATCCCTGGCCTGCGTCCATTAGGAACCTGATAGTCAGTATTGCCAGTACGAGGAGGAAGAATGCCATGAAGCTTCCAGAGACTATCACATCGTCTGATAGTATTGCTGCTGGCAGCACGAGTGCGCACAGCAAGAACAGGATGCCTGTCTTTTCACGGTACATTACGCTCATTCTCGCTAACCCCAAAACCCTATTTACCGGAGAATGAGCCTTGCAGGATATAAAAACTTTTTGGATTGATTCCACTTTGGAGTGGGGTTTTTCAGATTGATGGCTGTGGCCGCGTTTTATATATTATTCTTAACTGAATCCGCCGGGCCCTATCTTCTGGAGTACGTTCCTTATCTCGTCTATCGTTTCTTGTTGTCGCTTCTTGTCTGACATTCGGACGAAGCGCAGGAGCAGGTCTGTCAGGTCTTTTGCCCCTAGGAACTTGAGCTTGTGGCCGTCTGTTATGAAGTAGAATCGGAATCCCTTGTACTTGATCTCTTTTATGACGAATCCGCCGACACTTGTCAAGAGCTTGCCTTTGCGTGGGTTGTCCTCTAATTCATGCATCACGTCGAGGATCTCATTGGCTTCCTGCCTGCTGAACTTCTTCTTTATCTCAAGGATTAGTGATTTCAGGATCTCGACTTTTGCCATCTTACTTCGAGTTTATGATTTTCCTGGCTTCTTCCAGGCTTACAGTGCCTTCTGATGACATGAGGAACTCCCTTAGCTGCTCCTTGACAGCCAGGTTGTACATCTTATTGAGGATGTCGTCGTACGTGTCTTCCTTTGTGCCGAAGGTGCTGATGAGCCTCTTCGTCTCTTCCTTTAATTGGATGGTAGTGGCCATTCTATGGTGGCTATAGTGGCTATAGTATATAAAGATTGCGCTGTTTTTTGCCTTTTCAAGAAGAATTCTCTTATTTCTGTGCTTGTCTTCTAGATGTAAGGGACTGCTTGTAGGAGAAGCAAGTGGGTTCTTAGATGTGTCCTGCCGTAGAGTATGATTCCCACTGACTTCGGATCCGGCGTCTGGTCTGGATTCTCTCTGGCGTGCCTGAATACCTTGTTGTAATGCATGACTTCTTCCAGGACCAGGTTTTCCAGCATTCCGTCAGGATTGCCCGGGTTGTCCGCTATACCTCTTGCCAACTTGGCGGTGTTTCTTGCCTGAGCATATCCTTCTCTTATGCCGCTGAATAGATCTTTGAGAGACCGGTATTCGATTTTGACTATGTTCCCGAGAGAAACGATCTTGCTAACCATTTGTTCACCTTCAACATTATATTATGGATGGAACTGGCCACGTGTTTATATGATTTTCTAGAACTTGAACCCTGCCCGTCCGCCTTTCTGGAGCCTTTGCATGGCTTTCTGCATGCCTTTTTCAGAATCGGCTCCTTTCATCATCTTGACGAGTTTCTTCGATTGCTTGTACTGCTTCAGTAGGCCTCTTACTTCAGCGGCCTCGACTCCGCTTCCTGAGGCTATGCGGTCGATCCTTGAGCTGCTCATGATCTCTGGGTCTTCTAGCTCGTCCTGCGTCATGGAGTCCATGATGTGCCTCCATATCTCGAGCTTCTGCTCCTGGACTTTCAGGGCTTCTTTGGGCATCTGTATCTGGCTCATGCCAGGGATCATCTCCATGACTTTTCCCAAGGGGCCCATCTTCTTGAGCGCGCTCATCTGCTCGTACAGGTCGAGTAGGTTGAACTCTCCCTTGAGTAACTTCCTGCCCAGGTCCTGGGCTTCCTCTTCTGTGATGGCTTCCTTTGCCTTGTCGAGCAGTGCTTCAAGGTCTCCCATGCCAAGGAGCCTTCCGACGAATCCTTCGGGCTTGAACTCCTCGAAGTCATCGGTCTTCTCCCCTGTTCCTATGAACTTGACTGGCGCCCCTGTGACGGCGCAGGCGATGAGTGCTCCTCCACCCTTTGCAGTGCCTTCCATCTTAGTGGTTATGACTCCTGTGACGTTGCATGAGTCGTGGAATTTCTTGGCTTGGGCTTCTGCTGCCTGGCCTACGTCTGCGCTCATGACTAGCAGGGTCTCGTTTGGCTTGACTGCCTGGTTTATGCTGTTTAACTCCTCTATGAGCTCGTCGTTTAGTGCGTCACGGCCTGCAGTGTCTATTATGACCAGGTCGTAGGCGTTGAGCTGGGGCTCGAACTCCTTGTATATCTCTGCAGGGTCCTTTGCGCCTTTCTTTCCGAAGAAGTCGATGTTTGCCCTCTTTGCGTTGGTCTCCAGCTGCTCGTAAGCTGCCGGTCTCCAGGTGTCGGTCTGGATTGCCGCTACTTTCAGGCCTCTCTTCTTGTAGAAGTTGCCGATCTTTCCGGCGGTGGTTGTCTTTCCGTTTCCGAAGAGTCCGACAAGCATTATCTTGAATGGCTTGCCTTCAATCCTGATCTTGGCGCCTGGGCCTCCCAGGAAGTCGACTAGTTCGTCGTACACGATCTTTATGAGGAATTCTTTTCTCGTGATGCCTTTTGGAGGCTCGTCTTTTAGGGCGCGCTCCTTGATTTTCCTGGTGATCTCGAAGACTAGCTTGACGTTCGCGTCTCCTTGGAGGAGGGCCCTTTGGATGTCCTTGACTAGTTCGTTCACGAGCTTCTCGTCAACGAATGAGGCTCCTGTTATCTTTCGGAGCGTGTTCTTCAGGGATTCTCCCAGCTTTTCAAGTACCATTTGGATGGGTTAGCTAAGGGGCTTTAAAAGGTTTCTGTCTTGTTTTAGGTCGAAAAAGCGAAAGCTTTTTAAATGAATTTCACTACTGTGAAGTAAATACGATGAGTACTGTTGAAAAAAAACAAAATGCGAAATCAAAGATAGCAAGCAACATCCTAGTCGCCAGTCCAGATACGAATCTAAAACAGGCTGTGGAGGAGTCACTGAGAGAATTCACAAAGAATTCCTTGGACTTCCAATACTTAACCCACCAAGCAGGAAGCTTATCCCAAGTAAGTCCCATTACACAAAATGACAGGATAGACCTAGTTCTCTATGACCTCGGGCTCAATCAGTCCAAAAACCAGATTGACGAGAAGAGAGAAAAAGAGCTTGACGCCCTATTAAGAATGCCTGACTTTCAATCCAGTTCTGTACTATTGTTTGAACCCACAACTGTACGTGCCCAATACAATATAGGCACAAGAGACCGGATTGTCAGGGAGAAACCAGTTTCGGATTCCATACCATCGCCATTGGTGTCAAGCGAGGGATTCGACAAGAGACTTGCAGTTCACCTGGGTAACTTCCACGGAAGGCAAGACAGGCTTACAGGAGCACTTCTCAAAGGACCTTTAAAAGAGATCTTACAGCGTGAATACGACCAGGTAGTCCGAGATCATGGGCGTGGAGGGGCTGACGATACCCGAGCCAAAAACTATCTCTCCCTGCTCTTCATGGATCTGGATAACATGAAACTCTTGAACGACAAGATACTCGGACACGTCAAAACAGACCTTGTCTTAAGAGCCATCGGTGAAGAGCTTCACAGCATGATCAGGTATCCAGATGAGATCGGAAGGTACGGCGGAGACGAGTTTATTGTCAAGTTCTACGGTCCGCACCAGCACATAGATATACTGAAAAGGGCCCAACAGATCTGTGCAGGGCTTTCATCTATTGACATCACGAATAAGGTAAACGCTCCAGAATACATCTCCCTCGGCTTCTCTGCAGGCGTGGCGACATTTCCTGAGCCATGTGCTGTAGATAATATCGATGCGCTGATCGACAGTGCAGATACTGCAATGTATGAGGCAAAGAGGTACCGGGAAGAGAAAGAAATAAAAGGTTCCGGATATGGTGTTGCAGGATATCCTTCAGGATCAAGCGAGCCAAGGGTATATTCTGTAGCTAACTAGCCCTGTCTTGAAATAGCAACCTATTTAAACCCCGTTCTTTTTCGGTAGAGAATACCGCGTCGGTGGTCTACTGGTATGATCTTGGCCTTCCATAACAAGATGGCGATCTTGAACTCGCCAACTTCGTTGACGAGAGCCGATGGACCGGGTTCGATTCCCGGCCGACGCATTTTGCCGCAGCAAAATGCGGAAGGACGGCCCAGAAGCCGAAGCTTCTGTTTGCCGGCCGATGCATATTTTCTACATTCTATTGGGCTGTCTGCCAGATGATGCATGCTTGCCTTAATGGTCTATCTCCTTGATTCTCTCTTCTAACCGTTCTGCCAGGTCTTCGGGCTCTTCTGGCAGTCCTGCGCAGGCAGGGTGTTCGGGAGGCGCGATTATGCAGTTGAGCTATATAGATATATTCAGGCAAGACCTCAAGTCTTCACGCGCCCGGAAAACGCAGAATACGCCGGAATTCTGGCCGGACACTACCCCTGCAATGATTTAAAAATGTGGCCTGATTATTAGGCTTAATCTTGAGCCATTTGCTGATCTCTTTGTCAGCAATTTTTCCCGGGAAAAGCCATTCAAACAGCTTCGTTGTTTGTTTTCTGAGCTTGTATGTGTTGGCTGCTTTTGAGTGTGCACTCCATCCCTCGAAAATGTTATACGCATCATCATAATTTGCCTGTTTGAGTTCATATTCTAGTTTGGCTTTCATAAGTTTCTTTCTTATTTTCCTGATATTTGATTTTTTTAAGAGCCTGTGGTAATAATAGTTTCTAAAGCCAAGGAATGTGACGCCCCGTTCTATTGTCAGAATCTTTGATTTGTCAGGGTGCAACTCAAGAATTAGGTTGTTTTTGAGGAAAAAGTTGATTTTTGTTCTGAGTTCTTCAAGATGGCATTTGGATGGGTCAAGAATTACGAAGTCGTCAACGTAGCGGATGTAATATTTGGCTTTTAGCGTGTGTTTTACATATCTGTCAAGCTCGTTGAGGTAGACGTTTGCGAAGAACTGACTTGTGAGGTTGCCAAGAGGCATACCTCTGCCCGGCCGGGCTGTCTTGTGGTTGGAGAGGATGATTTCAATTAGTCTTATTAGTCGCGCGTCTGGGATTTTCTTTCTTAGAATCGTGATGAGTGTCTGGTGGTCTACGTTGTCGAAGTAGTGTTTTATGTCTGCTTTCAGGATAAAGTAGGCTCTTGTGCTGTTTTTTGATGCTTTTCTTTTGAATTTGTCGAATCTTGCGATTGCTTTGAGAACTCCTTTTCTTTTCCTGTTGGCGTAGCTGTCATGAATGAACGTCTTTTCGAACAATGGGTCGATTATGTTGCAGATAGCATGATGGACGACACGGTCTCTGAAGTCGGATTTGCTGATGACCCGGGTTTTCGGGTCTCGCAGGATGAATGTTTTCAACGGTTTGGGTCTGCATGAGAAGAGAAGCAGCTCTGTCTGGAGCGTTGCGAGGTTGGATTTTAGGTTTTTCTCGAATTCGATTACGTATGGTTTGAGGGTCTTGTGTTTTCTGGCTTTTTGCCATGCTAGTTCCAGGTTCTTGTATGTGCAAAGTTGGTCATATAAGTCGCTTGTTTGGATCATGTCGCTTATCTTTTTTGTTGTGGCGTATCATATTATCTTTTTCAGGAGAATTAATTTGTCCTCGTTGTTGTGCTGGGTTATTCCACGAGCGGCGTTGTTATTGTCTAGGTTGTTGTTGGTATTGATGTTGAAGTTGTCATTGTTGCAACCGAGCCAGACCGCCCTCAACTGTAGCTCCTTCATCTTTAAGCTCACCGTCGCTTCATCTCTGTTGCGGCTGTATTTTATAGCCCCAAAATGTAATGGCCACGATGGAGGGACGTGTAGCCCAGCGTGCTGCTCCCGCCAATAGGGAAGGCAAAACGAGGACAAAAATACAGAAACATGGTATTTTAAAACAATTTCGATTTTTTCGGGCGGCGCGCCCGCTAGCGCGGGCTTATACGTACCCCACGAGCGGCGATGCTATAGTCCAGGTTGAGGCTGGCATAGATGTCGAAGTCGCCAAGGTAGTAACCGAGCCAGACCGCCCTCTTTTCTTTGCTGGAGCTGACCCGGCTTTTGGCTGTTTTTCCGAAGTATTCGCCTATCTCTACCATGACATCCGGATTGGGCAAGCCTGTTAGGCTTTGCATGAATTCTTTATAGTTCTCGTTCTTAAGAGCATTGTCCAACCGTGAGTCATTAAATCCTTGGTTGTGGAATCTAGGTGTTTTTCTTTGTCTTTGGGTGTTTATGTCTGTGTTACCGCCAGCTCTTGTGTAATCTTCTCTGTTTGGGTATTGGATGATTTGTTCTCTTCCCCAGTCGACCATTCCATTCTGGCCTTGCCATCCCCATCCTGCGCCATGGTCTTTGTATTGCATCAGGATTTTGTTTAGTTCTTGGTCGCTCTTGTTTGCGTAAAGCGTTGCCAGGATGTTGCAGGTGAGTGCTGGGCTTGGCAGGAATAAGCCGTTGTTTTGTTTTTCGAAGTGTGTTGTTGCTTGGTATGGTGTGAAGCTTATGTGTTTGCCGTCTGCTGCTCTTTCGACGTCTGTTCGTACCTGCAAGGAGTCATAGCTCTCGATGGGGTTGCCTTGAGCGTCGACGCATGTTATTCCTTCTATTGTTATGTACTTGCCATTTACGTCTGCGATACGAACAGAACCCTGAGTTAGCGAGGCTACCGGAATTAGTTTTCCAGACTCGTCGATGCCGATTTCTGGCATCAGGTCTTGTGGCGGTTGGAATCCTAGTGAGATTATTTCTGTTCTGACTTGCTTGAATTTCGCCAGGTCATTTAGTAGCCTATGCCCATCTGGGCTTGTCTGGTTTAAGAATGTGGTTATCTGGCTAAGATTAGTTTCTGAGAGCTTTTCTGTTTTTGGCTGGAGTTTCCTGCGCAGTTCGGAGTATT
>JAFGBP010000085.1 GCA_016933095.1 Candidatus Woesearchaeota archaeon | reverse complement strand
CAGGAGACGTTCGTCTGGAGGCAGCTAGACCTCAGGAGCGAGGCGGACCTGAAACAGGACTTCGCATTGGTGCGGCCATTGGACCCTAACTTATACAAATCTCCCACCAACCTGGTGAACCTGGAGGACAAGGCAGTGATGCACTTCCACATGTCAGAAGTGGTGGAGTTCTACAAGGACTTCCTGAAGGCGGACATCGACTACAAGCTGCCGGTGAACGTGGTGACCCACCAAACTGCAGAGTCGACGCAGTACTCGCCGACAACCGCTACAATTTACATCCACATGGACGACTCTGACCTCGCCGACAGGAACAAGCCGAAGAACAGGGAGTGGCACGAGTTCTCTCACCACGTGATGTACTCTATGTACAGGCAGTGGCCCGGGCCGACGAGAGCGCCCTGGGACAGGAACCACAACGGCTACGCCAACCCTTCCACCGGTGACAGCTTCACCGAGGGATTCGCAGAGTTCATGCCTCTCGTCATAGCAGAGCATTATCATTACCCTTCGCCCGCAGTCTATCCTGTCGGAGGAAGCCTGGAGCAGAACTGGAGGGCTTGGAGCAGGCGCGGCTTCTACGAGGAGCTAGCGGTCGCAGGCGTCCTCTGGGACATCTATGACGTCGGGGTCGAGGGCGATGATGTCCTGCAGATGAAGTTCGAGGACATCTGGACTGTCCTCAAGAGCTACAGCAAGGACTTCACTGAGGTGTACGAGGAGTTCGGAAAGAAGTATCCTGCAAATAAGGAGCTGTTCAAGAAGATCTGGATCTCGCACGGATTCTTCGTCGAGAACCAGACCGGCAACGGCAGGCATGACGGGGATGAGCCCTTCGAGGATCTCAACAGCAACTACGTCAAGAATGCGGGCGAGCCGCACATCGACCTCGCTGACAACGGCACCAACAGGAAGATGGTCTATGACGGATATGAGAAGGTCGGTCCTGCCTCGAATTACCTACGCCTCAACAGGCGGAACTCTGTGATGGACCCTGCCGGAAACGTGAAGGTCGACAACAACATCCCCGGCTACAAGGTCGTGGTGAAATTCGCAGATCATCCTGAGTGGGACTATGAGATGACAGTCGACAACAACAACGGAATGATCAACGTGCCCGTGCCTGACGAGGAGTACGAGGCCACGGTCACAGTCACTCCTGACGGAGTCTCCAGCTCAAAGCCGCTCGTGATAACGACTGAAGAGTTTGCAGGGAAGCTCGAGGAGTCCGCGGAGCGCGGATACTACGTCGAGCACGACTTCGGGGTCAAGGATGTTGAGGTCGCTGAGAAGGTCGAGGAGAATGTCAGGACCGGCAAGGACGTGGCTTATTGGGAATATCATGAACAGGCGAAGCCAGGGGATTACGAGTACAAGGAGCCAAAGGACACTGGTTGGGATGAGACTAAAGCAGCGGCTGCAGGGGGAGGGAGCACCCTAACATGGATCATCATATTAGCGATAGCAGTGATTATCGTCTCAGCATACTTGTTGGTCAAGAAGGGCAAGAAGAAAGGGCACGCGCGAAAAAAGTGAAGAATTAATTATTTAACCCGAAGGAAGATTTAAACTTCAAAGGAGACTCCTCAAATCTTCCGCGATCATGAATGATCCTTCCGCCCTGAGGATAGAAAAGCTTAATAACTAGTTGTTGAGAATCCTTTTTAGCAGGGCAACTTTTCAGGCCCTATAGGGTGATCGGTGGTTTTTTCATGCTGAAGGATTACATTGTTCTAGACATCGAGACTACAGGCCTATCAAAGGACCGACATCGGATAACAGAGATCGCGGCTGTCAGGTATCATGGCAGGAAGAAGATCGGCCACTTCCACTCGCTCGTGAATCCCGAGTGCCACATCCCCTTGTTCATTACAAAGCTGACTGGCATTGACAATGAGATGGTGAAGGGCGCGCCTACGATATCAAATGTGCTTCCCGAGTTCATGGATTTCCTTGGGAGCAGCATGATAGTGGCCCACAACGCTTCTTTTGACTGCGGGTTCATAAGCCACAACGCTGAGAAGCATCTTAAGCGGGAGCTCCCAAACAAAAGGCTTTGTACAAGAAAGCTCGCGAACAGGATCCTTCCAGACCTTCCGTCAAAGCGCCTTGGGGCATTGTGCGATCTTTTCAGGATCGAGAACAAGCGGGCTCACAGGGCCATGGCCGACGTCGAGGCCACGACCCAAGTCCTTCATAAGTTCCTGAAGCTCATGCACGAGCAGGACATAAGGAAGGAAGAGGAGATACTGGCGTTCTGCAGCCGACCAAGGAAGTGTTAGCGTAATATTTTAAAGAAAAGGCTTATTCTATTGCGTCATGAAGTCAAAAGTCGAGCTCATGGCTCCTGTCGGTTCCTACGAGACATTAGCTGCCGCCATAAAGGCTGGCGCGGGTTCAGTATACTTCGGGGTCGGAAAGCTTAATATGAGAAGTGCAAGCACTGTTAACTTCTCGCTTGCGGATCTGAAGAAGATCGTCGCGACTTGCAGGAAGGCAGGTGTCAAGACTTATCTTACCCTCAACACTGTGATGTACGACGAGGACCTTTCTGATGTGAGGAAGGTTTGCGAAGCTGCAAAGAAGGAAGGAGTCTCTGCAGTCATAGCGTCTGATTTTTCTGTGATAGAATACGCGCGCAAGGTCGGGTTGGAGGTGCACACCTCCACTCAGGCGAACGTCTCTAACATCGAGGCCGTCAAGTTCTTCTCGAAGTGGGCTGATGTTATCGTGCTTGCACGCGAGCTTCGGATCGAGCAGATCAAGAAGATATGCGACGAGATAAAGAAGCAGAAGATAAAAGGCCCTTCTGGCAGGCTCGTGCAGATAGAAGTCTTTGTTCACGGCGCATTGTGCGTGTCTATCAGCGGCAAGTGCTACATGAGCCTAGCGACGTATAACAAGAGTGCGAACCGCGGAGAATGCCTTCAGAACTGCAGGAGGGCGTATCGCGTGATAGATGACGAGACTGGTGACGAGCTGAAGATCGACAACAAGTACGTGATGAGCCCGGCAGACCTCTGCACAATCGGATACCTTGACAAGCTCGTCTCGGCCGGAGTTTCTGTTATGAAGATCGAGGGTCGCGGCAGGAAGGCAGAGTATGTATATACTACTGTCAAGGCTTACTCTGAAGCGCTTGACGCGATCGGGAAGGGCACTTATACAAAAGAAAAGGTCTCCACGTGGACAAAGGAGCTTGAGAAAGTTTTCAACCGCGGATTCTGGCACGGCGGATACTACATGGGCCGGAAGGAGAACGAGTGGAGCGGGGTGTACGGCTCAAAGGCGACGACTGAAAAGGTGCAGGTGGGGAAGGTCCTCAATTATTATGCAAAGGCAAAGGTCGGCTATTTCCTCTTGGAATCAGACTCGTTGAAAGTCGGTGACAGCATCCTGATAACAGGGCCGACGACCGGAGTGGTCGAGTCAAAGGTCAAAGCCATTATGAAAGAGGGCAAGGAAGAGAAAGACCAGCGCGTGAATAGCGCCGGCAAAGGAGATAAAGTGACTGTATCGCTGCCAGAGAAGGTAAGGGTCAACGATAAGCTGTTCGTGGTCAGGAAAAGAGATTAGTTTGCGCCGCGAACCCGCGCCAACAGCCTCATCAGCGGCGGGCCATGGATTTCATCATTTATTCCCGTGCTCCAGCAAGCTCAGGTATCTGGGGTCGCAGCTTAGGCGTATGCGTTCCTGCTCATGAAGAAATGCCTCGCGGCACTCATGTTCCAGCTGTACGATGAACGAATGATCCTTTACTCCAAAGTTACAGTCAAAAAGAATGCCTTGCCTTTGAATATGCAAGATTGCAGGTAAGCGCGGCATCTTCCTATTTATTATTATCAAGTCAGCCTCAGGATCATATTGGACATAAACAACGCCGGCCGTCCCTGATTCTACTCGAATGCTGGGTGATGAGCCGATCAGAAATCCTTTTTTCTTGTCAACCTCGCCGTTATATCCGAGCAAGGTAAATAATGGCTGGCTGCTGAAGGGAAGGGAATCCCAGCACTCAGGCCAAGAAGCAGAATTATCAACGAGCTCCTCTGGACTGTAGAAATCCTGAAGCTTGATCTTCTTCAAGGCATAATAGTCATGAGGGTTATAATAGATTTCACGGCCGTTCTCGATCGCCCTGAACATGATGCGCCCATCATTTAGGAATGACTCCAAGTCATTGTAAGGCCTCGGGCTCTTGGAATTATCAGAATCAAAGATAGACAGGAACTCATCCTCCGCCATGACATTACTTTGTCATGGAAGTATTTAAAAGTTCCTGAAAAATAGAAGAAGAAAAGCAATTCCCTGCCGAAACATCATCCCGTAACGCTTCAGACACAGAAACGTTTATATACCAGGCCCTCGCTTACTACTGGCATGATAATGGAAGCTTTCAAGGGAGCAGAGAACTTCTTTGGGAGCTTTAGCTTTGGATTCTTCTATTACTTTTATTGGTAATGGCTCAAAAACACGTTTTTGGGGCGTTGCCGGTCAAACATAACTGACATTCTCAGAAGCGTGTTCTTGAGATGGATCTGAAGACAAGAAAGAACTTTTCAGGAGGACACGATATAAGATGAGCAGCAAAAAGAGCATGAAATGGCCTAAGATAAACCTCGGCGGCCTGGATGAGGAAATGAAGATACCGACGAGCCTAAGAGGGCTAGTGGCTTTGCTTGAGGATAGGAACATTGACGAGTACAATGTGCGAATGACGCCTGAAGAGCTGCGCCAGAAGGTGAAGATGACTCCCAAAGCAGCATACACCGTCGTTGTCGGGCGGGAGATCGTGAAGAGGATAATGGACGGCAAGGATCCTAGGATCATCATAGAGGCAGGCCCTTGCTCAATAGATGATGTGAAAGCGGCTTATGAGTTCGCAAAGAGGCTTAAGAGGCTAAGCGACAAGGTCGATGACGTGTTCTTCATCATGATGAGGGCGTACTTCGAGAAGCCGAGGACGAACATCGGATGGCGGGGTCTCATCGAGGATCCTCGCATGGACGGCTCTGACAAAGTCGACTTGGGATTCGAGCTTGCCAGGAAGCTCCTCAGGAGGATAAACGAGCTCGGTCTCCCGACAATCACTGAATACCTGCACACAGAGACCCCTCAGTACATAGGGGATTTCATCTCGAGAGGAGTTATCGGGGCCAGGACAGTCACTTCCTGTAACCATAGGAAGATGATGTCAGGCATCTCCTGCCCTGGAGGGTTCAAGAATACAGTCGACGGCCAGATCAGCCCTGCCGTGGATGCTGTCCGGGTCGCGGGAATGAAGAACACTTTCAGAGGCGAGGATTACAAGGGCCGGAAGGCAAAGATCCACACCAGAGGCAATGAATACGTGAACATCAACCTGCGAGGAGGGGCCGGACCCAACCTTAATCCTGAGAGCATAGATGAGGCTTTGGCGCTCCTTGACAAGCACGGTCTGCGGAGAAACATCGAGATCGACTGCAGCCACGGGAACTCGAGCAAGGATTATCGCAGGCAGATGGGAAATCTCAGCTATGTGATGGACCAGAGAAGAGGCGGCAGGTCCGAGATATTCGCTGCAATGATCGAAGCCTATCTCATGGATGGCAGCTATTCTGATAATGACATAGCACTCCCATACCCTATCAGGGAAGACACACCCCGCATCTTCGGGCTCTCTAAGACTGACGGCTGCGTCGGGTTCGATGCATTCGAATCCGGTGTTATGCTTGAGTATGAGAAGTTCAAGCAGGCAGGATGGCCAAGGGTCAAGTAAGCATCGCTCTGCAAAGTTCATGAGCAACGCCAAGCCGAAGATCAGTTCTAAAAAGCCTGTTAGATAACAAAATATTTAAATGAAAAATGCGAGGAATGATGAAAAGAGGGTATAAACCTAAAAATCAGTGAGGTATGAAAAATGAAAGCAATATCTGTCTTACTAGCAGTTTTTCTTGTGACGAGCGTATTCCTAGTTGGATGCGCAAGCCAGCAGGCACCAACGCCAGCCGAGACGATTCCAGCGCAGGAACCGTCTGATGCGGCTCCTGAGAAGATCACTCTCACTTACATGGTGCATTGGAACTGGGATGCGCAGCTTAACGGCCTGAAGAAGTACACTGATGAGTACACCGCGCTCCACCCTAACGTGGAATTTGAGATAGTCACTGTCAACTATGGGGATTACTTCGAGAAGATAAGGCAATTCCACGAGGCTGATGCAGTGCCTGACATCTACCAAGTCTACTCTACTTGGGGAGTCACATATGCTGATGAAGGGATACTGGACACGCCGCCGGCAGGAGTCGCCGAGGACGTGAAGGCCAACTACTTCTCGACCGCGGGAGTTACTATCAACGGAAAGATTTGGGGTTACCCGACAGAGATCAACGACTTCATGCTTGTCTATGACAAGAAGATGTTCAGGGACGCAGGCATAGTCGATGCGAACGGCGAGGCAAAAGCCCCTGAGACCTGGGACGAATTGATTGCGGACGCTGTCAAGCTCACCAAGAAGGATGACAAGGGAAGCATCATCCAATACGGTTATGCGTTCCAGAAGAGCGAGGATTGGGGCGTAGTAGACCCATTCCTCTCGTTGCTGTGGTCCAACAATGGAGAGTTCTTGTCAAGCGATTATAGCGAGGCGCTCATGAACAGCCCTGAAGGCGTTGAAGCCCTGACTAAGATAGTAGAGCTCTTTGAGAAAGGAGCGACTGACCCCAACAGTAACATGTTCGACCTTGGAAAAGGCACGGTGGCGATGGCAATTGCGGCACCCTGGCTCGAGGGAAGCTTCAAGGAGAACTTCGGAGACCGTTTTGAAACAGACATCGGCGTCGCTCCGATTCCGGGTTTGAAGAAGCCGGCAACCCTACAGTACAGCTGGTTCTCAGGCGTGACCGCGAAGAGCAGGCACAAGCAGGAGGCTTGGGATTTCCTCAAGTGGCTCCACACCGAGGTCCAGCCAGAGACAGGGACTACGAGGTACGGAGACTTGCTGACAAACGTCATAGGAGCCATACCTAGCAGGAACGTCGACCTGGAGAACCACCAGGAGCAGCTGAGCAGCGTCTTCAAGAAAGGCTACGTTGCAGAACTGAAGAACTCAGTGCCAGAACCTAACATCCTGGAAGCAGGAAGGGTGAAGAAAGCCTTGCTTGACGAGATCGTCGGCGCATGGGTCGGAGATAAGACCCCTAAAGAGGCGTTGGACGCTGCCAAGGCCAAGATAGATCCTATACTAGCGGAAAATTATGGAAACTAAAGATGACCAGAAGCCCTTCGGGTTTCTGAGGAAGACAAGGAAGCTTTCCTTTAGGCTGAGCTTTCTTGTCTTCATCCTCATCGTCCTGGCATTCCTGGCGTTTTCCATAGTATTCCTCTACACTGAGAAGAATAAGCTTTCAGAAGACATCTTGAATGACGGTATCATATTCTCTGAATTCACGACGCCCAACGCGTACGACTACTATCAGAGGTTCTACCTCCATAGCAGGCCTGAAATGATCGATTACTGGAAACAAAACATGAAAGACCTGATGAGCAAGAACAAGGACGTGGCCAGGATACAGATAATAAGCACTAACGGCAAGATACTAAGCGATACCATCGAGATAGAGCAGGGAAAATATGCAGATGACAGCAGCAGGTATATAGACGATCCAATAAGCCTTGGAATGATCAAGACAGAGAATCAGACTTACCGCAAGATAAAGGACGAAGAGGGGGATGGCGTCGAGATATTCATGCCAGTAATAGAAGAGACTGGCTGGCACATAATCTCGGCTAGGTACATCATTAGATATCATACCCTAAACCGGAGGATGATGGAGGTTTACAGCCAAACCCTCCTAACACTCATACCTATCATGATAATAACGCTGCTGCTCGTCATTCCCTTCGCCTTGAGGATCACCAACCCCATCCAGGTTCTTACAGCGGCGGTGAAAAAGCTCAGCGCAGGAAACTACAATCCCATGGTCGAGGATGAGATCGAATCAAAGGTCTCTGTGAGGGATGACGAGGTCGGAGAGCTCTACATGGAATTCAAGAGCATGACTGAGGTCCTCAAGAAGTCCAGGGAGATGCTGGAGAACTCCAACAAGGAGCTGGAGAGTAAGGTCGAGGAAAGGACTAAGGAGCTCAAGTCCAAGAACGAGGAGCTTGAGAAATTCAACAAAGTGGCTATAGGAAGAGAGCTTAAGATCGTCGAGATGAAGAAGAAGGTGGCGGAGCTCGAGGCCAAGCTCAAAGGGCAAAAATCCGAGAGCCAAAGCGTCTCGATCGAGAATATCAAGAAGAAGTTCTCCAAGTCTGCCAGAAGATAATTTATTGAATCTTCGGTTTTCTATTATAAGATGAAGTTTCCCACAAAAAGATCACCGCCTATTTCGGCAGGCGTTGATTAAATGGAGGAACAGCTTTCGGCGGGCGCATAGTAGGAGGGTTGCGCATCGGAGGAAAAGTCTGGCTTGGCGGCAAGCCTACAGGGCCGGCAGGCCTTGCTGGCGGGAAAGGATCCTTGTCAAAAAGGTTGTCATCAAAAGAATCCTTTGGCTTGTCCTTTTCTCCAAGATCCATCACGACAGCCAATGGGTTCGGGGCGTACCGGTCTATAAGTTCTATCGTGAAGTAGAATACTGGGAAGAAGATGATGGCTCCCAGCACGTGGCCCCATGAGAAGGGTATTGCGCTGTAGAATATCGGGACGAACATTATGAAGACGTACGTGACCTCCCTTATCCTGCCAATGAACTTTATCACCTTGTTGCCCTTCAGGCCCAGCCACACTATTATAACGCCGTATGAGAATATCAGCCCTATCAGGAAGAACCTGAGGAAGGTCTCCCAGAACAAACCAGGGTGCTCTGCCATCCAGTAAGTGGTCTGCCTTGCGCAATCGATGCTTCCCCAAAGGACGACGACGGCGTTCGATACCGCGTTCCCCATGCTCGTGCCTTTCTTTTCCTGGAAGAACTCAGCGAAGAACCACACAAGCCAGACAGGGACTAAGAGCCAGAGCATGTCAGTAGTCTGGAACGGCAGGACGAAGATAGTCTTAAGCCAATCAAGGAACAAGTCCAGCAGGTAAGAGCCTATCGTAGCGAGAATAGTGTACCATGCCAAGTTATCATCCTCTTTTTGCTATGCAACCACAATCCCCTCTCAAGTTTATAAAGGTTTAGTCTTGGACTGGACCAAGTCAACGAAAAACTTTTTAAACAATCATCTAACACATGAAGCTAAAGATTCCAAGGGCCCATAGCTTAGCCTGGCTGGAGCACCGGTCTTATATGGCCATGCTCTTCGCATGATTTAGGAGAGCCGGGGGTCGGGGGTTCAAATAGTTGACGACCGGTTCAAGGGCGTCAGCCTGAACGTCCCCTTGGGCCCATTATTTTCTAACTACTCCCAGATAGTGACTTATTCGTAAAGTTTATAAACAAGAGGCTTGACCAGGGAGAACATGATACCAAGACTCGTAGTGGAGAAAATCAACGCAATATACTACCTCCAGACAGACACCAAACTAATGACAACAGAAAGCCTGGACGACATCATAAAAACTCTAAGAGACATGAAAACCGAGACCATCAAGGCAGGATTCTACGTAGGCCTGACAAGGGCAGAGATCGCCAAGATGGACGGTGCCAGGAAAGACGCCTACACTCAGAAGATAGAAGAAGAACGCAAGAAGCTGATGGACACTACAAACCCCGCAGAATACAGCAGCGAAAGCTTCATGAGAAAACAAGACAGCCTCCAGTAAAAACATTTTTAAATAGCCCAAAATCACAAGGAGAATAGAACTTTTGCCCCAATGGCATGACAGGGAACCTGGCATGCTCAGCGGGGTACGAAGTGCCCCGGTGGTGTATGACGCAAGTCATGCTCAGCGGGGCGAACGGAGTAATGCCCCGATGGTGTACGATGACGACGTCAGCGTGCTCAGCGGGGAGAACGAAGTAAAGCCCCGGTGGTGTAGTCCGGCCAATCATCTCGGATTTTCGAAACAACCATCGAGAAGATCGATGATGTTAAAAACATCCGATGACCTGGGTTCAAATCCCGGCCGGGGCGTTTATATTTTCGTATACTTCTGGGGCGCATAACCGTTTATATATAAGCTCGTTCTAGGTGAAAACATGAAGAACAACGAGCTATGGACTAAGTTCGAGAACCACTGCCTGAACGAAGGTTTGTCTAGAAACAGGATGAAGAAGTTAAAGATGGTCTACGGACTCATTCTAAGGGGTTTTGATGACCATAACCTGGATGAACTGACAAGGACAGACATAGAGACTTTTGTCAATAAACTCAACAGAAACGAGTTTAAGGCCACATCCGGGACGAACTACTCAGGTTCAAGCAAATCAGATGTAAAGAAGTTCCTTAAGCAGTTCTGGAAATGGCTCAAAGGAGATAATGAGATTTACCCGCCAGAAGTCGCCTGGATCAAGGCCAGGATAAGCAAAGACGAGAAGCCAATCGAGAAAGAAGTGCTGTCTCTGAACGACACCATCCGTTTAGCTAACGGCTTCTCCAGGATCGAATATAAACTGCTTACCCTATTGCTATTTGACAGCGGATTCAGGATTCAGGAGATGCTCTCTGTCAAGAAAAAAGACCTGACCTGGGAAGAATATGCTGGCGAGAAGAAATGCTTCTGGATGAGATGTAATTTGTCCAAAACATATGTGCGAAAGATACCAGTCCCTCTATTTACAGAGGACATTCAAGCCTTTGTGAACAGCACATACTTCAAAGGACTGGCTTCTGATAGTCTGCTATTTGTCAAGGGCTACGCAACAGTTCGCAAGATACTCTGTGAGCGGGCAGTTCAGGTCTTAGGACGTAAACTGTCGCCACACCTCTTCAGGCACAGCTCAGCCACATATTATGCCAGAGAACTCGAAGGCGACACCCTGAAACTAGCGCACCGCTACGGCTGGAGCCTGGGAAGCGACGAGATGAAAACCTACGTCCGGATGAGCGGAGCGTACGAGCGAGCCTCAGTCAAGAAAGTCTACGAGAACGAGACGGTAAAGCTCAAAGAAAGGATTACTGAGCTCGAAGAGGAATTAAACAACCAACGGCTAAAGATGCAGGATATCGGTCTACGCATCAAGGAAGAAATACTGCTGGAACTAAAAGAAAAAGTGACTTGATTCCAACCAGGAATCACGGATAACGATAACCACTTTCTGGGACTTTCACTCGCCCCATTTTGTGGACACGTTTGTCGAATAGCCCGGCCAGGAATCACAGGAATTCGTGATCGTCTTTCGGGGCTAACGTGCAGAACCACTCTATTGATCGTTCTTAACTATACTTTACGTTTCAGGATTTATTAAGTTTACGATATATAATCGAAAAATTTAAACCAACGATTGCGTTGGCATCCCATTGAGAGATATGACGCAGCAAGAAGAATATTTTCAGAAGGCAGTCAAACTCATCAGTGAAAGTCTTCATCAAGAAGGTGAGAGAAAAGAACAGTCATATCACCAAGCAATTCAATTTCTAACGCAATCAATAAAACTAAACCCACAGGATACAAGAGCTTATATTTATCGCGGATTAGTCTACAATTTGTTAGATGAATCGCTTAATGGGATTCAAGACTACCTGAAAGTAATTGAGATGGAACCTAACAATGCAGAAGCACATATTGGTCTCAGCCACATTTATCATAAAGGAGGATTCTACGAAGATGCAATCAAATTCTTAAACAAAGCCATAGTGATTGATCCAAAAAACACAAAAGCACATCTTCTCAGAGGAGATTGTCACTACATAAGAAGCAAATCGAAGAAAACCAATGAATTAAATAAAGCAATAGAGGATTTTACTTCAGTATTGGAACTGAATCCAACTGAAGATCAAGCATATTTTGCGAGAGGCGTCGCACATGCAATAAAAAATGAAACAGACGATTCATTCTTTCCAAAAGCAATAGATGATCTTTCAAAAGCCATAGAACTCAACCCAACAAATTCAGAGGCATATTATTGGAGAGGAAAATGCTACCTATCTAGAAGAAAAATAGAAGAAAATCTTCAAAACGGAATGAATGACCTTAACAAGGCAAATAAACTCAATCCCCACCACATCGATACTTTGATCCTGGCCTCACAAGTTCTAAACAAAATTGGAGCGCATGAGAAGGCCTTTGAAAAGATAAAAGCATATTTCAAAATAACAGAAGAACAGTTTAAGAAGTTACCAAACGACATAAATAAAATTCGCCAAAAGATTTATTCTTGCCTAGAATCAGGAGAGATTATTCTTAAAGAACATGAGATGGATAAAAACGAAGAAAATTTGATTGAAGACGCAATCATCTATTTCAATGAGTCAATCAGATTGTTAGATTTGCTTAAAAAAACGCATAAAACATTTTCAAAGTATAATAAATCAAATGACAACATAAAAGAAGATGCGGCTATTAAGGAAATCACGGTACTTCTTGGAAGAGCGTATTGTGGGCGAGGGGTAGCTCACACAATGGCCAGAAGGATAAGAACAGGATTAAAAGATTTGGAAAAAGCCGCGAATCTAAAAGATGAGATTGCAATAGAACTCATAAAAGAATCAAGCCAAGACCATAAGTAAGTCTGCTTCTAGCTATCTTACCTCTGAGTTCCAGTATTTGGTAATCTAGTTCTTTCTCTCTTCATGAATCAAGCCAAATGTCAGTTGTGTGGTGCTTCTCTTGAGAAGGGTGAGGCTTTTCTTTGCTCTGCTTGCGTCTCTTTTCTTGAGTGGAAGTACGGCAGCCTTGAGCGTTTCCAGCGTGTTCGCTCTAGGGCTTTGAAAGCTAGAGGAGGTGGTCGAAAGCATGTCTAAGGCACTATATTTTTTGCTTTTGCTGTTGGTGTTGTCTTTGCCAATAGTGGCTGCGGTGGAGTTCAACGAGGAGATTTCCTCTGAGGATCAGGCGACTTTTGACAACATCCTGGCGCCCGTGATGAAGGTCTATAACTTCATCAAGTATGCCGCTACGGTCTTGGCGGTCATCTTCCTGGTATTTGCAGGGGTGACCTTCATCATCAGCGGAGGGGATGCTGCCAGGAGGGAGCAGGCCAAGATGACGGCGACTTACATCGTGGTCGGCTTGATAGTCATCTGGATCGCTCCATTGGTCGTGGAGTTCCTCGTAGGATGAAGCCGAAAATCTTTTTCAGGACAGGCATCGCGCTGATCTTGCTAGTTCTTGCGATGCCTGTTGTTTTTTCTTTTGACTGCAACCAATTCTCAGGCCAGGAATGGCAGGATTGCATGACTCTTAGCTACAACAACGAGGATCTCATAGCAAGCCTGATCTATCCAACCTCAACAACCCCAAATCATGACCTGATTGACTCTTACAATTCCGGCATCATAATCTCCGGACCGCCTCTGAACGTCACGCCAGTTTCCAAGGACATTATCAAGGATGTTTGGGTCAAGATACTGACTATAAGCCCCTCAGTCCTGTTCAAGGGGCTTCTCTTTGTGCCTTCTGAAGTCAAGGCCAGGACCGAATATAGCTGCAGGATCGAGGTTCCGCCCAACTTCGAGACCAGCAACACCAGGAACAGCGTCTGCAAGGTGGTCTACTCGCTCCAATCACAAACCGAGAGCTTGAGTCTATTCAGAGGCTCTGACCTTGTCGGTTCTGAGAAGATCTCTGCCTTCGAGGTCCCGGAGAACTCTTCACTGAAGGCCCAGCTTTTGGTCAGCGCTGTTGTTCGGGCTGATGAGAGCCGGTGGAAGAAGTACTGCTGT
>JAFGBP010000084.1 GCA_016933095.1 Candidatus Woesearchaeota archaeon | reverse complement strand
CGTGGAGCTTGAAGGAGAGCCTGAGATAAACCTGAGCCTCATAGGAATTAAAGGGGCAGATGAAGAAGGGCTTGAAGAATATAGCCTCGACGGTCTTGATGGACTTGAAAAAAGGACCTTTGTGCAGGATCAGGATGTGATGGAGCGGAGGATAACGCCTGGAGAGGTGTTGAACGCGACTCCCAAGATGAGCGAGCTCATAAGCGGAGACGTCGTGTACGAGTCATCCAACGCAAGGCTTGCAGGATACGCGCCTTACTTCGTGATCGCGGTGCTCTTGCTTACGGTAGCGGCGCTCATAGGCTGGAAGAAGAAGCCTTGATGAAGTGTTCTACGATAAATTTATATAACGCCCCTTCTTTTTCCCCTGTTTATGGACGAGAAAGAGATCCAGGAGAAGCTGAAGAAGGGCGGCGTATTGGCCCAGGTATCATTCGAGGTAATCGGCACTCCGAAGGAGCATGTCGAGAAGGCCATGCATGACTACATTGCGAACCTGAAGAAGGACCATCAGATCCACATCCTGAGCGTTGAGTACGGCGAACCTGAGGAGACTGAGGGCAAGCTCTGGGGCACTTTCGCTGATACGGAGATGCTTGTCGAGAGCCTTGACAAGTTCAACTGGCTCTGCGTCAACTTCATGCCTGCCACGATCGATATCATCGCACCTGAGGAGCTGAAGTTCAAGGATAAGGACTTGACAAACTGGTTCAATGACTTGCTTGCAAAGCTCCACGAGGTCTCTACGAGCTACAGGCAGCTTTCCACTAAGGAAGAGGTCTTTGTGAAGAGCATGAACCAGATGATCCACAACGCAGTCCTCCTGGCGACAGAGCACCATCACACTTCTGAGGAGATCTCAAAGAAGCTAGGGATAGACTTGGATAACCTCAAGCATTTCCTTGATGTGAACGTGAAGAAGGGAAAGGTTGAGGAGAAGGACGGCAAGTTTTTCAGGAAGAAATGAGTGCAGCAACAGTCGCTGACGCGCCACGTACAACGCTAAAAAAAGGGCAATCATTAAATAGTCTTATAACAGGTGAGTTTTTTAAGATGACAGATGTCAAGAAGCAGGTTGAGTCCTTGCTCTTCAGTTCTGGCAAGGTGATGAAAGAGGAAGACCTCTCTGAACTGATTGGAGTGTCGAAGAGCGACATCAGGAAAGCCCTGAATTCTCTCAAGGAGGATTACGACCAGAGGGACACGAGCCTTACGCTCATGGATTCTGCTGACGGCTGGAAGCTCAACGTGCGCGAACAGTACGTGAATCTTGTCACTAAAATCGTCGCTGATACCGAGCTTCCTTTCCCTGTGCTTGAGACGCTTTCCATCGTGGCCTACAAGGCTCCGGTGATGCAGGCCGATGTCATAAAGGCAAGGGGCACCAATGCTTATGATCACATCCAGATCCTCATCGACGGGGGCTTTATTGAGCGCAAGAAGAAAGGGCGCAGCTTTGAAGTTGTGTTGACCCATAAGTTCTTCGAGTATTTCGACGTAGAGGGAGATGCCAAGCTAAAGACGATTTTTCAGGATGTCAAGCCTTCTGAGCCCGCGCCGCGCAGGAGCGGCAGGAAGAGGCTTGGTGAGCTGCCTGTCGTGGACATCCCTGAAGAGCAGAAGACCCTTGCCCAGCCTGGTGAGGAGGGAGCGCAGCTCCTGGGCGACCTGAAGGTCGTGGACGTGGCTCCTCCAAAGGATGAGAACAGGCTGACAGCCGATTCTAACGAGCCTGACAATTCTTATCTTGATGATATCGACGCGAGGATCAAGGCCTTGTCGGATAAGAACGATACTAATGACTCTGACGAGAGCTTCAAGAGGATGAATTCTGACGAGCAGCCTGCAGAGGTTGGAGAGCCTGCAGCGGTTGATGAGGGAGCAACTCCGGGCGACAAGGAATCCGACGACGCTGAGCCTGACAAGCCCAAAGCAGAGGATAAGGAAGAGAAAGAGGCTCCAAATCCGAGCGATCCCTTGGCTGAGAAGGACGAGGACAAGCTAGAGATCTGAACCACTGGACATCTTCTTCCACTGGACACGCCCCCGCAAGGATTATAAACGCATTTCTCGGTTATTTATTGCATGTTGCTCGTTGTAATGTGCCCGAAGTGCGGCGGTAAGCAGAAGACTAATCCAAGGAGGGTTTCTGGTAGCGTGAAGAAGTGCGTTTTCTGCGGCCATTCTTTTGTTATTCACAGCCTTGAGAAGGACCGCATACTGGCGGTTCTCTAAGTAGTGATTGGGCTTTTTTCTGCAGATGGTGAATGCTTTTTGAGCATTTGTTTTCGATATTGTTTTCTATATGGAAATTAATGAGTAAAAATGACAACACTTATAAACTCAAAATCATTCCAAATACATAGATTTTATCGTCGGAAAACAAGGGTTTTACGAAACTAGGGAATTTTGATTTCTCAAGTCGCAAAACAAGGGGAAAAAGGCACGGAAGATGAGCGCAAAGAAACATTCTGCAGAGGAGACTGAAAACCAGCCGAAAAAAGACGCGGTTGCAGAGCAGAAGATAATCTCTGCCGTGATAGACGACGAGATGCGCTCAAGCTACCTTGATTACGCGATGAGCGTCATCATCGGGAGAGCCCTGCCTGACGTCAAGGACGGCTTCAAGCCAGTCCACAGAAGGATACTCTTCGCCATGAACGACATGGGAATAAGGTTCAACACGCCGTTCAAGAAATGCGCAAGGATCGTGGGAGAGGTCCTGGGTAAGTACCACCCGCACGGAGACAGCGCCGTGTACGACTCGCTCGTGCGCATGGCACAGGACTTCTCGCTTCGCTACCCGCTTATAAAGGGACAGGGGAATTTTGGTAGCATCGATGGGGATTCTGCGGCCGCCATGCGATACACTGAGGCGAAGCTCGCCAAGATCGCTGACGAGATGCTCCAGGACATCGACAAGGAGACAGTCCCTTTCACAGACAACTTCGATGGCAGCCTGAAAGAGCCGATTGTCCTTCCGAGCAAGTTCCCAAACCTCCTGGTCAACGGCAGCAGCGGGATTGCAGTGGGGATGGCGACGAACATACCACCCCACAACTTGAAAGAGGTGTGCAGCGCGGTCACGAGAATAATAGACAACCCAGACATCGAGATAAGGGATCTCCTTGAGGTCGTGAGGGGGCCTGACTTCCCGACAGGAGGGATAATCTGCGGCAGGAACGGTATTAATGAGACATATCTGTATGGCCGCGGAAGCATTGAGGTCAAAGCCAGGCTTGAGGATGAAACCAAGAAGGACCGAGAGCGCATCATAATCAAGGAAATACCTTATCAGATAAATAAGTCCCAGCTTATAGAGCAGATAGCCGACTGCGTGAACGCAAAGACAGTCGAAGGAATAAGTGATATTAGGGACGAAAGTGACAGGAACGGCATGAGGGTCGTGTTGGAGCTCAAGAGAGGCGCCAATGTTGAGGTTGTGAAGAACCAGCTCTTCAAGCACACAAGGCTTCACACAAGCTTCGGCGCGATAATGCTGGCTCTCGTCGACAACCAGCCAAAGACCCTTAATCTCAAGCAGATTCTTGTACAATTCATTGACCATAGGAGGACTGTCGTCCGCAAGAGAACAGAGTTCGACCTGAAGAAGGCTGAGGAGAGAGCACACATACTAGAAGGCCTTATAGTCGCCCTCAAGCATCTTGATCCTATAATCACTCTCATAAAGAAAGCCAATGACCCTGGAGCTGCAAAGCAAAAGCTCATGGCAAGCTACAAACTGACAGAGATCCAGAGCCAGGCCATCCTTGATATGAAGCTGCAGAGGCTCACAGGGCTTGAGCAGCAGAAGATAAGGGACGAGCATACCAAGCTAATCGCGCTCATAAAGGAACTTGAGGACATCCTCGCTGACGAGAAGAAGATACTTAACATCATCAAGCAGGAAATGGCAGAGATCATAGACAAATACGGCGACGAGAGGAGGACTGAGATTGATGAGAGCGCTACAGAAGAGTTCAACATGGAAGACTTGATCAAGCCTGAAGAGACTGTCATAACAGTCAGCCGCGAGGGATATGTGAAGAGGCAGAGCCTTGATATCTACAAGACCCAGAAGCGTGGGGGGCGAGGAGTCATAGGCGCCACTACCAAGGAAGAGGACGTCATGGAGCACTTGTTCGTCGCCAACACCCATGATTACATCCTGGTCTTCACAGACAAGGGCAAAGTCCATTGGCTGAGAGGGTACAACATCCCTGAAGCCACGAGGCAGAGCAAGGGCCGTCCCATCATAAACTTGATAAGAGTTGATTCTGATGAGAGGGTACAGGCCGTCATTCCTGTAAAGGAGTTCGATCCTAAACACTTCTTGATCTTTGCAACCAAGAAAGGCCTTGTCAAGAAGACTAGCCTGAAAGAATACTCGAACCCGAGGCAGGGCGGCATCATCGCAATCCACCTCATGGAAGGGGATAAGGTGGTAGAGGTCGTGAAGACCAATGGCGAAGAGCAGATATTCATAGCGTCAAAGAATGGCCAGGCTGTCAAGTTCTCTGAAAAGGACGCGCGTGCAGTAGGGCGTGGTAGCCAGGGTGTCCGGGGCATCAGGCTTGGAGGAAAGGACGAGGTTATAGGTATGATCAGGGCTCGGGGTACTCACACAGCACTCACAGTCACTAGGAATGGTTACGGCAAGAGGAGCAGCTTTGACGAGTACCGCTTCATCTCGAGAGGTGGCAAAGGGGTAAGGAACATCATCTGCTCTGAAAGGAATGGGCCCGTCGTCAGCATCAGGGCAGTCAAGGATTATGATGAGATCATGATAGTCTCTGAGAAAGGTATAATTATCCGGGTTCCCGTGAAGAACATAAGCGTGATCGGCAGGAACACTCAAGGAGTGCGCATCATGAAGCTCGAACCGAACGACAAGGTCGTCGCAGTCGCTAAAGTAGAGGGAAATGGCGACGCAGAGAACCAAGAACCTTAATTCTTAATGCTCACCAAGGGAATTTCAAGAACATGATGAGCAGTGCGAACACCGCGACTATCGCGACCAGCACAATCAAGTCAGTCTTAGGATCCCTCTTCCACTTCGGGAAAGGCCTGAATGTCTCTGTCTCTATGGGCTTGTCTGCCAATGCCGGTCTTGCAGCTGCACTTCTCTTCACGCTCTTTTTTGCGGCGACAACGCGCTTTACAGGCTTTGTCCTTTTCGCTACTTTGACAGGAGCCCGCTTCTTCGCCTTTGCGGCCTTTGCTTTCTTCTTCATAAAGCCAAATCCTGGAGAATGGCATATTTAAATGTTATGGCTTGGCCATACTGTCAAGTTAACTGTGCTGGCGCAGTTGCCGCGCTCGCACCGCAAGGACGTCTTATGTCTTGCCGAGCCATGTTTCATCGTGAATGGCTTTTTCCTGCTCGCTTGGCGGCAACATCCACACTTAACTTGACATCACCTGGCTTGACCGATTTGCCTTCTTCAAACAGCTTCTCGTAGAGCTCGTGCATCTTGGTCTGCTCGGCAAAAGCCAGGAACCTGGATCTCAGCTGCATGTTGGCCATCAGCAGCTTCCGGGGGGTAAGTTTCAGGATCACTTTCAGGAACTCTCTCAATAGTTCATTTGTCCAGAGGTCATAATTGTCAAAGATATAATCCTGAAGCTTTCCTTCTTCAATAGCATTCACCACAATCCTCTCAAACGAGTCTCGAGGCACGTATTGCTTCCGAACCCTTTTCATGGATAGCGCATGCGAACTGCAGAACCTGGCGCACACCCCGCAACCGATGCACTTTTCAGCATCGATCACTATCTTATCTGTCTTATCATCATAAGCTATCGCTTCGACAGGGCATTTCGTGACGCAAAGCTTGCAGCTTGCACACTTCTCATTGTCGACGACAGCGAGGTAATTGCTCTGGATCCGGCTCTTGTATCCTAGCCTCTTGTATCCTTGCAATGCTTCGCAGCAGCATCCGCAGCAGTTGCACATCCAATTGACTCCTTTCTGGACGTTATCCCCTATCTGAACCAGTCCTTTTGACTTGCATAAGTCCAGTATTTTCATTGCTTCTTCCTTTGAGATCTTCCTGGCAATGCCATGCTTTGCAAGGCTTTCTGCTGCGTTGTTGAATGTCAAGCACACTTCTTGTGGCATGTCGCATGCCTTTCCAAGGTGGGACATCTTGTGCCTGCAATAGCATATTCCTACGGTAATGCAGCTGGCAGTGTTTATTATGCAGGTCGCCATTTCATAATCCAAGACCACCGACTTATCAGGTATGGTCTCTTCGTGTATCAAGGTACGGTCAGCAGGCAGGTTCAATCCGAAAAGCATCCTGACAAAATCCTCTTCCTGATTAATGTATTGGTAGAATAGTTCGGACAAGACCTTCCTGTCAAACCTCCCGTCTGTCCTCATCAGGGAGAACTCAAAGAATCCGGCCATTGTCGGCGGCAATACAAAGGCTCTTGTTTTCTCCTTCTCGAAATCCATCAAAAGGCCCTTATCAGCCAGCTCATCCAGCAGCTTCTCGGCCTCATCCTCTTTTATCTTCCAGCGCTTGGCCGCGTCAGCCGCAGTAAACAGCCGAATCGGTAGCTTAGAAACTAATTCAGCTTCTTTTTCTGTGAACAGGATCTCGAGAATCCGAAAAAGAGTGTCTGACGCAGGAGCTCCCTGGGCATTCTTATCTAGCCTTTTCTGAAGGTGCAGGTAGGATTTTGAGGTTATGTGACCCATCACAGTCGTATATAAAATCGTCTATAAAAGCTTTTCCAACCGGCTCGGCTCTGTTCAAAGTGTCGCCCCTGGCTGCGCCTACGAACTTTCATACGATCAGACTAGACTCGGCTAGAGGACATTATTAATAAGCGGTCGCGGCGGGCTACGAGAAATTTTGAACCGAGCCTCTCCAACCAACAAATTTATAAGCCTCGAATCCAGTGATAAGCGCATGGAGAAAGGCATGCAGAAGCATCATCACCAGAAGCGGATCAAGCGCCTTCACGCAAAGGGCTGGAGCATGGATGAGATCGCCCAGGTAGACATCGCCCTCAACAGGGCGGAGAGAAAGAAGCATCCGCACGTCAGGCACGTCGAAACCGGAATGTTCTGGTTCACTCTCTGTACTGGAGTGTTGGGGAGCCTCATACTCTCGTTCGCGCTCATCCCGATACTTGTCGCGGCCTCTAACATGTGGACATACGGGATCACGTTCCTGTTTGGCCTGCTGCTAGGCATCCTGATAATCTACATAGTGAAGCGCATGCATTGGCTTAGCAGCCACCAAGTATCCGTATCGTTCATAGTCCCGCTCGTCGCCGTGTTCAACTTCTTCATAATAATCTTTCACGTGAATGGTCTTAGTGAGCTCTCAGGGTTCACGGCAAGGCAAGACCCCGTGCTTATAGGGACTCTTTACTTTATAGGGTTCCTGCTCCCTTACGCCTTCTTCCTAGCATTCAGACGGTGGAAATAAATGGACCTAAAGAATTGGACAGTACATCATATCAAGCAGAAAGACCTTGTGAAGCGTGACCTGGTCAGCTTCCAGGAGGAAGATGGGAAGATCACGTGCGAGTATAAGGAGAGCCACGCCACCTTCTTCATGCAAGAGAATCTTGACTTGAACAAGGTTAAATCTCTTGATGCCAAGGATGTCAGTTATCTCGTCTGTCTCTGCAACGAGCATAATTTCAAGTTGCTAGCGGATAACTGGAACCTTCTGAAGACATTGCAGAACCTGACGTTCATATTCCTGAATCCTGAGTTCACAGACAAGTGGATTATAAAACCTTTTGTACATGCAAAGATTGCCGATCCAAAGACTCTTAAGCAGGGCCTACGGACGATGTATGACACTTGCATGGGGAAGATATAAATAAAACATTTCAGGCATCTATTTCTGGACCGGAAAAGTAGAAGAAAAAGCAATGTTTAAATAAAAAAGCAGCAAAATAAGCAAGTAGGCAGGGGTGGGATGAACGAAAGGATCTGAAGGGCAATCTACAAGCTTAGCTGCAAAAACTGTTGCCTGGCTAGCGGCGCTTATATCATTCCTCATAGTTTTGAGCAGCAGCGTAGCCGCTGATTCCATAAATTTAACAGTAGTCTCTCCATCATCCAACGCCAATGTTGAGCAAGGGTTGTTCTTCAACGTGACCCTGAACTTAAGCTGCGACGAAGGGACTTGCAGCAACGTCTCACTGACTCTAGACCCAGCAGAGGACTGGTATGATGATGATTGGGAATACCGAAAAAACATTACTCTCAACCAAAGCATGATTAACGGAACACACACGGACTTCCCCATATTAATAAGCGCAACAGACGCTGACCTCGCAAGCTACGCCCAAAGCGATGGAGACGACATCCTTTTTACAGATAGCGATGGCACAACCAAGCTCGCACATGAGATCGAGCTTTACAACTCAACCAACGGAGACCTCATTGCCTGGGTTAAGATACCCACGCTCAACAGCACCCATAACCAAACCATCTACATGTACTACAACAACAGCGCAGCGAGCGACCAAAGCAATAAGACAGGAGTCTGGACCAACCAATTCTTAGGAGTCTGGCACATGAAAGAAGACCCTGCGGGAAGCGCGCCCCAGATTAAAGACAGCAGCCCTTACTCTATCAACGGAACCAGCGCGGGCAGCATGACTTCTGGGGATCAAATAACCGGGCAAATAGACGGAAGCTTAGATTTTGACGGAATTGACGACAAAATTGACGTGACTGACAGCATCTACAGCATACAAACATCCGACAACATCACGATCACCGCTTGGATAAAGATCAACACCCACCTCAGCGAAACATACGGAAATATTTGGGGAGATGTAGATGGTCCGTGCTTCCAACTTCACTCACAAGGATCAGGAAACTACTCTCTCAACTGGTACACGAGCAGCGAACGAACAGGCACAGAACTAAGCTATGGCATAGGAACTTGGTATCATGTGGCGGTCACCAAAGCGAGTACGACAAACCTGACCTGGTATAGGAACGCGCAGGGAGCTGGAAGCACCACGACGCTGTCAGAAAGCAATACTGCCCCGAACGGAGTGCAAATAGGCGGGGATCAATTAGGGGATGAGTTCATAAACGGAACTATTGACGAAGTAAGGATCTCCAATACCACCAGAACCCAGGAGTGGATAGCCACAGAATACAGCAACCAAGCCCATCCTGAAAGCTTCTACACTATAGGAGAGGAAGAGACTGCTTCAAAAGGCATTGTGCCTACGACTCCTGGAAGCACTCCGTTCTGGACCAACTCTACCAGCAACCCTTTATACTTTAACTTAACAGGAGGGGAGAGTGCTTTGGCCACGTTCTATGTTAACGCGACAGGAAATATTGGGATGTCATTTGATTTCTTCGCATTTGCAGTAATCAATGACAATGAGAGCACGAGGGTAAACAGCACGCACTTCAACGTCACGATATACTCGGCTTCTCCTCCAGTGAGGTCGAACGGGGCTCCGAGCGGAAACCTGTCAGCAGGAACAACAGCAACCAACCTTTCCCTGACGACCGACCTAAATGCCACGTGCAAGTACTCCAATGAATCCGGCACTTCTTTTGCAAGCATGACGAACACGTTCTCCATTACGAACGGGACGGCGCACGAGACGCAGGTAAACGGGCTCCAGAACGGGACGAACTACACCTTTTACGTCAGGTGCGCCAACATCATATCTAACAATAGCAACACCGATGATTATAACATCTCCTTCAGGGTGAACGAGCCTGACAACACAGCTCCGGTGATTAGCAGCGTATCAAGCGACCCCGGAACTCAAGGAGCAAGGATAACCTGGGATACTGATGAGAGCGCTAACTCCACTGTAGAGTATGGAAACACCACAAGTCTTGGCATCTTGTCAGGAAGCGCGACCCTTACCACGAGTCATGACATTACTATAACTGGCCTGTCTACCAACACGACGTATTATTATAACGTGACGAGCTGCGACTCCTCAGAAAACTGCAACACAACAGGCACATACAACTTCACGACTGGCGAATCTGCAGTCAATTGGACCCCGCCACTCGGAATCCCTGCACCTGCGTTTGGAATCTATGACAGTGTGAATGACACCGAATACACTCATTGGGTTGATAATTCAGGGGCGTGCTCGGATACGAGCAACAACGGCACTCCGTCCTCTCCCAGGTGCACCATCCCATCAACATTGGATGCAGGAAGCATCGTGCAAGTCAGGGGCGGACCCTACAATTATGGGACTAGTAACATCGTATGGAATGCGTCAGGCACCATGGGAAGTCCGGTTTATATCCGCGGGCCTGAGTCTCCTGCCAGCAGGCCAGTCATAATATTTGGGGACACCAAAACCCTTACGATAAGCACCTCCAGTTATCTCATCATCGAGAACCTTGAGATGCAAAGCGGACAAGTTCTGTTGAGCTCAACCAGCGACCATCTCGCCATCCGCCACTTCTACCTCCATAACAACAGCTACGGCCCGAACCCTTTCCTTGGCATATGGTGCGACTACGTTGTCATATATGACAGCGAGATCGCTTACAACGGCGTCATTCCTTCAGAACCAGACGACCATGCCATCCAGGCCTACGCGAACACGGATCACATATGGATCGTCGACAACGTGATACACCACAACTCAGGGGATGGCATCCAGTACTGCCACACCTGCATCGCAGAGGACAACGGACCAGCCTACGTCTACATGGGACGAAACCTTATCTATTCAAACGAGGAGAACTGCATAGACATCAAAGAGGCCACGGGGCCGAACATCATGAGCGAGAACGAGTGCTATGACTACTGGGCAACCAATACTTCTAACGGAGATGCCATAAGGATTGAGGATGAAGGCACGCAGGGAGACACTTGGGTCATCAACAATTACGTCCACGACGCGGCGATGGGAATCAATGCCCAGGGAGCGGTGGGGGATTCATACATATTGGGAAACTATATCACCAATGTTAGTTATGGCATCTGGACTACTGGCCCTAGCGGGAGCTACCAACTAGTCCTGTTGAGCAACACATTCTACAATGTCAGCGTAGGGATTGGAAGCGGGACTACTGTCGCCAACAACATCGTCTCCAAGGCTTTGAACTATCACATCGGCGGGGACGTGGAGAATTGCAGCAACAACCTCGTCTATCAGGAAGGTGGCTCGGCTACGGTAGGGGTTTCATGCAGCGACAATGTGGTGGACCAAGACCCGCTGCTTGACTCGCTCACAGGAAAGATTATTAGTGGCAGCCCTGCCATCGATGCCGGGATCAACAGCAGCATATATGACACGTTCTACAGCACCTTTGGGATATCGATAAAAGAGGACCGAGAGGGGGATTCGAGGCCGCAGAACTCCACGTGGGACATTGGCGCCGACGAATATGAAGTGGGAGAGAACGATACTTCCCCTCCTGTCATATCCAACATAGTGAACACTAAAACCAACCAGACCGCCACGATAACATGGACAACAAGCGAAAGCGCAAACTCCTCAATAAACTACGGCACGACAGAAAACCTAGGAAACAAAGCCACCAACACAAGCATGACAACAGAACACAGCACCACCCTAAGCGGCCTCACCAACAGCACAACGTACTACTACAACATCACAAGCTGCGACACAAGCGGAAACTGCAACACAACAGGACCACTAAACTTCACTACGACCTCCAATCCCATAGTCGATACGACACCTCCCGCCATTGCATTATCATACCCTGCCAACAATACCCAGCTGAATAATACTGATAATACAACTCTCAACTTCACAGTGACTGACAATGGGGCGAGTGCGCTTAACTGCACCCTTTACCTCAATGAGACGCTAAACCAGACCAGAAACAGCATATCCAACAATACACCAGCTTATTTCAACCTTACCGGGCTCAGCCTTGGTGCATATAGCTGGATGATAAACTGCACAGACAACAGCAGCAACTCGAACGTCTCAGAAACTTGGACATTCACGATAGCAGACACTATAGCTCCAGGCATCCTCATCGCATCCCCGGAAAGCACAGTCTACAGCACAGAGCAAGTCCTCGTGAATATTAGTACGAGCGGGGGCGCGGCCAACACTTGGTTCGATTGGAACTCTACCAATACGACTTACACCTCCGCGGCCTATGTTAATTTCACAGAAGGCCCAAACACCTTGACGGCTTACGCCAATGACAGTTCAGGAAACGTGAACATGACGAATGTTACGTTCACCGTGAACACTACTGGCTTGTTCTTCTATATGAATTGGTCAGAATGGTACGTGAATGAGACCACGAATTTCAGCTCGTACAACAGGACTCATCTGAGCAATCTTTCAATGGTCAACTTCAGCAATGCATATGGAAAAATCGAGTTTGCTCAAAACCTCAACATAAGCGAGAACAGGAACTTAACCGGGCACATCAGGATCTTACAAGATAGTGTCTTGGTCAACAGCACATTCCTGCCTGAATTCAACTTGAGCGCCAACGTCACGTTCCGAAACGTCTCCTTGAACGTGCCAGTTCCCTACAAGGACGGTGCAGCCTGCGACGCCTTGACTTGCATCAACCAGAGCCACGACGTGGCGGGACAGACATTTTCCTTCTTTGTCATTGGCTTCAGCACTTATGAGATCGAGGAAGGCCAATGCTCTGATGGCATCCAGAACTACGGAGAGACAGGGGTTGACTGCGGCGGCCCGTGCAGCGCCTGCCCATCTCCAGGAGGCTCCTCAAGTGGCGGAGGCGGAGGAGGTGGAAGCGTCACGATAATCCTGTTGACGGGTCCTGAGATCTTTTCAGGTCAGAGCACGACCTTGCGTCTGGGCGACACCTTGAAGATCAACAGCTCCTCCGGGCTGATATATGCTGCATTGCAGAGTTTTGATGCGAAGTCATCCACGTTTAAGGTAGGGTCCGAATATTTCACTGTCGAACTGGGAGTTGAAAAGTCCATAAGGAACAACGTGTCTATCAAGATGCTTGAATATAGCAGCAGGAACGTCACAGTGTTTGTGAAGGAACTACGCGCGGATGGCGAGGGCGAAGAGGCCGATGATGAAGTGACTGCCAAAGACTCTTCGCATTCTTCGCCTGTAGAAGAGGAGGGTTTGGAATCTGAAACCGATCGCTTCTCAGCAGAGAACGACCAAAGCGAGGAGCTCGAGCCCGGCGTCGAGGAGGAGAGAAGAGGAAGTTGGGTAACTGAGATGCTCTCATCTCATCCTTTCATCTGGGTTATCGGCGTGGTTTTACTCGTGGTGCTGACCTTGATCTTGATCGTTGTATTCCGCCGTAAAAAAGCTCGATTTTCAGCGAAGAAATCCCTTCTGGTCCAGAAAAGCAAATCTGGGGAGACTTCAGAAGAGCTGGAGAAGATTCATCAGCTAGCTGATTATATAAAAAGGCATCGAGATTCAGGGGAAGAAGAATCTGTCATTAAGCAGAGGCTTCTTTCTGTCGGCTGGAAAGAGTCCATCATTGATGAGCAGATGAGAAAGCTATAGGCTCGGAAGAAACGGCCCTGAAAGGCGTGTTTTTACAGGTTATCAATAACAAACCATAAATAGCCCCTCTCTTTTCTATTGTGCATGGAAACAAAAGAGAGCAGCGGATGCGCTGTGATGGATTGGCTTCTCGAAGGCGGGTATGAGAAAGGCGTCATAACGACCATCTACGGCCCAGGGGGCAGCGGCAAGAGCAACCTGCTCGTAATATTCATAGCGAACAGCCTGAAAGGCCAAAAGGTCATATACGTCGATACAGAAGGAAGCTTTTCGCTCTCAAGGTTCATGCAGGTGTGCGGCAAGGACTACAAGAAGACCCTTGAGAAGATAACTTTCCTAAAGCCTACTAACTTCAAGGAGCAGGAAGCCGCGATAAGGAAGCTTGAAGGGCTTGTCAAGCAGAACATTGGAGCCATCATCGTGGATTCTCTTACCATGCTGTACAGGATCGAGATGGACGATGAGGACTCTAAAACCGTCAACAAGTCGCTCGTCTCCCAGATAAGGTCTCTTCTCGAGATCGCAAGGAAGAACGACATTCCAGTCCTAGTCTCGAGCCAAGTCTACGCTGACTTCGAGGACAAGGAGAAGACCAACGTCGTAGGCGGCACCATCATCAAGAACATGAGCAAGTGCCTGATAGAGCTTCGGAAGAGCGGTCCTAACAGGGTGGCTATCGTGCAGAAACACAGGAGCATAGAAGAGGGCAAGGCCATCATGTTCAAGATAGTGGATGAGGGTGTGGTTGAGGTGGAGCAGGAACCATCCAAGTCAAAGTAAACCAAGACCTCAGTTAGCACTCCGGAAAGGTAACCAAACCGCAAGGTTTATTTAGGGGATAACAAACACCTTCTAGGATGATACCTCCGATGTTAGATGTTTCTGAGACCCGTAGGTTACGGAATATGAAAGTTGGGGAGAGAGGATACACTGTCGCCCAAGCCATAATGATAGACGCAAATGGCAAGCACTGGCTCAACCTAAGCTATGAGTTCCAGCCTAAAATATACTCCAGGGATTGCATGCCAATCGAAAGGGTAAGCAATGCGCGGAACGGGTACAGGGTCAGGATGGAAGATGTTGAATTCCCGTGGCATAGGCAGGAAATAGACTTTACGAATGACAAAAACAATGTTTGCCTTGAAGCAATCCTTGACAGGAGTCAGGTTACGGGAAGAGTCTCTCACTCAACAGGATATGGCAAGAATGAGAACGAAAGCGATGAAGAGAGAAGGGGCAGGATACTGAGTCCTTTCGATACTGTTTTCCTCTCAGAGGACACTATAGACGTGTTCACAGAGCGGATGAGCTTCGACTCGCTGCTTGACGGGGAACTGCCTGATTTTTACGGCGCGATACTCAGTGGGAGGGAAGGAACAGGAAAGACGCTTCTTATGAATTCTGCTGTTCAGGTCTTTAAGAACTTGGGTTATCACACCAAACAGATTCATTTCGCCGCAATAAACGACAAGTGGGTTGGCTCCATAGGGAAACAGCTGGATGAAGAGATACAGAAAGTGATTGAGGTGTGTAACAGAGAAGATTGTCCTGCTCTAGTATACGCTGACGAGGCAACTTCGATGGTAGCAGCGGCTGATGATGGCACGACCTCATCAAGACACTATGAAGAAGGAATAGACGTGCTGAAAGAGTACGTGGGAAATGACAAGAGGCTTGTATTCTGCATCACTACCAACAAGACAGATTCTAACTTTGCAAAACCGCTCATAAGGCCGGGCCGCTTTGAACCTCTAAAGCTAGACTATCCTGGAGAAAATGAGAGAAGAAGGATGTGGAACCATTACCTGGCTTCGAACAACATCCTCTCTGGCTTAACAGAGGCTCAACTCAGTGAATTCGCCAATGCAATCCCGAAACAGGAAGGAGCATACGTAGATGAGTTCTGCAGGACTTACATAAGAAAGAAAAGAGGCGAACTGCACAAGGAAAGGACAAAGTCCCCGAACATGATCGAAGCCTTGAAGAAGGGATCAATAGTCTCAAAAGAGGAAGTGATGGCCATGCTTACTACAGAGCAGGTCCTCTCGGATCTGAAGCGCTATGCAGCAAAGAAGAGATCGATGAGGAAAGAGAAAAGCATGATCGGTTTGGTGGATAGAAAATAAGAAATTCACTTCTTCTTCCATTCCATTATTACGCGTTCCCACGCCTCAAATGTGCCTGTGTCGAACCATTGGCCTTCTGACTTGAATCCGTAGAGGAGTCCTTTCTCTGCCAGTTTAGGGAAGACGTCTTTCTCGAACATTATCATGTCCTTGTCTTCAGGAAGCATCCCAAAGACCTTCTCGTTCAGGACGTAGTAGCCTGCGTTGATGTAGTTCGAGGGGGCTTCTTCTTTCTTGGGTTTCTCGATGAACCGCGCTATCCTGTCGCCTTCCAGGTCAGCCACGCCGAACCTGCTGGGGTCATCGACTTCTTTCAGGGCTATCGTCCCTGCGCCGCCTTTCTCCTTGTGGAAGTCCACGAACCTCTTTATGTCGAAGTCAAACATGACGTCGCCGTTCACGACGAGAAAGTCGCCTTTAAGAGGCTTTATGATCCTCATCCAACCGGCAGTCCCGAGGGGCTTCTCTTCAACTATGAAGTTTATCCTGACACCCTTGTAGGTTCCATCTTTGAAGTGCTCCTTTATCTTGTCTGCCAGGTGGAAGAGCGAGATGGTCACCTCGTCGACGCCTGCTGGCTTTAGGATCTCGATGATGTGCTCAAGAAGGGCTTTTCCCTGAATAGGGATTAAAGGCTTTGGGATCTCGTAAGTCACGGGCCGAAGCCTGGTCCCGAATCCTCCTGCAAGGATTACTGCTTTCATTCCCATATTGCTCCTGTTTCCTGATTATATATTTTGCGAAACCTCTTTCTATAGAAAGAAGAAAAACAAGATAGATAAAAGAATTTGAAAAGCTTTACTGACTGCTCATTCCTCTGCTGCGAAGTCGTCGATGGTGTGGCTAAAGCCGCCTTTCTGGATGAGCCCTCTCGCTTCCATGTAGCCCTTTGTTATGAGCCAGAACAGGAGCCCGAGGCTCTTCTTGCCCTTGTTGTTGCAGGGAACCACGAGGTCGAGGTTGTTCGCTTGGTTGTTGGTGTCGCAGAGAGCGATGACTGGGATTCCCATCTTTATCGCGTCCTGGACCGCGTTCCTGTCAGGCCAAGGGTCTGTCACGACGATCAGCTTGATCTCTGTGAACTTCTTGAGCTGTATGTTCGTCAATATGCCTGGAGGGTATCTTCCCGTGTATACCTTCATGCCTGTGAGCTGGCCGAGGAGCTTGACTGCCTTCCAGCCGTTCTCCCTTCTGGCCACGACCATTATCTCTTCAGGGGCGTATTGGCTCATGAAGTTTATCATGGTCTTTATCCTTGCATCTATCTGCTGTACGTTCAGCACGCTTAGGCCGTCGCTCCTTGTCTTGTAGATGAAGTTGCTCATGTACTTCGTCTTGAACTTGGTCCCTATGTGGATTCCGCTCTTAAGATACTCTTCGTTTGGCACTAGTAGTTCTTCTTCCATATTGTCCATTCCTCTTAGTTGTTTTCTCGATCAGTAACAGAATAAGTTCCGCTACTGTTTCTCACGGGAAATTTCGCACGCGAAATTTCTCGTCCAAAAAACGTTATTGGCGTTTTTGATATTATCGCCCGAAACAGTTCGCTCCAAGGTCCCGGACTGGCCGGCTCTCCCTTGATGCAGGGCTAATAAGGCATGAGAAAAGCAGGACATTTATAAATGTTTTGGGGAAGAAACCCGGATGGTGGCTGAAAACTCATTTCTTTTTGATAAAAAAGAGATACCGAACATCTAAATATATGCAAAACATCATTCATCTATAGAAAGAAAGTCAAGAACCAAAAGCAAAACAAGGAGTTGATTGAGATGAAGAATGCAATGAGAACGACAATCGCAGCAGCAGGTCTAGTGGCACTGCTGGGGGCAGGATGCGCAAACGCAAAGCATGATGTCTCAAAGACAGGGGAGTTGATAGAATTGACAAAGCCTTTGGATTGCGCCAAAGTCAGGGACATAAGATGCGAAGGAACTGATGGAGGATTCTACTATCAGTTATACTGCGAGGATATAAACGGAAAGATGGCCCTCTACACCAGATACAGAACTAGCGACCAGTGGACAAAGATAACCGTTACCGGACAGGATCACATTCAGGCTTATCAGCTGGAAGCACCGCTCCAGCAGTGAGGGAGGTGATTGCCAAAGACAAGGAATAAACCAGTTCGGAAAGGGAAGGTCTATCATTCAGGGGCTTGCGGCAACACCGCAGGCCTTTGGAATGATAACCGAATGGTAATCAATAGAAGAATGATTGACAAGTCTGGAAGAAGTGATCAGTTCAGCTTGATCTCCTCATACACCGCCCCTTTCTCTGTGAGAGTGCTCTTCATGAGCCTTATCCTCTTCACTTCCCACTCCTTGGGTTCTATCTTGACCTCCTTGACAAGGCTGGCTATCTTTGTTTTCTCATCTGGCCTTGGAAATTTCAGCCTTGCGATCGTGACGTGGCTTTGGAATGGGTGGTCGTCTTTGTAGCTTGGCAGGGCGCGGTCGATTATCCTCTTCAGCTGGTCCAGCATCATGTGAGGCTCTACGCCCGCCCAGAGCACGTGAGGGTTCGCTTCATCTGGGAAGCATCCGAGCTTTGATAATTTCACCTTGAAAGGGTGTATCTCCAAGCCCTTCAGAGCGACTGCCACTTGGTGCACTGCGTCTTCTGTCAGTTCTCCTAAGAACTTCATGGTGACGTGCATGTTCTCAGGCCTGACGAACCTTGCAGACCTTATCTCAAAGAAGTCTTTTGATACCCTCTCGATCTCGTTCCTTGCTTCTGGCGACAGGTCTACTGCGATAAATACCCTCATAGGCACTATTCTTGAAGATTGACATTAAAAATCTTTTTGATTCTGGCAAGGCTGATTTAAAAAGGGAGTGCATAATAGGAATTGTAGACTACGCTAAGGAGCATTGCTGGCTGGCCATCATCTCTTTTCCTGGCTCAGCTCCGCCATCCTCGCGTGAAGCGATGAGAGTATCGCGTACACTGCTTCGTTGTAGGCTCCTTTGGAATGGTCTTCGTTGTAGATTGCAAGGGCTTTGGAATAGGATTGGATCGCCTTGGCAAGGTCCTTCTTGTTGATATGCTCTTCACACTCGGATATCGCGTTCCTCATCGTATCTTGTGGATGAGGCGGAGGGGATCCTTGACTCGGAGCTGAGGCTGAGGCCTCGGCGTTGGGGGGCAGGCCCATGACCTGGTCAGGGTCGAACCCGTACCCAGACACTTTTTCAGTCGTTCCCTTCTTGGCAAAGTACTTGTTATAAGCGAACATCCCTGCGCCGGCCAATACTACGGCGATCACGATAGCTGAACCGATTATCAGGGGAAGGTTGGAGCCTTCATCAGGGATGTCGAGCTGGACACCCGGCATTGTCTTTTCTTCTTCGACTTCAGGAGTTCTGGGCTGGGGACTTTCTGAATCTGATCCCAGGCCGACGCTTCCCTGATCTTCCTGCAACTGGTTCTGTTCTGGCATCCTCCGGCCGACGACTGCAAAGTAGCTGAATCCGGGAGTGGTCGATTCGTAGTAGGAATAGTTGTCGTCTGACGAGAAGAACACTGCTCCCAGCTTGGTCCATTGACCGTCTTCATAATGCATGAGTGTGACAGTGCTTGCATCTATGTTGTTCCCTATGAGCCAGGATCTGCTGACCCGGAACCTCAGAGTTGCCATTCCTTGGATATCAGAAATCTTGATGCCAGTGGCTGTTACGGAGAAGTAATCGTAGATTACTCCTTCATTTATCCTAGAGACGTCAGCGGGGAGGGTGCTTAGCTTTGTCACATCAATGCGCGATGGGCCTGCAGGGTTTAGGAGTACGAACTCGAGCTCTGTCAGCGCGAAATCCCCCCTGCTTATCCTTACAGTCTGCACTTGGTTGGCCTCGATCTGGCTCCATACCCTGGTCTCCACAGGGTCGGTTGACGCAACAGGCGGAGCTGCTCCGATATCGCCTCCCCCGTCAGGAGGGACGTCTGTGACGTTGAACGAGATGACCGCTGATTCTGTGTTGTTGAAGCCGTATTCGTCCACACACCTAACATATATCACGTACGAGTTCCCCACAGAGACGGGGTAAGCCTCGGAGTGCTCGTCTCCGTGGGATGAGAAGTTGTTCTCCATCTCGTCGTATGGCAAGTCCAAGTCTGAGAACCTGCACTCTGCATCCTCGTCGGTCTCGACAGAGATAGTTATGAATTCTGAGGTCGTGTAGGCTTCTCCTGAAGGGTAAGGGTCTGATATCTCGGGTGGCTGGGTGTCGATCGTGAACGAGACCGAGGTCTGATTCACGTCTCCGTAGGTGTCATTTGCATAGGCAGTTATCGTCGTCTTTCCTTCCTTGAAGGTCCTGTATGCGGGAGTTGTGTAGGGTTCTGTTGCAGAGCCGTTGTGGAACCAGACTGAGTTGGCGTTTGAGGATGAGAGGTTCACTAGGAGCGTGTGGTTATGATATACAATTGCCTGGGGGGATATGATGCTGATGCTCGCGTTGAAGTAACATCTTGGTCGGAATTCAGGAGTGAGGTATGCGTAGCTGTCAACAATGTCTGTGCTGTTCGAGTCTGCCCCTGGGATCATGGCAGATCCGAGAAAAGAGCAGTCGTCATGCCCCCAGTAGTTGCCTTCACCGTTGAAGCTCAGCTCCAATGGTCCTATCCCAGAGAATAGGCTTTCCATGCCGGCGTTAAGGAACTGGTTCTTTGTTATTACGGGATTGATGAGGCGTGTAGAGGAATAGACTGCGTTTAATGCGCTGTTGAAGATGTTACCTGTAAGATTGAGCCCTGTTATGTTGCTATTCGCATTCCCTGACCCGCCAAAATAGTATAGGTAGAGGCTGCTGCTGCCTCCTTCTATCGTGTTCCCGGAAATGGTGTGGCCTGCAGTCCCGACGGATTCGGCATCACCTGCTGAGATGAGGATTCCTTTCGCATCTCCCGATAAGGATATTACGTTGTCGATTATCTCAGCGTACGAGGTGAACCAGAGGTGTATGGCGCTCGATGATATGCCTTGGAACGTGTTGTCCTGTATCAAGTTACGATCCGATTGGCAGTCTAGCAGGGTCGCGTCGTCGGATTTTATTCTGACGGCTCCTTCTGTCAGGTCTGTGAATGTGTTGTCTCGGATAGTGCTCCCGCATAATCCGGAGATGATCAGGCCGAATTCTGCGTTTGTTATGGTGTTGTTCTGGAAGAGTATGCTGCTCGCCGTTCCTCCAGGAGCATCATTGGTAATTTGGAGTGCCGCGTTTATGTTGTCTATGACGTTATTCTGCATGGTGTAGCTGGCAGTCGTCTGGGTTGCCCAAAACACGACTCCCGCGTTGCTTATGGCGCAGTTCTCTACAGAATAGCCTGATGGAGTGCTCTCGTTGAAGATTATGTATCCTGTGCTTCGGCTGCCTGTTATCGAGTGGCCTGCGCAGTCGAGCGAGTATGCTCCTGAGAATGTAAGGACCGGTGCCGCTGTGCTGTTGCAGGCCAGGTCGTGTCCCAGCGTCCAGTCCGTTCCGATGGCGTCCTGACATTTCAGGTCTGATAATATCTGGCGGCTTGCCTTGGCCGTGCCTCCTGCGTCGCAGGAGACGTAGATCGTCAGGTTCTTCGCCCTTGGCAGGGCAGAGTAAGATACGCTGGCCTGATGAGAGGTTCCGGTCCCGAGACTGCCCTGAATCACGAGCGCTCCTCCTAATGTCTGGTTGATGGAGTATGTGCAAGAGGCTGAGGTGTTTGTCGTCACGTTGATCTTGAAATCATCCCACAGGTATCCTGCTTGCGGAGAATTGAATGTGATAGATGGGGCCGCGTAGGCGCTTGAGGACAGGGCTATCGCCAGCAATAGTCCTATCATAAACAGCCTTTGTGATAGCATCCTCCCTGCCTCTTTTGTATTTTTCTATGGAGAGAAGCTTATAAATCTTGTCAAAAAAAAGCGCTTGCCAGAAGGATCGTAAGGAGATAGAAACTTCTATTGGAACAGAGAAACATCTATTGGAATAGTGTAAAAAGAAAAAAATAATATTGGCAAGAAGAGCTTATTCGTTCTTCTCTTCTTCGTCCTGAGCAGCGTCTTCTGAAAAGTCTTCGTCGGCTTTCTCGGCGACCTCTTCAGCCTCGTCCTCTGACGAGTCTTCGCTCTCATCCCCGAAGTCTTCGGAATCCTTCTCTGTGTCTGGCTCGAATTCTTCCTCTTTTTTCACTTCCTTCTTAGGTGGCTGAGAGACTTCTGGCTTGGACACTGCGTCTCCTATCACTTCGGCAAAGCCTGCATTCTTCAGCACCCTAGTCACACGGACCCTTACCTCATCTCCCGACTTGGTCTTTGGGATAAACAGTACGAATCCCTGCTTCTTCGCGATTCCGTCGCCCTTTTCGCCGACGGCCTCTATCTTTACATCTAACTCGTCGCCTTCCTTTACAGGGGCGAATCTTCTTGGTTCTCTATCTCTATCTCGGTACATCTAAGTTCCTCCGATAATTGAAAAATTTTTGGGGTCCCAAAAACTGAAGGTTTTTGATACCTCTGATAATTGAAATAATTTCAGGGTGCATAAAAACTTCGTTTTTTGCACAACAAAACAAGTTTCGTTTGTTCCAAAAGAGAACTTGCTTCTGGCACCCTCCCAAAATCTTAGTATTTTAAGCTGGATTAGGAGCCTGGATTTTATAAATTTTGTTCAAATTAGGGGGGCGCGTTGAAAGAGTGCGCATCGGCGCTCCTTCAAGAAACCGACACGGGCACTCTAGACTCGGCAAAGGGTTCGGCTAATGCGCGATGAGCGCTGCGCACTCGAGATATTCAACGCAGCCTCAAATTAGGGGGCGCGTCCAGAAAGGCCGCACTGCGCAGTCTGCCAGCGAAACAAGCGGCATCTCTAGGATATGCAACTTGTTGCATAATCAAAAAGCTTGTCTTTTTGTATTCGGCACATAAT
>JAFGBP010000083.1 GCA_016933095.1 Candidatus Woesearchaeota archaeon | reverse complement strand
GGACGATCAGGTATGATTGTTCAGAAATCCCGATAACTCACTTTAAGCCCAAAGAGATCGGCACAAGTGTCGAGAAGCTTTTGGAGCTCGGATATGGCTTTGACATCAAAGGAAAACCTTTGAAGTCAGAGGATCAGGTGCTTGAGATAAAGCCTCAGGACATCCTTTTGCCTTGCAGCCCCGTCAGCCCTGAAGAGCCTGCTGATGAAGTCATGTTCCGCACTGCCAATTTTGTCGACGAGCTGCTCGAAAAGCTCTACAAGGTAAAACCCTTCTACAGGCTGAAGAGTAAGGAAGATCTGATCGGACACCTCGTGATAGGGTTGGCTCCGCATACGTCGGCAGGGATATTGTGCCGGATACTCGGGTTCTCCAAGACCCAAGGATTTCTTTCCCATCCATACATCCACGCGGCCATGAGGCGCGACTGTGATGGGGATGAGAGCTGCTTCCTCCTCTTGATGGATGGATTCCTCAACTTCTCCAAGCACTACCTGCCGGAATCGAGGGGAAGCACCATGGACGCGCCGCTCGTCCTTACATACATCGTCAACCCGAAGGAGGTTGATGATATGATATTCAACATGGACATTGCTTGGAAGTATCCTTTGGAATTCTACGAGGCGGCTCGGAACTACAAGATGCCCTGGGACGTCAAGATACCACAGGTCAGCGGCGTTTTAGGAAAGCC
Organism: Candidatus Woesearchaeota archaeon; assembly: GCA_016933095.1. Taxonomy (GTDB): domain Archaea; phylum Nanobdellota; class Nanobdellia; order Woesearchaeales; family SM23-78; genus SM23-78. The sequence goes on along the minus strand of JAFGBP010000083.1, from coordinate 11,081 downwards.
CGAGCAGTATGAGAAGATGGGTTTTACCCATGATACCTCGGACATGAACCAAGGAGTCTTATGCTCGGCCTACAAGCTCTTGCCAAGCATGGAAGATAAGCTAAAGAGCCAGATGGAACTGGCTGAGAAAATAAGAGCTGTGGATGCAAGCGACGTTGCAAAGCTAGTCATCGACAAGCACTTCATGAAAGACACTAAAGGAAACCTGCGTAAGTTCTCACAGCAGGAGTTCAGGTGCATCGACTGCAATGAGAAGTACAGGCGACCTCCTCTTGTAGGCAAATGCACGGCCTGTGGCGGGAGGATAATCTTTACTGTCTCAGAAGGCTTTGTCGTGAAGTACCTGGAGCTCAGTATGAGTCTGGGGGAGAAGTACCATGTTTCAAAGTACATGAAGCAGACCCTGGAGCTGCTTAAGCTTCGGGTCGAAAGCGTGTTTGGGAAAGATAAGGAGCGTCAGGAAGGGCTTGGAGCATGGCTTAGCTCATGATATGACACGATTAAAGTTCATGTGAAGGTATTTCTTTGAAGGCAAGGAGGGGTTTGTATGAGAACACAAGAAGAGTTGGAAGCGGTGGTTGCAGGCGCATCTGCAGTGAAGAAAGCTCTTAAGGAAGAGCTCGAGCCAAGGATAAACAAGCTCGGATGCACGGCATACTACGGATACATCAATGTTTCAGGACCCAAACGAATAGGATTCAAGGTAACTGTTCAAGTACCTGATTATGATAGGCTAATAAGAGAGCTTGACAGCATCATCCCGCAGGAGTTCAAAGGTTATGTCATCCGCAGAGAATATATTCCTCCTGTGAAAAAGCTAGCTTAAAAGCATAAGAAGGTCAATTTGTCAGCAAGAGCAGAATCAGAATAATCATTCAGTTCTTGGCGTAAACTGAGTACCTGGCCCCGCAGGCACTGCACTTCAGGAAGTAGACGTCGCCTTCCTTGGTCATCTTGGTGTCGGGCTTGCCGCACTCCTTGCAAGACACGAAGGTCTCGAAATACTTCTGGATCTTCTCGTTGATCCTGCTTGCTGGAACCTTTGTCCCGAAGACCACGAATTGTTTCTTGATCTCGCCGGGAGTCGCGAGCTCCTTCAAGACGAACTTGAGGACGTGCTCAGGCTTCCTTCCGATGTGCTGGGCTATTTGCAAGAAGTTGCTGATGATGGTCTTATTACCCTCTATGTGGCCTCTGACATTAGGGATGACAAACCTCTCAGCGCTCGCACTGAGCTCAGGAAGCTTCTCCTTTCCCCTCTTCAAAAGGTCTTCATAGCTGTTCATGATGCTTAGAAAATGGTGTCTGCTTAAAAGGGTTTTGGTATTGGATTAATTCGGCCAAGCTCTAGAGCAAAAAATTCTGTTGGCCCAAAGGCCAAAGCAGAATGATAGAGAGGGAAGGCTTAGTTTTATAAAAAAAGCAATCTTCCTATTTGGAAAATGGAAAAAATTAGTTGGGATGAAGCGGTGTTTTTGGAACACCTGGATTCGGCCCGGAAGTCCCAAGGCAAGATCGCATTCTGGTTTTATGTAACTGGTTCAAACCTTCTTTTCAGGCGATTAGAGCGAGAACCGGATGCTGAGATAGAAAGACCAGACCTGCTCAGAAGTACCTTCAAGGTATCGCCGGACAAGAACGCGCTCTCCTTGCAAGAAAGAGTCCTTTTGGCTGTTTTGAGACGGGCCATACAATATTCAGAAAGAAAGTCTTACGAGTTCTATACAACAGGATATGATCTGATCATAAGCGAGCAGAACTACTATCCGGAATTCGGGGGAGCCATCCCGGTCTCGACGAATAGGATAGGCTATGATTACATGGAAGGCGCCCTCACGCCTTTGCTCGAGGGGAAGATAAACGAGCTTTATGACGTTAAAAGGGTTCGAATTTCTTAACTGCTTTTTGATTCTTATTCACAACAAGGGGCTGCTTCTTGAACAGATTCGACGCCCCGCAAAACTAAAACTTTAAAACAAGCGTTCTCCTCCTTCTTTCTTATGAAGGTTCAGGATTTGAAAATAGAGGATTTGGAACAGATACTGAAGATGTGGCAGGAAGCAGGCGGCTGCGCGCCCTCTTTCATAAGCGCCTCCACAATCTATGATGAGTTCCAGAGGTTGAAGCCAGAGGATGATATGCAGAGAGAGATACTTTCAGATGGTTTCAGGATAGGCTCTAAGTGGACGGGTCATTCCAAGCTGCGTTTCGAGATCAACGACGATTATACTTTCACAGTCAGATTCAATACTAACCTGGATCCCTCTTATGAGAAAGGGGAGAAACAGGCGTTGGCTGCCGCTAGGAAGTTCGAGAAGAGGGTGTCGGATTACCTTGCATCCAGGCTTTGAAGGTAACCGATAAGACTGTCGTCTTGAGCTTCCGACCTGCGGTCGTAAGCTTTATAATCTCGTACTCACTACATGTCAGCATATCCCCTTCAGGTTCCTGCAGGGGTTGTTTGAGGGTTAGATGTGGCTTTTGAGGACTTTTTTAGGAAGACTGCGAAGATTGTGAAGAAGGGTGTGCGCCGAGGCGTTGCTTCGAGCCATACAAGGGTTCTTTATTATCCAGGATGCCTGACTGAGTTCAAGCTAGAGAAGGTGGCTCGCAACTACAAGTCCATGCTGAATGATGCTGGCATCAGGTTCTTTGTTCTTCCAGAGCTCGTGTGCTGCGGCTCGCCCCTGTTGAGCGCAGGTTATGCCGAGGATTTCGAGGAGGTCAAGGAGAAGAACATTTCCATTCTCAAGAAGAACAAGGTTTCTAAGATCGTGTCGAACTGCCCTCACTGCGTCAAGGTCTTCAAGGAGAAATATGGGTTGGACGCCGAACACATCTCAAAGACTCTAGACGAGGCCGGCTACGAGCCTGGCTATGAAGCAGGCGCATTCTCATACCATGACCCTTGTCTGCTCGTGAATGACGGCGTGATCAATGAGCCTCGAAATCTCTTGAAGAAGAAAGGGCTTACTCTTAATGAGCCGCTCCTTTGCAAGGAAAAGACTTTCTGCTGCGGCGCAGGCAATGGCTTGAAGCAGAACAGCGACTCCATCTCGGGCAAGGTCGCGGTTGATAGGCTCAAGCAGCTGAAGTCCCGCAACGTGGTTTCAAGCTGCCCTTACTGCTATCTTCACTTAAAGGAGCACGCTAAGGACGATCCTAAGACTGCTGAAAAGCAGGTGTTTGAGATGAGCGAAGTATTGTTTGACGAGTGATTGTGTTGTATTGTGGAATGATAATGTGGATGAAAGCTGATGATTGAGAGTGCGTGTGAGTGATTCATCAGGAGGAAAAAGGTCTAACATGTCGACAAGATTCGGAAGGATAGTTGGGGAAGAGAATACGACGGCTCACCCTGCAGAGCTTGAAGCATACTCGTTTGTAAAGGTCGAGAAGGAAATCTCTCCGATGCTGGTGGTCTGGCCCCAGACGACAGAGCACGTGATCAGGATCCTTCGCGAGACCAACCCTTCAAGGGCCCACGTGCTGATCCGGGGTGGCGGGACTTCCCAGTCGAACGAGGCATTGGCCCAGAGGGCCATCATCCTATCGACTGAGAGGATGAACAAGCCGCTCTACCTTGACAAGGCCAACAAGACGATAGAAGTTCAGGCTGGGATGACGATAGCCGACCTTCACCACCTCTTATCAGACACTCCTTTTATACTCCCCTTCACGGCTTTCAACCCTGCTTCGACAGTTGGAGGCTTGTTCGCAAGGGACTCTGCTGCTCGGGAGAGTGAGAGTGTCGGTACGATGAAGGATATCGTCGAGGAATACGAGCTCGTGGATGCGACCGGCAAGGTGTTCCATACCAAGAGGAAGGATGTGGCTGCGGGGAAGGAAGGCCTCTCTGGCGTCGTCACGCGCCTCAAGCTTCGGCTGGTCGACAAGGCAGTGCTCTCGATCGACGTCTGGCACTTCCAGGAACTCACTGAGATGCTCAAGAAGATCACTCAGCTCAAGAATGATAAGGAGCGGGTGTTCGTCGAGTTCATAGACAAGAAGATTGCCTCGGGCTTTGGCTACGACCCAGAGTACACTCTCATAGTGGGCTACACCTCGCTCAAGGGCGCTTATAATGCAAGGGTCGAGGTCAAGGAGATAATCGGGAAGCTTGACTACCTTCATACCAAGCATCGCAAGAAGGACTATTACTACGTGCTCGATCCGACTGTTGGCCTGGAGAAGAGCTATGACCTCGTCAGGTGGTGCGAGGAGAACGATACTCCGCTTCACGGTCACGCCGGAATAGGGTTCTTCTACGCCTACTTCAAGATGGGCGAGAAGGAGAAGATGGACGCGTTTAGGAGGTTTATGCACTCTGTCGACGGAAAGCTGGGAGAGAACTTTGGCCGCGGCGTAGTCAACTACGACTTCCTTACGCAGGAGGAGAAGAAGGCCTTCATCAAGCTGAAAGATGAGTATGATTACAACAACACATTAAACCCCGGGAGGTTGATCTCCTACCGTTGATTGTGGCAAAGGGCAGAAATGGGTTGAGAGGTTTTTTTGTTTCAAGCAAATTGTTTCAAGCGCCGCCTAAATCGGGCGTGGTTCGAGCCAGGCGGCGGATGGAAGGCTTATTTGGAAATGCAAAGGAGAATTGAAGAAAAATGGTCCATAGGAACATCGACAGGTGCAACATGTGCGGTATATGCAATGCCAGCTGCCCTGTCTATAAGGTCATGAGGAATGAGGCGGTCTCGCCTCGGAACAAGGTGAGGCTTGCCAGGGACAAGAAGGCGTCTGAGCTATTCTATCTCTGCACTGATTGCAGGCAGTGCTTCAAGGACTGCCCTGTCAACGTGGAGCTGGACATCGAGTCTGTACGCGAGGTGCTTGTCCGGGAAGGGAAGGAGACTGGGCCCAACAAGAGGATGCGGCAGAACATAAAAGAGTTCGGCAACCCTTTCGGGGATGTCAAGAAAATAAAAAATATAAAGCAATTCTACACTTGAACCTCTTATGCAGCGATTTCATAACCTGGATCTAATAGGAACGTCCCATATATCAGAGGAATCCATCAGGGAGATAGAGCGTGAATTCCATGCGTGGAATCCGACGATAGTGGCTGTCGAGCTTGACCGTGGCAGGCTGCAATCCCTTCTTGAGAACGCGAAGCCAAGCTACTCGCCGGCTTTGATAAGAGAGGTAGGGGTCACAGGATACTTGTTCGTCCTGATAGGAGGTCTTATCCAGAGAAAGTTAGGGAACCTTGTTGGAGTGATTCCCGGGAGTGAGATGAAATCGGCCGTCCTCCTGGCTAAGGATAACCAGAGAAAGGTTGCTTTGATAGACCAGGACGTCAGGGTCACTCTCCGCCGGTTCTCAAAGCTCTTTGGCTTCAAAGAGAAATTCAGGATTTTCATAGATCTATTCCGGGGTCCGTTCATAAAAGACCTCCAGTTCGACATAAGAAAAGTGCCTTCTAAGCAGGCGATAAAGAGGCTTATAGGATTCACCAAGAATCGCTACCCTGGCTTCTACGCTGCATTGATAGGTGAGAGGAACGAGTATATGGCAAGGAAACTCGTGCACCTCATGAAACGGGATGAGAATGAGAGGATACTTGCAGTCGTCGGTGCGGGCCACGAGGAAGAGATGATGTCGATCATCAGGAAGAAGTATCACTTGATTGAGAAGATCGGCTAGTAGCTTTGAACTTAGAAACTTATTTAAACATCATTTTCCAGAATAAAGCCATGCACGAAATATCAGCGAGGCTCGAGAGGCACTTCAGATTCTCATCCACTGAGAAGTACCAGCTGGCAATCACATCCTTCGTAGCGGCTTTCGGGCTTACTCTTTCGAATGGCTGGGGCGTATTCAACCTGATACCAGACCAAACTGCCGTGGCCTACGTCGTCAACCTGGTGATAGTCTTCATCATGATGTTCATATCCTTATACATCCACTTCTCAGCCCAGAAGATAATGGCCCTGAAGCTAGGATACCGGTCAGACTACAATTATTGGCTGAACGGATTCCTCATAAGCACTTTCATCTGCTTCATAACATTCGGATACTTCCCTCTGTTCTTTACCGGCACCACTCACACAGACACTGTCAAGAAGATAAGGATGGGGCGGTTCAGGTTTGGAGTCATGCACAAGGACATGGGATACATTGCATTCGCAGCCCCCTTTGCCAGCATGATGGTGGCCATGCTTCTCTCATTCCTATACGTGCCAACAGAAAACCCACTCATCTTCGCCTTCATCGTTGTAAACCTCCTTATAGCAATATACTCCCTCCTCCCAATCCCGACTTTCGAGAAGTTCAGGCAGTTTAAGGGAGGGATGGCAGGCCTTCACCTGTTCATATCCTCGAGGTGGGTTTACATTCTGGTCTTGTCCACAGTCCTGTTCTACTCTCTGATGATATTCGTCGCTAAGGTATTCACGATAATCATTGCCCTGGTCTTGGGGATCATCATGACAATCGTGTATTATAAGCAGTACGAATAAGGGAGTGCGACTTGGGATGCTGAGGTAATTTTGAAGATGAAGAAGATAAAAAAGAAAGTGAAAAAAGAGGTTTTCTCCGCGGCCATTTATGATGGCTATCCTGCTTGGATAATCGTCGTAACTGCGACCACTGCCATCGCGACGTACCTGGCGGGAGGATATATCATGTTCACCCTTCACTTTCTCACCGGATGGCTCTATGTAGCTTATGTGCTGATCATGGAATGCTCTCTTTATAAGGAAGCTTGCCCAAACTGCTGCTATTACGGGAAGCTCTGCGCCTTTGGCAAGGGCAAGATTGCCAAGTTATTCTTCAAGAAAGGGGATTCTAAGAAGTTTGGGACACGCAAGTTAACATGGAAAGACCTCATCCCTCAGATGCTTGTCGTGCTAGTTCCCTTGTTAGTGGGAGTCGCGCTCCTTATCTCTCGAGGGTGGAACTGGCTTATCTTTATCGCCGTGCTCTATCCTTTCCTTAACTGGTTTATGCTCAACCCAGTCGTATATGGTCAATTGGCTTGTAAGCACTGCAAGCAAGGGCGAAAATGCTGTCCTGCGCTCCAGTTTTTCTCGAAGAAATCAAAGGACAATCATAAAAGTCACGGTAAACAATCAACAATATAAACCACCTTCTCTTCGCCAGTTCATATGATACGTGGGTTTGAGCCAAGACTCTATCAGCAGACTATACTTCATACCGCTACGCGGAAGAACACTCTTGTAGTCATACCTACGGGGCTGGGAAAGACCAACATTGCAGTCCTTCTCGCTGCCAATCGTCTTCAGAACTATCCTGGGAGCAAGATCCTCATCCTGGCGCCGACGAGGCCTCTCTGCGACCAGCACGTCTCTTCTATGAGAAGCAACCTTGAAGTGAAAGAAGAGGATGTGACCTTGTTCACAGGCATGATTCGCCCTGAGAAGAGGGCGGAGCTATGGAAGAAGACCCGGATAATCGTGAGCACGCCTCAGGGGCTTGAGAACGACATCATAAGCAGCAAGATAAACCTAAAAGAGGTGAGCCTTTTGGTGTTTGATGAGGCGCACAGGGCAGTCGGTGACTATTCCTACGTATTCGTCTCAAAGCTCTACAATAAGAGGGCAGACCACCCGCGAATATTGGCACTGACGGCTTCGCCAGGATCTGACGTCGAGAAGATAAAGGAAGTCTGCAAGAATCTCTACATCGAAGAGATAGAGATGAGGTCAAGCGAAGACCCTGATGTCAAGCCATACGTCAAGGAAATAGATGTAGAGAAGATCATGGTTGATCTTCCCCTTGAGTTCTCCGAGGTACGAAAGTATTTGAAGGATTGCTTTGATTCGAAGCTCGAACAGATCAAGAAGTTGGGATATCTCTACGGCGAGGTTTCTAACTACTCAAAGACATCCCTTCTAGAGATGCAGAGGGCACTATATGCAAAGATGAGTTCTGGAGAGAAAGACTTTGACATGATGAGGTCTGTCAGCCTGCTAGCAGAAGCCTTGAAGGTGCAGCATGCCCTGGAGCTCATAGAGACGCAAGGCCTGCGTCCGCTTCTCGAGTATTTCGAGAAGCTCGACGACGAAGCCTCGAAGTCAAAGGTCAAGGCAGTCCAAAATCTTGTCCGAGACCTCAACTTCAGGTCGGCTTTCATGAAGACGAAGAGCCTTGTATCTGCAGGTCATGAACACCCAAAGATGATAAAGCTGCGAGAGCTCGTAGCTGGGGAGGTCGCGAAGAAGAAGGATATTAAGATCATCATTTTCAACCAGTACAGGGACTCCTCAAGTGACATTAAGAAGACGCTTGACGGGATAGGCGTGTCTTCCAAGGTATTCTTCGGGCAGGCTAAGAAGAAAGAGACTGGACTCTCCCAGAAGGAGCAGAAGAAAGTCATTGAGGAGTTCAGGGCGAACGAGTTCAACTGCATGATCGCAACTTCTGTAGCTGAAGAAGGGCTTGACATCCCGCAAGTTGACCTCGTAATCTTCTACGAGCCAGTACCATCCGCCATCAGGACGGTGCAGCGCAGGGGAAGGACAGGCCGCCAGGAGAAAGGCCGTGTCGTAGTCCTTGTCACCAGGAAGACAAGAGATGAAGGAAACCTCTGGGCGAGCCATCACAAGGAGAAGAGGATGTACCGGGTGATAGACCAGCTCAAGAAGAGCTTCACGCCGCAGATTGCAGAGCAAGAAAGCCGCGAAGAGCAGAAGAAGCTTTTTGAGGATGAGAAAAAAGAGAACGAGAAGATAAGGATCTTTGCCGATTACAGGGAGAAAGGATCAGGCATCATAAAAGACCTCTCTGAGATGGGGGTCAACCTTGAGCTGAAGAATCTTGAAGTTGGCGATTACGTTCTTAGCGAGCGGGTCGTTGTAGAATACAAGACTCCAGCTGACTTTGTCGACTCGATAATCGACGGCAGGCTCCTTGCCCAGCTGGCGAACCTCAAGAAGTTTGACAGGCCATTCATCGTCATAGAAGGGCCCGAAGACATATACTCCATGAGGAAGATAAACCCGAACGCCATAAGAGGTATGCTCTCAGCCATCCTCGTCGGATACGGCATCCCGATAATACAGACCAAGAACTGGAAAGAGACGAGTGCACTCCTGCTCACCATCGCGAAGAGGGAAGCAGACACCTCTCGCAAGGACTACAGCCTGCACACGGCAAAGCCGCTCTCAGACAAGGAAGTCCAGGAATACGTCGTGTCAGCGTTTCCAGGCGTCGGTCCAGTACTCTCAAAGCCCATCCTCAAAGAGTTCGGAAGCATAAAGAAGTTCGTGAACGCAAGCGAAGAAGAGCTGAAGAAAGTAGGCCTGATAGGAGAGAAGAAAGCAGGCAGGATAAAAGGAATAATAGAAAAAGAATATGACCTCTAGGCTTCAACTCCATACTCCGCGCTCGTCTCTTAAGCTGTATACTTTTCCATCCGGAATAGATTCATACTGACTCTTGTCGACAATCCAAAGAACCTTTTTGGATTTTGTTTTTGCTTGATACGTTTCCTGATTATTTGCATCAAGAACTCTATAGTAATGCCTTGTCGTTTCCTTAAGCTCGATAGCATGCCCTGACTTTTTTCCCATGAGCCGCTCCCATAAATTATGAGAGACTCTTCTTCTTCCTTTGACAACGCTTTCCACTGGTAGAACAAAATCGCTGATTTCTCTCCTAATGTTCATTTTTGCTAACCTCCTTAAGCCAATTCTTGCAGGGGATGAAAGGCTGTATTTAAACTTTTCCCAGATCAAAGTAGGCCTGATAGGCGAGAAGAAAGCAGGCAGGATAAAAGGAATAATAGAAAAAGAATATGAGAAAGAATAAGGTCTATTTCCTGTAAAACACCTCGTTCTTGGAAACATCTTGCCCCTTTTGAACAGACCTGTAGACTGAAAGACTGACACTGTGAGTCTCGGGGTGGCGGAAAGGCTTCCCGTTCTCAGTTCCTGCTTCCATGACGTCGACGAGGTATCGCGTTTGCTTCCCTCTGAACGTCCTGCTGAACCATCCTGGTTCATCAATCCTTTTCTGCAAGACTTCGGCTTCAGTTATAACAACTTTCGTCAGAGCTAGTGTAATTCCCATTTTAGCTAACCTCCTTATCCACAGAATTTACAGAAAAGGTAGCGGAGCAGAGTATAAAAAGGTTTAGTAATAATCACGGCCCGGGCCGTGTTCTAAAAAGAAAGTTGCGGGAGAAGACAGACAAAAATCACTTCGTGATTTTTGAGCCTTCTCCTTGCAGACTCACTGTGTTCGTCTGCGGGGGAAGGGGTTCGAACCCTCGTAGGCACTAAGCCACTAGCTTTTTCCGAAAGCAGGCGCTGAGGAAAGCTCAACAGCTCGCTGCTTGTCGCCTGAAGCTAGCCCGTTTGACCACTCCGGCACCCCCGCAACAATTTATTGTTGCGCGTTGGTGTGGCGCAAAAAACGTTTTCGTTTTTTCTCGCCGGCACCCCCGCAAATTGACAATAAGGTGGTATGAAGGATTAGACGGGGGTTTAAAAATCTTCTTGAATAAAGAAAAAATGGCGCCGCGCAATCTACCAACTTTATTGGATGGTTTTGGACATGACTTAGTTGCGGCGTTGGGCCTGATTTCGCATATAAGCCTGGGACTCCCTCTTCCTTTTACGCTCGACTTGAGCGACTGCATCATCAAGTCCCGGTACGTTCTTGCTGTACTTGAATCCTTGGAACGCCTTCTGGGGAATTGGGTTTGGAAGCTCAAACCAATCATGATGGTCGAACTGCACTGCATTGTCTGGCAATGGCGTAGAGCTGAGGCCTCCGCTCGAATCAAAGTATCCCCTGATCGCACCATCAAAAGCGAATACTACCTTGTCCAGACCATCAGACGTATCGCAGAATCCTTTCGGCCTGTGCTGGAAAGTCCAATAAGCAGAAATGCAACCTTTAAGGTTCCTCTTCTCCTCCAACTTCGCCCTCGTCGTGTATATAACGATATGCGTCGGATTCACCATCATCGTCGAGGGAGCGACCTGTTCTTATAAATCTTTTGTTCAGGCTGCGGGCGCGTTTAAAGTCTCCAGTGCACAGCGCTCACCGCGTGTTAGCAAAAATCATTTGCCGAGTCTAGAGTATCCGCGTAAGTTTCT
>JAFGBP010000082.1 GCA_016933095.1 Candidatus Woesearchaeota archaeon | reverse complement strand
GCTCTGTTCAAAATCTTTCGTAGCCCGCTGCGACTGCTTATTAATAACATCCTTTTGCCGAGTCTAGGTTAATCGCTTTCCGACTCTTATGCGCAGCCCGGGGCTACTTTTTGAACAGAGCCCTAAAAGCCACCGCTAAACACCTGGCCAACAAGCGCAGTCTTCCGATGGAATGTACTACATTACTAGGCTTGGTTAGTAATCAATCTCATGCTCGTACGGAGCGTGGCCAGGCCCTCAAAGACATTAATCATCTCCAGATCCCAAAGCCTCCTTCTCCGCAGCCTCATTGAGGTCTTCAACCATCTTATCGATCTCCTCATCGCTCATCCCGTGAGCGCCGCAGCCCTGCTCAATCGTCTCAAAAGCAGTCATGCCGCATCCGAGGCAGTGAAGCCCGTAGCCGAACATTATCTCAGGCGCGTCATCGCTGCTCCTCGCAGCCTCACCGATCACAGTCTCGCGGGTTATCTTACGAGTGTTATCTTTCCCATCTTCATCTTTATGCTCTGTTTTTACCATAACAACCACCCTACCACATAAGCGTCATTATTTCATGTAGACCTTCTTGATTACCACGTCGCTGACAGGCCAATCCTGGTAAGGGCCGTGGTTTCCAGTCTGGACAGCCTCGATCTTCTTCACGACCTCGAGTCCAGAGACTACTTTCCCGAACACAGCATAGCCAGGGCTCTGGGGCGTGTAGTCTAGGAAGGCGTTATCCTTAGTGTTGATGAAGAACTGGCTCGTCGCACTGTCAGGCACCATCGTCCTTGCCATTGCAATCGCACCCACCGTGTTCTTCAGGCCGTTGCTCGACTCGAGCTTGATGGGATCATGAGTGTCCTTCTCAGCACCGTCGGGTGTGAAGCCGCCGCCCTGTATCATGAAGCTCGGTATCACCCTGTGGAATATCGTTCCGTCGTAGAATCCCTCATTGACATAAGTCACGAAGTTCTCGACCGTTACCGGAGCCGCGCTCCTGTTGAGCTCGACCTCAATGTTGCCTAATGATGTCTCTATAACTGCAACTTCCATCTTCTTTTCCCCTCCATCAGTCTTTTCTGCGCAGCCGGCCAGCAACGCGGATGCGATCATGATAGCTATTGCAAAAAGCGCGAAACAAAACCTGTTATGCTTCTTGTCCATGCATACCACCTCATAAAGGAGGCTCTTCGCTAGGGTTTATAAAATTATCCCGCAGTACAGCTCACAGGTCGGTGCCTTGGTCGGATTCGGGTTTCTGGACAGCAGAATAAGTTCGGGTCGGGTAACAGAGCTCGTGGGATGAGCCCGCATCAAGTCTTACCGCACCTAATTTATGACACTACTATATAATGGTGTCAAAAGCGAAAGATTTAAAAAGAAAGACACGAATACAAAGCTATGAGCACTACATACGGGATAATTTCGGACATACACCAGAACGCCCTGATAAGGGCAGGACCTGATAAAACAATAGAAGTCTTCAAGCCAGCCCTTCATGCATTGGTGCAGGAAGAAGCCCAGGCCCCAGTACTGAACGGAGACCTCGTAGGATCATTCCCGGATCAGCAAAGCCAAGCCAATTACATGGCAGCGCTACTTCAAGAATCAGCTCAGACCGGACTGCCAGTTTATGTTCTGCCAGGAAGCCACGACACAGTACCCATCTTCGAGGCCGTCATGAACGCGATGACAAGCAAGCACAGCAACATAATAGATACCACAAAAGCTGACAGGCAGAAATTCGAATTAGGAGACCACCACTTAGTCTTTCTACCTGGATCAGATTCGCACGCAGGCCCAGCAAGCCAGATGGGATACAACCTAGAAGAGAGGTCACGACTCGATCCTGCATATAACGCTCCGAAAGACATGAAAGTCACACACATAAATGACCTGCGAACCCTCTTGACCGACCCGGACAAGACAATTATATTCAGCCACGTACCCCGAAGATTTAATACTGTTTTAAGTGTAGACTATGCCACATTCGGCAAAGCAAGAGAGCCATTCAACTTAAACGGCGATTACATACCTGCCAAAGTAATATTTCCTGTCGAAGCAGCCAAAGAACTTGAAAAGCTAGGTGCGCCTATCGACATCATGAACGAGAATTTCGGAAACGAAGCGCTCTCAGAGATCTACAAGAGCCTTGGCGTGAGGTTCAACATCACAGGCCACATACATGAGTCCGTGGGCAACGCAACAGACGCTGAAGGATTGAAAGTCGAGGAAGGATTGTACGTCCCCAGCCTTTTCTGGAATGCCAGCTGTCTTGACCAAGGGATCGTGGGGCTGCTGAGCGTGGATGATGGCAAAGTCGCCTTCGAGAATATCGACATTAGGGCTTATTTCAATCGTTAAAGGACGTGAAACAAGCCACTATTCTTATTGAAATCCTCATAAAAATATTGAAGTCCAGAAACTTTAAAAAGCCGCTTTCCTCAGTCTTTCTCCATGAAGATACTTGTTACTGGCGGCTGCGGCTTCATAGGAAGCCATATTGTTGACTCACTGATAGGAAAGGGCCACGAGGTCCTTATCTTTGACAACCTTTCGACTGGGAAGAAGGATTATATTCCTAAGGGTGTTGAGCTTTTCAAGGGTGACATAACTGAGCCTAAGCAGGTTGAGAAGGCTTTCTCAAAGTTTAATCCCGACGTCGTTGTCCACACCGCCGCTCAGGTGATGCTTAGGAAGAGCCTGGAAGAGCCGCTGTTCGACGCAAAGACCAACGTCTTTGGCACGATTAACGTGATGGAGGCTTGTCAGAAGCACAAGGAGAGCGTGAAGAAGATTATCTATACGGGTACGGGTGGCGCTGCTTATGGAGAGCCTAAGAAGCTGCCAGTCCCCGAGACTGCTGACAAGATTCCGCTGTCGCCTTATGGATGTTCCAAGGTGTCTGCAGAGTATTATGTCAGGTCTTACTGCATAAACAACGGCTTTGACCATCTCATATTCAGGTTCGGAAACGTCTACGGGCCTAGGGACAATCCTGACACCAAGAGAGTCATCCCGATCTTCGTAGAGGGGCTTATGAAGGGAAAGGACTTCTCGATCTTCGGCGATGGCAAGCAGACCAGGGATTTCTTGTATGTCAAGGACATCGCCAGGCTAGTCGCTGAGAATATAGAACAGACAACCGGCGGCAAGACCTACAACCTGGCATCTGGCGAGGGCACTTCTGTGAACAAGGTCTATGAGACTGTCGCCAAAGGTCTGGGCATAGACAAGGAGGCACCTCATAAGGAAGCCATCAAGGGCGAGGTCAGGTTCATATTCCTGGATATTAAGAAGGCTAAGAAGGAGCTCGGCTTCAAGCCCACTAGCTTCGAGGATGGGATGAAGGAGACGATCGAGTGGTTCAAGGCGCCGAATAAGCAGTAATCCCGTTCACTTCTAATCATTTTTTGCAGCTCGCGCCTATTTTTCTGTCATTGTTATTATTCATTAAAACTCCATAATGGAGTTTAGGTGGTTAACAGCAGAAAATTTGTTAACTACGATATAGTGATTACAAAGCAAAAATTTTATAAAGGAACAGACCGTTCTGAACGGGATGCCACCTGACATTTATTTCGTCACAACCAGAAACTGCAACCTCAAGTGCGGACACTGCTATCTCTCGGCGGGCCCAGGACTCGAACACACGACCGTCAGCACCGAGAACTTCCAGAAAGCAGTCGATAACCTGCCGAAAAAAAAGATCAGGCTCGTCATCACAGGCGGCGAAGTATTCACGATGCAAGAGCAGCTCTACAACTACCTCAGCATAGTCAAGAGGGAGAATAAGGAACGACGCCGCACGACAAGAAAAGGCGCGGAGTCCCGACAGATAACAATTAACCTGCAGACCAATGGTCTATGGGCCAAGAGCCCTTATGCAACAAAGAAAGTCATAAAAAAGCTCTCCGACTTCGAGGTATCCTATCTCGATGTATCCCGAGACCAGTTCCACACCAGCCAGGGAGTGACAGAAGAAGCACTCCAGAGCATATATGATGTGGCGAAGAGAGCAGGCATCCGGACCCGTTTCGGGGGAATAGATGCGATCGGATACGCATTCTCAAAAGGAAGAAGTGCGGAGAAGACGACTCCCAACAAGGATACTGACCGGAGCGGCATCCTTGACTGCAACAACTCCCTCAGAAAACAGCATTTGACGATCCGCGAGGACGGCCGAGTTTACTCTTGCTGCTATTCAGTATTTTCATATCCTGGAAACCTCTTCGAAGAGCCGCTCGAGAGCATCGTCGCGAAGGCGAGGCAGGATCCTGCCATTCAGGAATATGAGCGCGGAGGAGTCGCGGCGATAGCGATCGCCCAAGGGCACGACGAGAAGTTCGTCGCTGAGTACGTGAAAAAGAACGGCGCCTGCGCACTATGCCTCAAGCTCTACGGCTAAAGAAGCGCAAAACCACTGTTCCGGCCGCAAAATTTAAAAACAACCCCTTCTCCTGCCAACTATGGCACGAGAAAATAATTCTGATGAAAGTCCTGAAAACCCAGGACTGGAAAAACAAGATTATTCTGGCACTTCAGCAAGCAGCCTATTCAAGAACGGCGAAGGCCTCTCATATTCTGACTTCACAATCCTTGACACGAGCTTCACTGACATCGACAAGGAAGACATCTCTTTCGAGGCTAACCTCGGAAAGGGCATCGTCCTCAAGACCCCCATCATAGCCGCGCCTATGGATACTGTGACCAACAGTGACCTCTGCATCGCCATCGCATTGGAGGGCGGAATCGGTGTCATCCATTACAACCATAAGAAGGAGAATGGGGAGCGAGATTTCGATGAGCAGATCAGGGAGATCGAGCGCGTCAAGCGTTTCGAGAACGGCTTCATAGAGGATCCCATCACAGTTTCCCCCAACCATACAATTCAAGAAGTTTTAAGGATCGGTATGGAAAATAAAGTCGGGAACTCTGTCATCGACACATTTCCAGTCACTGAGGATGGCAGCCCTCATGGAAAGCTCGTCGGACTTCTTCGAAAGCAGGATTATTCGCGCTCGTCTCATCTCTCGATGACGGTCTCTGAGCGCATGATACCTCTAAGCAAGCTTATACACGGCAAGAAGCCCATCACCTTGAAAGAAGCCAACGCACTTCTTTGGGAGGAACACCTGCTATATCTCCCGATCGTGAACGAGAAGGGAAACCTTGCGTCGCTAGTCACGCGCTCTGACCTTGATAAGAACGAGCAGTACCCCCTAGCCACAAAGGATGATAAGAAGCGCTTGAGAGTCCTCTTCGCAGTCGACACGAGGTTTGATAGGACTCCTGAGATGCTAGAGAGGGCTTTCGCCGCAGGGGCTGACGGGGTCGTCGTGGATACTTCGCAGGGCTATACCAAGTACGCGGAGAAGATGCTCATGTTCATAGCAGAGGAGTATCCTAACAAGCTGCTCATGGGAGGGAACATATCCACCGGCCAGGCAGCGATGCATCTTCATGACCTTCACGTCGTGGACTGCTTCAGGGCAGGCCAAGGATCCGGAAGTATCTGCACGACTGCAGGCACTATCGGGGTCTCGAGGGCGTCTGCCAGCGGAATTTATTCCTGCGCCCAGCAGCTTGCTGATGAGGGCTCTAAGATGAGGACGATCGCTGACGGCGGCATCAAAGAGGCTGGTGACATCGTCAAGGCGCTGGCTGTAGGTGCGGACGCGGTCATGCTCGGCAACATACTGGCAGGGACTGATGAGTCTCCTGGGAACATCAAGATAAACCCTCGCACAGGCCTTCCTTACAAGGATTATCGGGGGATGGGTTCTGCCGAAGCCAACGTCGGAGGCATCAGAGGGTATGGCAAGATGCCCCAAGGCGTGAGCGGAAAGGTAGAGTACAAGGGCAGCATCCACAAGTGGGTTCCGCTCATAAGGGACGCGATGATCTCAGGATTCCACGCTCTGAACTGCCGCAACATCCAAGAGCTTCACTTAAAGCTGCGTTCAGGAAAGCTGAGGTTTGAGAAGCGCGCATCGGGCGCGTTTAAAGAATCAGGAATCAACGTCGAGATGTAATCAAGATGAAAAAGACGTAAGAGACCTGGCGTTGCATGCCAAAACCCGAAGCACCATTTGCATTCTCAGATCTGAGAGAACACTTTATCTTAACCTTGTCATCAATCCAGACCCTTCAATGATTCACGTCTTCATGCCTTATTTTTATCCCAAAGTCTTCTGCCTTCTTCATAATCTCGTCAATCTTCCCGAAAGAGAGGTATCCTGAGAGGCGAAGCGCATCATGGATGAGCTTCCTATAAGACTCCACGTCGCTATGAGGCGCTGCATCATACCAGACAACAGGTATCCTGATGTTATCAGTCGACACGATGATGCCTGAAGTTATTTTTCCTGGCTCCGCGAGCTTGATCAGCATTGAAGCATACAAGTCATTGCCGCTCGGAAGAAGCGTAGCGTTGATCACCCTGTAACGCTTGTATGCCTCGACTATGTTTCTTTCCAACCGAACAGTCTCGCAGAGCCTTTCAGGACTCATTTGAACGCCTAAATCCTCCTTAGGACTAGGCACGTAGCAGTCCTTAACACGGTCTTCTATAAAGCCAAAGCCATTCAGGTTGCAGAAGCGTGACGCGACTGACTCAAGTTCTCCCCTGGACTTCTCCAAGCGCTCTTCGTAGGCCTTAACCAGGTCAGGATCATAAAAATTGGCGTGGGTGTGCAGCTCGTACTTCTCTCCAGGAAATGCGAGGATGATCTTCTGCGCTGCGTAATTATCATAGACTATCTCAAACGCCGAACTCGTCGCTCCGTACTCAAACAGCTTCTTCTCTTTCTTCACGTAAATGTAGCTGTGCTCCCTCACGCTCTGCCTAGTGACGCGGCTCATGTACCTCACCGCGTCGCCCCACTCTCCTTGAAACACAAGTCTCGGCTCTTTCTCGTCAGGGCCTGGCGGAAGCTGGACCTTGAAGTCGACGACAACATCCTCAGGGATCTTTTTTACTGTATTCTGAGCAGCGTGCTCGTGAAATGGAGCCGCAGATGAAGATGACGTCAAAGGCGATAAGGACAATGCTATCAGGAGTGCACCCGCAGGGTATGAAGCTAAACTTTTCATGGAAAGAAAGGGAACGCAGGACTCTTTATAAATCTATCAAGACTAAAGCGATGTCAAGTCAATTAAGTCAAATGGGGACGTTGACGCGTGGCGAATACCAGACATAATCCGCCAAGCCATTCACGCATTAAACCATCCTCTTGTAGAGCCATTCCTTCCGCTTGAAATAGAAGTAAAGGATGAGCCCGAGCGAGAGGACGTTCGATAATGGGTATGCAACCCAGATGCTTATCTCCCCAATCTTGAATACAAACAGCAATAGCGAGCTCACCAACAATAAGCTAACCGCCTGGAAGACTGCCTGAGACATGGCCTGGGTTGTCTTACCGGCTGCTTTCAAGGCGCCCATGAGAGCCATCTGCAATCCTATACAACCAAATGTAAGAGCCATGATTCTTATGAACGTGGTTGACATTGAGATGACGTCCGGCTCTCCTGGCACAAAGAAAGCCGTTATGGGCTCTGCAAAGAGGAACAAGATTGCACCAAGGACTGTGAGTGTCCAGAAGCCTATCTTCATGCCCGTTCCAAGAATCTCATCGGCCCGCCCGTATTTCTTTGCGCCGATGTTGTTCCCGACGAGAGCCGTCGTGCCGATCGATAATCCGACGGCTGGAATGATGATAAAACTAAGGATCCTCGCACCAATGCCGTAGGCGGCGACGACTGTCGTCCCGAGGGTCGAGACTATGAATATCATGGCGAACATGCCAAAAGACCTTGATGAGAACTCAAGCGAGGAAGGAACTCCAAGCTTGAAGAGCCTCTTAATCCAGGACAAGCGAAGCTTCAAGTCGGATACATGCAGCTTGACTCCGTGAGTGCCAAGCCACAGAGAGAACAGTCCGACAACAGCAGATAATGAGGTCGTGACAAATGTCGCCCAGGCAACTCCTGAAACTCCCATCGCGGGTATGAACTTCCATCCGAACATGAACACAGGGTCAAGGAAGAAGTTAAGTATAACCGTTGAGAATATTACTATCATCGGGAACTTGACCTCACCCACTCCTCTCAGGGATGACTGGAACACCATGTAGAGGAACATGGCTACGACTCCGATGAATGATATTTGCAGGTAGGAGGTTGCAGGCAAGAGCACAGCAGGGTCGTTCGTAAGTATGGACAGTATGGGGCCTGACAAGAAGTATCCGATGATCGTGACGGCCAATGAAATCAGGGTTACGAGCGAGAGTGTCTGGCCAGCTGACAAGGACACGTCCTTCTTATCACCTTTGCCGTTGTACTGCGCGACGAGGATTGATCCTGCAGTCGTGAATCCTGTAGCGAACGAGATAATGAAGAAGAGTATTGGAAAGCTCAGAGAGACTGCGGCGACTGCTGCTTCTCCGAGCCGGCCCACCCAAAAAGTGTCTATCAATTGGTAGATGGTTTGGAGGATGTTGGCAAATATGACCGGGACGGATATCTTAATGATGGATTTCAGCACTGAGCCTTCCAGCAGGTGATGGTTCCCATTTCGCCTTATTTCGCGACCCATGCAATCTGAAGGCTAGGAGGGTGTTTAAAAATCTATCCTTTAAGAAAAAAAAGAAGAAAAAAGAAGAAAAACATTCGAAAAAAACATTCAAGATAAAAAAGATAAACAGGAATAAGCCATACAGATCATGACCACCCCAGTCATGACCATGCTAATCATGCCTTTGACTTGATCCACACGACCTCGTAGGGCTTGAGCATCATGGTAAAAGAATGAGGGAATATCCTTGGATGGGTGAGCGGAATGTCCTTTATGATGTTATGCAGGTTCCTGGAATTAAGTCCTAGTTCGTCGCACTTCACAAGATAGTCCTGCTCCTTATCCGTGATGTTAATCAGCGCGAGCACCTTCTCCCTTCCATCCATGGAAGTCCGGAGGACTGAGAAAATCTGGTCGTTCGGGGCGAGTATCTTCTGGGGGGCGAATGGGTGGAATGCCTTTTCCTGTGCACGTATTCGAAGGAGCTTCTTGTACTTCGTGAATATCATCTTTGGCATGCTGTCAGATTCCAATATCCTCTTCAAGTCCTTGTAGTGGAAGTTCTTCCTATTGATGTCCCTGTTGACTCTGGTCTTCTCAAAAAGCTCTAGGTCGTTCTGGGTTCCGAATAGGCTGTGGAAATATATGCCGGGCACTCCCTGCAGTGACAAGGCAATAGCTCTTGAGGCCAAGTATCGGACGACCTGAAATGGCGTTCTCTTCCTGTTGACGGCATTCCACCAAGTAATGTTGAGCTCGTAAGGCACTTCTCGGCCCAAACCCACAGTCTTCTTCTGCACTAGGCTTCCGTGCTTCCTTGCCTCGGCGATTAGGAAGTCTATCTGGTCTTTGGGAAGAATCCTGGTAGCAGGCGTAAGCCCGATCCCGTCGTGGCTTGCGAGGAAGTTGAAGTACGTGCAGCCTTTCGGATACTTGAGCCTCGCGGCCCACTTGCTCAAGTACTTGCAGCTTCCGCTGTATATCGTGTGAAGGACGAGCGGGGGAAGGGTGAAGTTGTACACCATCTGGGCTTCCCTGACCTTCTTCCCGAAGTAGCTTATGTTCTTTGCATAAGGCACGTTTGTCTCGGTGATAATGGCGACGCTCGGAGAGACTAGGTCAAGGACATCCCTCAGCACTTGTATCATAAGATGTGTCTGGCGCAGGTGGTTGCACGTAGTCCCCGGCTCTTTCCAGAGGTAGTTAATAGCATCCAGCCGTATCATGCTGGCGCCGTGGTGCACGTACTGCAGGAGGACATTGACGACTTCCAACAGGACTTGCGGCTCCTTGAAGTTGAGGTCTGCCTGGTCTTTGCCGAACGTAGTCCATACATAAGTCTTCTTTCCGAGCCTGCTGAACTCTGTCAGCAGATCATTAGTCCTCGGCCGCACTATCTTCTTCAGCTGCTCCCTAGTTAGGCTGTTCCTTGACGGGAAAGAAATGAAATAGTTCGCGTAGCGCTCCTCGCCTTTCAGGAACCTCTTGAACCATCCGCTCTGGACTGATATGTGATTAAACACGCCATCAATCATAAGGTTAAAGTTCTCTCCCAAGTCCTCCACGTCACTCCAAGTGCCAAAGCTCTGCTTGACTATCGAATAGTTCTTGACAGAGAATCCCCTGTCAGAAGAGTAAGGGAAGAATGGCAGGACATGGATCGTGCTTATGACACCCTTAAGGTTGTGGTCACAGAACTTCTTGAGGGACTCTAGCGTATCTCTTTTTCCCTCGCGTATCATATCAGGATACGTTATGAGTATGGCGTCTTTCTCTGTGAAACGGTCCATCACACGGAATGACGCATCTCTCTTCCTGAGCTTTGGGGGCTTTTGCCTAAGGAACGTGCGTATTTCGCGCTCAATCCCGCCCATTGCCTCTCGCGCCCCTGCAGGGCCGTAGAGGATTTCAAGCTTTGAGTTCAAGCTTTTCAGCTTCTCTTCCTTGAGCGCTCTGGCATTGGCTCTTGCCTTTGCTTTGGTCTTGACGCTTAGGATTGTGGCCTTGGCTTTTATCCTCGTTCTGGAGAATTTAGGCTGCTTTCTTGCCATTTAGTCAATCTGGGAATAGAAGTTTAAAAAATTTTTGAGAATATTGAAGAATATGAACTATTCAGAGAGATTTCGCCTTCTCAATTCACCTTCTTCGAGGCCCCTGATAGCGGTGGCTCTGATAGTCTGCCGCTCTGGAAGGATGTCTGCCGTGACTTTCCTGATGCGCGCTGTGAGATCTGCCCTCGTGAAGCCTTCTCTGGCCTTGGCCTCTTCCTCGAAACCGGTCAGGTCTTCCTTCTCCTGAGGCTTCTCTTGAGCTTCCTGAACCCTTGTGACCCTGGCTTCTGCCATCTCTATTGCCTCGGTGAAATCCTGATCCTCTTCTTCCGAAACCTCGTCCGCCGCCTTGGCGCCTGTCACCATCGCCCCTGCCAAAACTTCCGCCGGCCGGCTGGGCATGATGAAACCTTACCCTCTCAAACTCGGGCAGGTCAGTCCTCTGGATGCGTGAATCACTTATTCTCATGACGGCGCTGAAAGCCTCGTGGTCTCGTTGTCCGATGATGCTGATGGCAAGCCCTTCCTTTCCAGCCCTGGCTGTCCTTCCAATGCGGTGCACATAGTTCTTGGAATCGTTAGGGATGTCATAGTTGTAAACGTGGCTTATGCCCTGGATGTCAAGGCCTCTTGCAGCGACATCTGTGCATACCAATACATGGAACTGATTGCTGTGGAACTTCTCCATGACCTGGTTTCGCCTGGCCTGGGTGAATCCACCATGGATTGCGAGTGCATCTATCCCATTCTTCTGGAGCTGCCTTGCGACGAAGTCAGTGGTGTGTTGGGTATTGCAGAACACCATTGCAAGCCCTCCGCGCTCGTTCTTCAGGAAGTGAAGCAGGAGAGAGAACTTCAGCTTGTCATCTATGACGTCGTAATACACCTGTTTCAGTTTTGATGGGTCGACGAAGTTCTGCACTGACACCTCAACAGGCCTTTGCATGAAGTCTTGTGCCAAGTCTGATATCTGCCTCGTGATCGTGGCGGAGAAGAGCATTGTCTGCCGTGAGTTAGGGCACTGCCTCATTATCTTCCTGACGTCGTATATGAATCCCATGTCGAGCATCCTGTCAGCCTCGTCTAAGACGAGGAACTTCACGAGGTTCAGCCTGAATGCGTTCCTCTCGAGCAGGTCAAGCACCCTTCCCGGGGTCCCGACTACTGCTTCTGCGGTCTTCAAGTCCTCTACCTGCGGTCCGAGCCCTACTCCGCCGTATACACAAGCCACTTTGAGCGGCTTGTACTTTGAGAACTCGTTGAACTCCTCAGCGACCTGCTGGGCGAGCTCCCTTGTAGGCACTAATACTAGCGCCTGCACTCCGCTTCCCCTGTTGGCATTCTGGATTATTCCTGACGCAAATGCGAGTGTCTTTCCTGATCCTGTTGCGGATCCTGCGATCACGTCCTTCATCTCCAGTATCGGTGGTATGGATTTCTCCTGAATCTCCGTCGGGGCCTCAAAGGGTATTGCTTTCAGTATTTCTGGACATAGTCCTAATCTATCAAATTTCATCTTATTTTCCTCTGTTGTCTAGTAATCAACGCAAACAAGCTAGCTTTTGAACCTGCGCTGCGGAAGCCTTGGCCGATTTACAGCCTCCGGCTCCTCTCTTTCTATGAGCGTCTTATGGTCTTGCATTGCTAAAAACCCGCGGATGATCCTGCGAGCCAAGAAAAAGTCGAATGATCGCGAAAAGAGTTTGAATCTTTACTGATAATCGCTTTTTCTTTCCTTAGGGCAGTTGCCCTTTGCGCTGGAGGCATTGCCTCTTCGCGGTTTAGTTTATTGTTGATCCTTGTTTCAACCGCGTACGCGGTCATATCACAGAAAGGAAAGATGTTCACTTATAAATGTTTCGTTTTTCTCATCGGAAGGGAACAGCATCCAATAAGAAGTGACGAGGGAAATATGAACCCAGCGAACCAATCTAAATAAGTACTTACTTTAAAATAGTCACATTAAGAAATATTTATAAAGAGACTGGCACCCAATACTCAAAACTGCAAAGGCAACAACCCGTCACATTCCGCTCTCGACGAGAGCAGGAACACAAGTTGCGCTGGCTTCACTGCTCCTGCAAGTTCGGGTCCGGGTCCGGCGTGTAGAATATTCCAAGCTGCTTTTGCCTTATCTCCCTTTCTGCAGCCAGTTCCTGATCATTCATGAGCACGCTTGGAGTGAATGGGTATGGCAGCCACTCCTGGCTTGTCGTCTTGAAATAGTCCCAGCCGGGTTCTCCAACAGGCTTTTGTCTTGCGAGTAGCACAGGCACGTTATTCGTCTTAGCGTACAAGTCCAGGAATTCCATGAAGTGCTGCCTGTCAACATATGGCACGCTTGCTTTGGGCCCTAAGACCACAACAAGCGTCTCTATGTTCTGGTCTCTTTTGTCACGCACTGCTCCTTGCCATTTTATGGTTGCAGCCTGTATGGGGTTCGCCGCCCAGTACGCTACGTCCGGCAGGAAGAGTCCGTGAATCCACTCTGATCCTCCGAATGCGATCCCAGCCGCGTACACCCGTTCACCAGCGTCCTCTTGGGTCGAGTACGGGTTCGATGTCAGGTTAACGTAATCTGACAATTTACTTGTCATCTCAAGCTCGTCTGCATTAAGCGCGTAAGTCCTCTCAAAGTCTTCGTCTTCTCTCGTGTAGGTCTGCTTGAAAGGAAGTACCAGCACTTTTTCCAATGTTCCGGCTATCGTCTCCATGTCAGGATGCGCAGCAGCGATTATGTTGTCCCGACAGTTACCGCAATGCCTCGGCACCCTGCCTGAGAACTCGTCTGCTGAAAACCCCATGATGGTAACCAGGTCTCCAGGGTACTGGTTCTGGGCGCCGACGAGCACTGACTGCTCCCCATGGTTGGCTCTTGTCAAGCCATACTCATAGTTTCCGCCGCTCACGATCTTCCCGCTCGCGGTCATTGCGCCAGTCTTCACGCGGTATCCTGACTGGAAAGGCGTCGGGTTAGATGCTTTCGCTGCTCTTATCACGCCAAGGTATTCTTCTCCTGAATGCATCGGCTTGTATCCGTCTAGTGTTACTATCTCCATTATGCAACCTCCTTGCGGAAAATCAGATAATTAGATAATATTATGAACTCTGAAATTAATAGCCTTAGTCTTTTTCTTCCCGTTTTAGCATTATAAGGGTTGTTTTTGTCCATTGTCTTCATCTTGTTTTTTAGTAATTATTTTGGTAATATTAGTAATCATACTGGGATGAGTTTTGCGAATTGTTTCCCGAATAGCCTTTCGTTTTGTTCTCTTTTGAGATTCTTGTTTGCTTTGATCATCTGTGATCTTATTTGTGGGTGGATGAACCAGTAGTTTTTTGATAGTTCTGATCCTGTTGTTTTTGCTATGACTATGTTGTCTTTTTGCATTTGTTCAAGTGTTGTTTCTATTGTTTTGAAGCTAGGCAATTGGGCATCTAGTATCTTGTCCACTTCTGCTAACATCTTATGTCTTCCTGAGATTTGTTTTTTGATCTTCTCTACTTTCTTTGCTTTCTCCGAGTTTTTGCTCATATTGTTGATTTCTGCTTCTATCATCTTGTTTCTTATTTCTGATACTTTGATTGGCTCGTTTGCTTGCTGCAGTATGAAGACTATTTTTCTTTCTAGTGATGTTAGGCTCATGAGACAGCTTTCTACATAGTCTGGGTCTCCTTCTTGGTTTTCTTTGAGGAGTTCTAGCAGATTGTATTTTTTTTCCATTGGACTTAGTTATTTTTTACTAATATATAAATCTTGTCATGTATTGCTAGGTTTTGTTATTTATAGTAAATATTATTAAGAAAAAAACTAACAATTCTTAATAATACCTAACTAATGCGAAAATGAGACAAAT
>JAFGBP010000081.1 GCA_016933095.1 Candidatus Woesearchaeota archaeon | reverse complement strand
CGCCGTGCGCGCTCTTCACAAGCTTCGAGTCGACGACCGGGCCAAGCCCGATCTTGGATGCGAGCGTCAGGTCGATGCTGCTCTTTGTAGCGCCGCTGTCGATTCTTGCGATCAGTTCACGGTCCTCTTTCTCACCCTTGACTACTATCTTCTCTGTCAAGCCTATGATTATCCTTCCCTTAAGCCGGTCACAATCTTCTGAGTTCATTTGTTCTCACTCCTCAAAGTCGGGAACAGTATCACTTCCCTTATGCTAGGGTTCTCTGAAAGCAACATTATAAGCCTATCGATTCCGACGCCTATCCCGCCAGCTGGAGGCATTCCGTACTCCAGCGCCTCGCAGAAGTCCTCATCCATCGGATAATTGTTCTCCTCGTCGTGAGCGCGCTGCTTCTCCTGCTCTTCAAGCCTCTTCCTCTGCTCCAGAGGATCGTTCAGCTCAGAGTACATGTTCGCGAACTCTGACTTGGCTATGAAGAGCTCTGCCCTCTCGACAAAACCAGGCTTTGAACGGTGCCTCTTTGTCAGGGGTGATACCTCCACAGGATAATCAGTGATGAATATTGGCTGGACGAGGTTGTCCTCGACTAGCGCCTCGAAGAGGAAGTTGATCAGGTGCCCTCTTGTCCTCTCAGGAGAGTCAAACTTGTGCTGCTTTGCAAAGCTGAGCAGGTCCTCGTCGCTCATGGAATCCACGTCCACATTTACTATCTTCTTGAGCGCCTCTGTCATGGGCAGCCTCTCCCACTGGCCAGAGAGGTCTATCTCCATATCCTTGAACGTGAACTTCTGCTTGCCGAATACCTTCATGGCTATGCGTTTTATCATCTCCTCGCACATGTCCATCATCTTATGGTAGTCTGCGTAAGCCTCGTACCATTCAAGCATCGTGAACTCAGGGTTGTGGTCGAAGTCGATGCCCTCGTTCCTGAAATTCTTGCTGATATCATACACCTTCTCAAATCCTCCGATGAGAAGCCTCTTCAGGTAGAGTTCCGGGCTGATCTTAAGATATAGATTCATGTCAAGCGCGTTGTGCTTTGTGATAAAAGGCCTTGCAGCAGCGCCGCCGTACTGGGGCTGGAGCACTGGAACCTCTACTTCCAAGTATCCTTGCTCGTTCAAATAACTCCTGATCTCGCGGATCGCCTTTGTCCTCTGGACAAATGTCTTCTTGACGTCAGGATTGGCTATCAGGTCAAGGTATCGCTTGCGATGCCTGGTCTCAGGGTCCTTGAGGCCGTGGAACTTCTCAGGAAGCGTGCGAAGAGACTTTGAGAGCATATCGAAAGACTTGACATCTACTGTTATCTCGCCCATCTTTGTGCGGAAGACGCTCCCCTCGACTCCTATGAAATCGCCGATGTCAAGCTTCTTGAATATCTTGTACTTCTCCTCGCCGACGTTGTCCCGCGTGAAGTAGAGCTGGAGCTTTCCCTCCTCGTCCTGGATGGTGCAGAAGCCAGCCTTTCCCATGACCCTCACAGTCATTATCCTGCCAGCGGCCTTGACGGCGTTCTTCATGTTGTCCCTGCCTTCCTTAGGCAGCTTCTCATACACCTTCTTGATCTCCGCGCTTGACGCGTTCTTGTCAAACCCGAAGGGGTATAGGTCAAGTCCTGCTTCCGCAAGCCTCTTCCCTTTCTCTATCCGCTCGTGCATGATGCGCTCTTCGCTGTCCATTCTGAAGAATAAAACCTAAGGGGCTTTTTAAATTTTTGCCCAGAAACCAGGGATGCGTCCAGAAAGGCCGCCTAGCGTCATCGACAGGTAAATGCGTGGTGAACCAGAATCAGTCAAAGAATGCTATCAATGGGCGGGCGTAGCGCGCTCCAACAAGATGTGCGATGTACTGCTACATCAGTTTCAGCTTTGAGATGACCTTGTCGACCTCTTCGTCGCGGTCAGGGCCTATGGCTCCGCACGTCACAGTCCCTGGGGCGACGACGGTCTTGCCGGCGTCTGTGATGGCGCTCGTTGTCATCCCGAAATCCTTGGCCTCCTGAAGATGCTTGTACAGGCTCTTCTCGTCATCCACTTTTAGGACTACCTTGGCCATGCCTTCACGCCTCCAATCGCCCACCTTCTCGTGGTCGCTCCGGAGCACCGCCTCTACGCTGGCATGGGCTGCCTGCGCCGCCATCTTCCCTTTCGGGAGCTTCAGGTCATTCCTAATAAGTATGGCTTGCTTCATCTTATTCCAAGGCCACTTTGCGCAGTATGCGCGGCCTTGGAATAATGGTCCCCTTAGTAATATTTAAATATGCTGGAAAACAAGGGATGATCATGCCGCTTTTCCCATTCATGATGGCCTTTGAGGACGAGGAGGCTTTGGATACCTGGTTCTCTCAAGAGAAAGAGAAGCTTGACGAGTCATTCTCAAAGGACATCCTAAAGGACCGGGAGAACATCCCGGCAGAGCGGGCGGAGTACTCGAAGAAGCTCGACGCCCTACTGGCCAAGTACAAGGAGGAATACAACAATTTCCTCACGCTGAGGCATAGGCAGGACATTCATGAGCTCGAAAAGAAGAAGCACGACGAGGAATGGAAAAGGTTCGTCGAGCAGCACAAGGAAGAGCTTGAGGACTATTGGGCTCTCCTGAAAGAAGAGTTTTCTGATGAGAAGAAGAAATACGTCGAGAAGCTACGCAAGCTCGTCAAGACTTACCATCTGGAATACGTAAAGGTCAAGAACAAGATGCTACGTCTCAAGATAAGAAAATGAAGATGAGAGCGAACTGATCCGCGTTGACCCGCGTTTACTTTCTCCTTTCGACAAACACCTGCTTGCCAGTCACGAACAGCTTTGTATCCTCATGCTTGATCTTAAGCTCTTCAAGGTCATTGATGACGATGTCGTTTCCCTCAAGATAGTATGAGACGTTGAAACCCATGATCCTTATCTTCTCTGTGTTCGTGTAGATTATTACCTTGTCAGGGAATACCTCTTGCATGTGAGGGTTGTTCACGCTGAAGAACCTAAGAATGGCAGTCTTGTAGTCATCGTCTGGACTCTCTCGCTTGTGCCTACTGATCAAGACGCTCTTGGTCTTTATGACGAGCTCCTGCTCCTTTGGGTTCTTGATCTCGTTTATGTTTTCATCGCTCATAAGTTCAAGAAATGGAAGGTCTTATTTAAATGTGTTGCGGAAACAACGGGTTCGGCAGATGAAGCGTCATGCCAGGCTGGTTTGCGGCCTACAGCCTTTGTTTCTCCATCAGCCAATCAACTTCTTTCTGATGGGTAGACCTTGTGAGTTCTCCCATGTAGAAACGCCTTATTATCCCTGTCTCGCTTAGGCTGTATATCACTGTTCCAGGCATGGTCTTAGAGCCGAAGAGGGAGGCGCGTTGCCTGTTGCTCCCGCCGCCATGGATGCCTGTTATCTGGTTGAGGCTTCCCATTGCGTGAGGCACGTCGACGTTAAACTTCATCTCTGCATTCGTGCCTATAATCCTGGTCTCTGCTGAGATAAGGAGGGCGCTGTCCTCATAAGAGATGTCCATGATCTCCAGAAAGAATGCGGGGTCCAGAAGGAATTTTCCAATACACATCCTCTCAGTTAGATATGTGACTTCTCCTCGTTCTCTCTGGATTTGTCCATTGGAGAAGTATCCTTCGTGGATGTGAATCTGATGCTTGGGCTGATCATAATTTAGTACTATTATGTACGCTGGTTTGTGGCCGTAGATGTTTATCAGATCGTCAATCTCACGGTTGACTTCGGAGAATGACTTGTTCTTATGGGATTGTTTGCCATTTAAATACTCTCCATATGCTTCACCTAGCAGATGCGGCAGGAGAATGGAAGTCTTGTCATGTGCTTTTGCCATCTTGTGTCTGATCCTTGATTTAACAATCAGATCATATATCTTCATCTCAGTTTCGGCACTCATTCCTCCTTCCGGAGGTATTATGGTCTCGAACAGAGGCTTGAAGTGCATAAATGCGTCGATGTTAGCATTCATCTCCTGATATTTTTCTCCTAAGTCCTTTTCAAGCTTGACCTGGGCTTCGACCCCTCCGGGGACGTGGTGATTCTTATAATGCGCCATGATGACTTTGCGAATCTGCTCGAACTGATCCTGCTGTGCTTTCATAGCCAGCTCCTTAATTGATGTAAGGCTTAGCCTGGGAAGATTTTCCAGGATGGTCTCTAATCCAAGATTCTCCATCTCCTTCAGTCTTGTCGCAGTATTCATCTCGATGCCTCTGGTGGCGTGCCGGCCTCTTAGAGAAGACCCTTAATATAAAGCTATTGGTTTTTTATGAGAATTTATATGAGATAACTTCTGGGTGGAAAGAAGATGTGGCTTTGTGAGTTTCCCAATCAAGAGTTTGGGATGATATGTATCTTAGGGGGCTGGACTTTCTTTACGATGTTCTGGACTTCATCAGTATATCTTGCTGAATCTTTCTTGGCGGTATAATATGAGTGGAACTCGTAACCTGTGATCCTTCCTTCTTCCGCCCGGTACACGGCTCGCAACCGGAACAATGGTGCTTCTATCCCATATTTCTTCTCTAATTCTGGAAGGTACCCTTTTGCAAAATGGAACCCTTCGGATACAAGCTCTTCTCCATTCATCGTTTCTTTATTCTTCTTAGTTATGTTTATCACGGCGAGCAGAGACTGGCAAGGGTTTATCCCAGAATTTTTTGGAATTTCTTCCGGATTTTTCCCAGACTTCTTTGAATTTTCTTCTTTTTCTTTACGCTCGAAACTTATTTGAAAGCAAAAGTTTTTCACAGGGGTTGCCGTACAGTACTGGTTTCGAAGGTATTCTTCTACCAACTGGTGTGAATTCTTGAAAACGCGATGAAATTGGTGGGGGACTGCTTCCTCAGTATTTTCTAGATGGATGTACTTTTGGAACTCCCATTTAAGATTCTCAAACCAGATTTTTGCTGATCCGGTCTGAAGCCTTAAATCCCAGAACATGCTCATCTCTTCAAGGCTGAATATTCTTGATTGGAGTTCTCTGCTGACAATATTCGACATGATGTCTCACGCTAACCTTTGGCTTCCAAGCGTGGAAGATGGCTTTGGTAGTCTGCTATTCTATAAAAACCTTTTTGTAAGATATCGGGTGCGTTGAAAGAGTGCGCATCAGCGCTCCTTCAAGAAACCTACAAGGGTACTCTAGACTCGGCAAATGATTCTTTCTAATGCGCGATGAGCGCCGCGCACGCGAGACTTTCAACGCGGCCTGTAAGACAGAAAAATAGAAGAATAGTGCGAGGGAAGGCAGATAGAAATTCTGATGAATTTCTTAGCCTTCCACGCATCTCACTTCGTTCGATGCGAGGGAAGATAACAAAAATGCTGCGCATTTCTGAACCTTCCCTCTTCGTTTCACTGCGAGGGAAGGTAGTAGAAACCTTGCGGTTTCTTGACCTTCCTCGCATCTCTGATGCGAGGGAAGGGATTTGAACCCTCGTAGGCACTACTCCAAGACTAGCGTCTTGTCCTGCCAAGACCCTAGGTCTTGTCTAAGCCACAGGATTTCTCCCGTGCTTAAGACATGCGTCTTAAGTCCTGCCCGTTTTCCAGGCTCCGGCACCCTCGCAAAACTTGTTTTTTGCAGAGCTGGTGCGGCTCTGAAATCCCTAGGATTTCCCTAGCCGGCACCCTCGCAAGTGGGTTCTTATGTTTTCTCTTGGTTCTATTGTCTCGTTTATAAGTGTTGTCATGATACTGCCCTATTAGTTGTCATCAGAGCAGGGTTGCAGGATTAGAAACCTTTATAAAGGCTTCCGTGTTCGAGATTTTTAAAAGGGTTTTATCATTCGGGGGATTGATGAAATGAGATTTGTAGAGGTTAAAATAATATTAGTTCTTGCGATATTGGGGCTGTTGTCCCAGTTCGCTCTTGCGGCATCGCCAGTTATCCTTAGCGACCAAGGGTCGCAGGTCAAGAACATATCTTCAGGTGAGCTCATCAACGGAGCAGACCTGACCGTACTGATATATGTGGCAGCTTCCGGCGGATCCCCACTCTACAACCACACCTTCTCAGGCGCAATTGTCAATGGTTCCTGGAACGTCGTTCTCAACCAATCCCTAAACCTGACCTATGGAACGACCTACTACAAGGACTATCAGATCGGAGGAGAAGACCTCGACTTCGACGGCAATGAGAGGATCGCTTTCATGTCCCCCCTTGGAAACATCGCAGAGTCGTTCGCCTCTTTTGCAAACGCAAGCCTTGATAACGCGACGTTCCCCAACCTGCCATCGTGTGATGTGAAGACTGATGCTAGTGGCATGCTTTATTGTGGTACTGATGATGCTGGTAATGCTACGAGTGGTGGTAATGCTTCGATTGCTGGTTCTGCTGGCTATTTGGCTTTGATTGGCAATTCTACTCAGCTCAATAGTTCTATGGTGTTCCAGAATGGCACTCTCCTCCATGTTTCTGGATTTCTGAATGCCTCATCTGGCGTTTGCGATGAGAATTCTGGCTATTGCCTGAGTGACATTGGTGGCATAGTGGGTTCTTTCTGGTCCAATACTTCTGCTGACCTCTTTTATCTGTCAGGCAGTGTTGGTATTGGTAATGCGACTCCGAATTACTTGTTGACAGTTTCTGGCAATGCCAGCATCTTGAATCTTACTCTTCCTAATCTTCCATCCTGCGATTTGAAGACTGATGCTAGTGGCATGCTTTATTGTGGTACTGATGATATTGGTGTTGATTCTGTTTGGTCTTTTAATTCCAGTGATCTTGTTAATCAGAGCGGTGTTTTGGCTTTGAATCATTCGACTCTTGCGTCGTT
>JAFGBP010000080.1 GCA_016933095.1 Candidatus Woesearchaeota archaeon | reverse complement strand
CTGCAGGAGAAGGCGCGGATTATGATCCGGTTTGGGGTTGCTGCGGTGATGGGAAGCTTCGCGAGTCTGGCGAGCTGAATTGCCAGGCGACTGCGCTCTGCGACGGGGATCATTGGCACGACTCTAACGACGAATCCCAGCTCGGAGAGGTGTTCTATCTTCCGGAAGACGCGAACTTCCCCTATCCGATCGTCAATACTGGTGTGGGAAGACCGCTCATCGCTTGTGTTGATGAACATCAGATCACTGAGGTGTTGAAGAACAGGGTTGGCTGCTCTAATCCAGATGCGGCGGGTTGTGTCCCTGACGTGGTGGGGGCGGTGGATCCTTCAGAACTGTGTCCGAATAATCCTGACTCTGTCTTGCCAACAAGCCAGCAGCCTCCTCCTGAGGGAGGAGCGCAAGGGCCGGATTTCAGCCTTGACTATCTTTGCCCTGCAGGCACTTATCATGCCATATCCAATCCTGTTCCGGGCACTGGCGGTCCTTGCAGGTCTCCTGGCACTCATAAGAGGAAGAATGCATTGGAATACGGCGAGGGATATTTCTTCTGCACCAGGGGTTATTATGAGCCTTCTGAAATCCCTGTCGAGGATTCTTGGGGTCATGCTTATCTCCTCGATGCTCCTTATGCTGACAAGAACCTTCCTTTTGACGAGCAGAACCCGCCGATCGCTGCTAGTGCGACGACTGCGCGATGCCCGAGTTCCTTATCCTTTCCTTGGCTCCTACCCGACCAGACAGTTTCTAAGGTTACTATTATCCCTTGTCCTGGGATTGTCCCTGTCTCAGTGGAGAGCAATAATTTCTACGTCGGTCCTTTCGGGAGCTTGATGGAGAGGATTGCCGGCGCTTGCTTCCCGAAGAAGAGCGGCAAGCCTATGTTCGGCTTTGCAGAGATGTTCAGGAATTTGGATTTCATCGCGGCCAGGCCGAAAACTTCAAACGATATCCTTGGTACTGTGGTCAATCACAGCTACCTGTGCGCTGTCGACGAGACAGTGGCTCCGGCTATCAAGGGAGAGAGCAATGCCTATGTCGCTATCTGCTGCGGCGAGAAAGGCTGCGGAGACATTCCTGGAGATCTTGATCCGCGAGGAGCAAAGATTGTCGGTACCGGCACGGCCATCACATCTCATTACGGCGACACTTGGGAGGATGGCTCTCAGCATTATGGATCTTATGAGAGGATGTATTGCAACTCCCGAGGGGAGTGGGTGTTTAGTCTGGACGATGACGAGGTCGGGTGCAGGAAGGCCGGCTTTTTTTGGACTGGTGGAGAAAGGGGTCTTTGCTGCGGTGAGGAGGATGGGTTCTTGCATGGTGACAAGCAAGCTGAGGAGTATTACAGCGATCCTGGCCCTCGTTCCATAGGGGTTTGCTTTGACACAGAATTCCAGCAGAATAATCATTTCCTCAATCCTTATAATCCTGCATCTATGAGCGTCTGGATCGGTGAGGGAGATTATTATGGGTGCAAGGGTGATATGTGGCGCTACAACAAGAAGGGCTACGAGTTTCCTGACGAGAATATCCTTCTGGCAGGAGAGAATGCAGATTACCTTGATCTTCATATGATGAACATGAATTTATTCATAAGCGCTCCCAACAACCAGTATTTGGGTGTTGACAAGGATATGGGAAACCTTGACATCCTATCAAGGCTTGGTTTGGATGTCGCTTTCAGCAACAAGAGCGACGTGTTGCTTACTTCGTGGCTTGGCAACTATGCTGGCAATGGCATGGAGGTCTTCGTTACCTTATTGAAGGGCGATGGAAGCTATCTTATCAGGAGCAAGAAGGTAGCGACGCCCGCAAGCAAGCCTTCAACCTTGAAGGTGGCTTATAATCCTGACAAGGACGTCTTCCTTGTCGTTTGGAACGAGAATGCGAGCGGTGTCTTCGGCGTCGTCGTAAGGCCTGACGGATATGTGGAGAAGCCCAGGTTCTTGATAATCTCTGGATCTTGCCAGCTGGGAGACGGCAGGACTTCCCTTGGAGAGATCGACTACAACCAAGATGCGAAGAGATACGTGCTCTCATGCATGAGAGCCAATAATTACCTGTTCGAGAGGCCTATCGTTGCGACGACTCTGTCGATGGATGCTGTTCCGAGCGGTTCGCTCGTGGACTTCGGGTCAGGGCTTGCCCCTTCTGTTGCTGCAGGGCCTACGAATTACCTTGTCACGTGGAAGAGTGGGGGTGTGCTGAAGGCTAGGCTTGTCAATTATGATGGCTCTTTCGCTTCTCCGGTCAAGAACATCCCTGCGACATATTCTCCTTCTTGGTTTGTCAGTACAGAGCAGTACTACAGCAGCATCAACGACGCAGTGGCTTATTACAATTCCGTCAACAAGTCTTATGATCTGTTCTATCTGAGCTCTAATCAGACAATGAAGAAGATAAGGATATTAGTTTCAGGGACGTTCAGCGATCCTGTCGGGTATTCTTCCATGAAGCACGGCAAGATTCTCGGCTCGGTTTTCATCCCTTCGAAGAACAAGTATTACTTTGCGGTTCCAAGCTCTAATTCCGACCACGTGACTGATAAGGACCTGGAAGCTCCGCATTATACGTCTTATCCTTTCGAACGCGGCTTGGCAGTCGCCGAATATGATGAGAACGCGACATTCCTCTCTGCTTATGACGTGGCTAACCTGAATCCGACTCTTGAGCATGGCGTCAGGCGCGCCGGCATGTTGTTCGGTGATTTCAGGGCGAACTTTGCGGCTTTGGCTGATGCAAACGGGGTTCCCTTCTCGACTTTCCTAGAGCAAGTCTTCCATTTTAATCTTGAATCGGCTGGCTATATAGGTCCTTTCGGTCAGTTCGGCGGATTGGCTCCCATAGAGGCGACTGCCATGACCTGGTGGCAGAAGGGCGAAATGCTGTTCGAGTATGCGAACGGAACGACTTATCCGACTTATGGCATGGGATTCACCAATCTGACAAAAGCCACGATCTATGATCTGGTGAACTATTATCCTGAGTGCACGACCACTTATCTTCCGAAAAGAGGGAACTACTTCTGCGATGTCGATGGGAACTGGAAGTATGCGCGAGGATCCTTGGTGTCTCCTCACCTGTCAAAGCTCCCTTACGACCTCTTCATCTATATGCAGTCGCAGAACTATAGCGTCCAGCTCTCTCCCCAAGCCTGTTGCGGTGAGGATTCCTGCTGGGACCCGCTCGAGGGACGCTGCATTGGCGAGCAGAAAGAGTATGATGAGTTTTACTTTGTGAATGAGACTGGCAATAGTTACAAGTGCCAAGGAGGAGAGTGGGCATTGCAGGGAGCCAAGAGGTTCACTCCTGATGGATGCTTCGGAGGGTTCTGCCCTGTCGACGGACAATGCTTGTTCAATCCTCTCGGCAGCCCAAAGGATAATGGGATGATAGGATACGGCTACAGGCCTCAGTGCCTGGACAGCGGTCAGTTCCTGAATGATGATTACTGCGCTAATGGCAGCTGGAGCTCTAGGACGAGGCTTGCTGCAATCGCCTTGTCAAGGCTCGTCAACTCGCCGACTGAAGAGTTCGTCCTGTCATGCTCTGATCCAGAGGATCTTTACATCCAGGAGCAGAATCCTGGGATGATTAACTCTGTGTGCGTCCTTGACTTGAAGCCTAATCAGCCAGAGCCTTACAACCAGAGAATATTCGCGACGAGCCTCAACCAGGACTTTGAGCTGCCTGAGAACGAGACTAACCTCGGCAGGGATTACTGGTACGCCATGAAGCAGAGCTTCTGGCTAGCATACCCTGGAGCCGACCTGAACTCGACATGCATGACAGCCTCAGGGTTCATGATTCCTTGCGCCAAGGGTGGCGATTCGGGAAGCGCTTCTTCAAAGCTACTCAACCTCTACCTTGACAATAGCACTGGCATCATAGTGTTCAGCGACCGCCAGATATCAGGACTCAAGCCGACTTTGCAGCAGCAGCTCTGCACTTACTTCCCTTCCTGGCTGCAGTGGCTCTGCCCACCACTCCCTGATCCAGGTATAAGCCTGAAGAACCTGACCTTCCAGTATCTCCACGCGGCAAGGATGGGCAACGCAGAGTCGATAGGGACTTCTTATGAGAGGTGCGAATGCGTCGACTGTCCGAAGAACCTCGTGTATTCCTTCTATTACAAGGGATTCTCAAGCTCTGACATCCTCTCAAAGTTCAGCGTGGCAGGTTCTCACATTGCAGAGGAGTTCAACATCACCATCCTGCCGCCTAACAGTGCGAGGATTGATGTGGTGAATCCTGCTTATCGCGAGAAGAGGAACTTGTGGAAGTTGTTGGCGTTTTTGAAGGCGGATGGCCGATAAGTGTCTCTTGTCGTGGTGAAATTCCAAGTGGTGTTGGGTGGAGTGAAATTCTTTTGGGCGGGTGGATTTTCAGATAATTTTAAATATGCGTTTAGCGAGTTTCTAAGGAAGTAGATGTGAGGTGATTTTCCGTGAGGGAACCGATGTATGCCGGGTCGTTTTATCCGAGGTCTGAGAAGGCTCTAGTCAAGGCTATCGAGGCTTGTTTTGGGGGAGCGTATGGTCCTGGAGTTCTTCCCAATCTTTCCAAGCATGCGCCCAAGCATGCAAAGACAAGCGCTAGTGTAGAGGTCAAGGCAGTTGTCAAGGCAGTTATTTCTCCTCACGCAGGCTACGCGTATAGTGGCATGGCTGCTGCATGGAGCTACAAGGCTTTGGCAGAGGCGGGCCTTCCTGACGTCTTCATAATCCTCGCGCCTAACCATCGCGGTGCTGTTTCAGGAATTTCTGTTGATACTTTCAAGACTCCTTTGGGGCTTGTTCGCGTCGATCAGGACTTTGCGAATTTGCTTGCAAAGAAAGGCACTATCCCGATAAACAACGCCGTGCACGAGCTTGAGCACAGCTTGGAAGTCCAGCTGCCCTTCCTTCAGTACGTCTTTGAGAAGCAGGCGGAGAAGATTAAAATCGTTCCCATACTCGTCTCGTCAGACATCGACTTGAAGAAAGCGGCCATTGACTTGAAGGAGGCAATAATTGATTCTGGGAAGAAGGTCTGTTTCATAGTGAGCTCTGACTTCACGCATTTCGGCCCGAATTTCGGATACCTTCCTTTCAAGGATGATCTGAGGAATAAGATCTCAGAGCTTGACATGAGGGCTGTCGAGATAATAAAGTTAGGAGACGCGGATTCTTTCGAGGAATTTTTAGAGGCGACAGACGACACGATCTGCGGCGCTTCTCCTATTACTTTAATGCTTCGGACTGTTAAGTTCACCAAGTCGACTCTTGAGAAGTATTACGTGTCAGGGGATCTTTCAGGAGATTACCTGAACTCTGTGAGCTATGTGAGCATGTCATTTCGTTGAACCTGCTGCTACTATTAGAGTCGATGTTTGTCCAAGTACGCTTGTTAAATTTGTCGAAAAGAGGTTGTTTATAGAGGTTGTTTATAGAGGTTGTTGACAGAGGTTGTTTTTTCATGCGCAGACGAGGATATTTTCAAAAAGGCCAGATAACCCTCATTGTCATAGTGGGGATGATAATCCTCATAGTTTTCTCTGCGCTCTTTGCCCTGCGGAGCGCTTTTAGTCATGACCAAGCCGATCCTACCACGAAGCTACTCTACGAGATAGAGTCCGGGCTTGTCAAGAACCAGATTACTGACTGCATCTTCCGAGTCGGCTCTGAAGGGCTTGAGAAGCTCGCGGCTAATGGGGGAAACCTGTATGATTATGACGGGGGCCGTATTCCCATCTCTGTCATGCAGGAGGGAGAGCACTATCTCAAGCACAACATAGGTTCTCGGGCTTACAGGGTTGCTTATGGCCTGCGAGAGAACTCTTTTTGCCCTCAGGTAGTCTACTCGACGCCGGATTACCCGCACGTCGACATAAACCTCTCTGACTTCCCGGCTATTTACAATTCTGACGAGAACTGCGCCTTTGCCCATCCAGGAGCTGATTTCGACGGCATGATAGGAGAGGTCACGATGCCCAAGCTATGCTCCATTATTGGAGACTCTTCCTGCCGCAATTTCGGCAAGGGAGCTGTTGTCGGGCTTACGATCCAGCGCCAGCTTGAGGATTACATTGCAAGGAAGGTTCCTCTTTGCGTCGACTTGTCAGATTTTAGCGAGCAGTACAATGCGCAGATAGAGCAGGATGGCAACCTCTCAGTCCGGGTCAGTGTCCGGGATGAGGATGTCCAGCTTTACGTGGAGTATCCTTTCCTTATTACTTTCAAGGATGCCCAGCCCATCTCCAAGATCGTGAAGTACCAGAGCGTGCTGAAAGTCAGGTTTGGCCGCTTGTATAACTACCTTTACGACGTGCTGTCAAAGGATGCGAGGGATCCCTTCTTCGACATGAAACTCCAATCCTTGGCTTCTTCTTACTGGGTTCCTGGGTTCTCTTTTAAGAAGATTGAGAATCCTTGCACTTCTTGCGAGGCTCCCTTGAACTATGATGACTTGGTGGAGGTGTTGGATTCGAAGTCAATATTGAATGGAAAGCCTTTCCTTTTCAGGGCGGCAATTCAGGACCGGAGGCCTGTTCTCTCATTCATCCAGAATAAGAGCTATGACATTAATTCCCTTCTTCCGCCCGACCAGGTCGTGACTAACTCCGAAATATTATTGAATGCCGTCGATCCAGATGACACTCCTTTGAAGTTTGTCTTCATGGGTGAAGGGCCTGTTCCTGGCTGGCGCGATAATGATGATGTCATAAGCGAATTTGACAATGGCACTTACCTTACGATATACTTCAGCGCGAACGACTTGGGGGAACATCCAGTGTCGGTCATGGTCATTGATGAGTCTGGGTTCTTTGATTACCAGTCATTTAACATGACCGTGTCGGATTCTTCGAGGACTGTGGATCCTCATGACTACATGGTGACTTGCGTAAATCCTTGCGCTGAGGACGCGACAGGTGTTGATTGCCTGGATTGGTGTTGGATAACCCTTAATGTGTGCATGTCCAGCGACCAGTGCCTTGGCACTTACAAGGGTGTCGATGACTATGTGGATTGCTACAACTGCGTTGCCAGCATCTATTATTCCAATGAGTCAGAGCCTCATTCAGACTGCCGCCTAATATATGACCCTGCTTCCTGCAACTCGCTTCAGCCAGATTGCTTCTGGGTGAAGGAGCCTTATGCCGAACCTCCAAACACTGGAAGCTGCTATAATGACCATGACTTGTGGCAGGTGGCAAGGAGCGCCATGATCTCGAATTAGAGAGGACGCACAATGGGTTTGAGGCGGCTTTTAGGAGGATAAACAACAAGATTTATATAGTCGTTTTTCCGATTCAAGATTTAAAAAGGGTGGTATGATTAGATGAGGATGTCCGTAGGATTCAGTGGCCTAAAGGGCTTAATGCTACGCTTCATGCTAACGATGTTTGTGCTGTTCTTTCTAGTCTCTATCTCTGCCTTGCCTGTTATGGCAGGTTGCTGCATCTATGAGGGGATCTGCCAGCCTGAGGAGTCTGGTTGTCCGCCTGCCAGCTATATTGCAGGGGAGGATGTCTTGTGTTCGGATCAGCCGGCATGCCAGACTGGGTGCTGCTGTCCTGAAGGGGAAGTGATGCGAAGAGGCGCTTGCTCAGATTATGACGATTTTAACGTTGATCCCCTGCTGACTTCTGGTTCGAGCTGCTCGTGTGACATCTATAGCCAATATACCATCCGAGGGACGGTCAGGAAGGATGGTTATGGGCTCGGAGGGGTCCCTGTAAGCGCCGGGAGCATAAGTACAATATCTGATGCTTCTGGGACTGTAGGAAATTTTGTTCTCAACAACGTGCCTGGAGGCCCTGTCACGATCGTCGCTTCTGATGGTGACTGTACTGGTACGCATGCCATTCCGAGCCTCTCACAAGACATTTCAGGTGTGGCTGTTGACTTGGAATGCACGTGTACGCCAGGATGCGACGTGGCTGCAAAGTCTTTTTGTGACTCTCAAAGCAATCTTCACGAGTACAACATCTCATTACCTTCTGAGTTGTCTGCCTATTGTCAGTTCTGTGCCGGCGATGACCCTGGTCTTTGCGGGTTGTCCTCTGAGTGCAGGGCCGGAGACATGGCTTGCCCTCTCGAGTGCAGCGCCGATCCTGGAAATTCCGAATATGATCCTGATTGCGTCTGTGACGCTAATGCTAAGAACGGTTATTGTCCTCCTGGATGCACTGAGGCGACAGACTTGGACTGCACCTCGCTTGACTTGGTCTGTGGGGACGGCAACGTGTTCTATCCTTTTGAGACTTGCGAGCCTTTCCTTAATCCGGGTCAGATAGGGTTCTGTTCAGCAGAGGCTTGCGAGGATTGCAACTGCGTCTCGGATGAGACTTGCGGCAATGGCAGGATCGACTCGGGTGAGCAGTGCGAGCTTGGCAACATTTGCAATGATGGGAGTCCGTGTTTAGACTGCAAGTGCACGGGTTCATGCACTGAAAGTTCCAAAAAGCCTGCCATTGCAGCGACATACACCAAGGCGACCCAAAGCATCCTTATCACTTGGTCATTGTCGCCTGCTTGCAGGTCGATAGTTCAGAGTTATACTGTCAAGTATTGTAAGAGAGGGGAGACTAACTGCAATGACGTGGCTGATTTCAGGCTCTTGACAAATCCTCTTCCTGTCTCGCAGTCCGAGTTCGTTTTCTCTCCTATTGAAGGGAATTCAGTTTACAGCTTCTTCATCACAGCCCAATACAATGACAACAGCGTGGCTTCCTCGAGCATAACAAGAATTACGACCGGGACTGAGTTCTGCATGAACCGGGCCCCTGATGCAGCCCCTGAGTTCTGCATGTTCAACAAGCGAAGCATATGCGACAGCAACAATAACATTCAGGCGATAGAGGATTGCGAGTCCAAGAATCTTTACTGCTCAGGGCCTGACAGGACTGGGGCTACTACTTGTGAGCTTGTCGATTCTTGCACTCTTTGCAATGGTCTTTATGGCATGTTCAGTGTCTATCTTGACTTGAAGGTGGATGTTGATGGAGAGTCCATGTATTGCAATCCGAAGATTGAACAGCCTAACAGGCAGCTCGTGTCGGGCTGTTATCTTGACAAGACCAAGTCGATATTCCCTGCTTTCAAGTCTTGCGGCTCTGTCATAAGCTGTTATGATTACAAGTCAGAAGAGGCATGTACTGATCCTTGGGATCCTTGCAACATGAACCAGAATTGCGAGTGGGTATCATTTGACTTCAATCCTGAGCTTGGTGGGGTATGTAGGCCTGTGAGCCCGTCGCTTCAGGACTGCACGTTGTGTGATGACAGTGACGCTAATTGGCTCAGCCCTAAGTGTACTCCTGCAGTTTGCTTCCTATTTGGTAATTGTTATTATCAGGGTGCCGACAACAATCCTACTTGCTCTAGCACAGAGGTGCACATGTGCACTGAGTATTTGACAAGGGATGCTTGCATAGGTACTGGAGCCAGCGCCCATCCTGTATACGTAGACGCGGTGTATGATACTTATAACAAGACGAAGAGAGTCGGTGGAACTCACGAGTTCACTCCGAGCGGCGGAGAGCTTAGCTATGGCAAGTGCTACTGGGATGCCACGAACGAGAGGTGCAGGCGTAATGCTGACGGCTTGCCGGTCGTGTGGAGTGGCTCTACGGTGACGGGCCTTGACTGCAGCAGCAAGGATTACTTCTGCGAGTCTGACTTTTCCAATCCAGAGACCATCCTTCTTCCTTCGGCTTCAGGATTCTATCCTGCCTCTCCTAAGATCAGGTTTGATGTCCAGGATAATTATCCTGCTGACATGATCCGGTCTTTCTTCTGCCTCTCGTCGGTGAATGAGCCTGACTGCTATCCTTCTGACGAGGCGAGCGGGAACCCTCAGGAGCGCTACTTTGAGGCTTATGGGCTGGACGTGTCGGGTGATTACAATCTCTTTTATTACTCCATGGATGGGGCTAAGAATTTGGAGGTGGTGAAGAAGGCCCAGATAAAGGTCGACGCCGAGGCTCCTTTCATAGAGCTCTTGAGTCCAAAGAATGAGAGCGGTATCGGCACCAATTTGAAGAACTTGCCTGTCTTTGGCAGGACGGCTACTGACGTGTCTTATCTTTGCGTCGAGAATCTCAAGATCAAGAAGAAGTACTGTATCAACAACTGCTTGAAGAGGGGCGTATCTGGCGAGTGCATAGGGAATGACGGCGTTTTCAATATAACTGTTCCGATTGTGCTTGCAGGTTCCACGACGACTTCCACGAGTTCAGAGGTGGTGAGGGACATTGTCTTTGAGGCTGTTGACTTTGCAGGCAATGTTTACAAGAATACTTTGCTTGGAGTGATGTATGATATTTATCCTCCTGAAGCGCCTACCATTGTCATCAAATGATTGAAGGATAAGGATGATTGAAGGATTTCAAAAAGAGGTTTTGTTTTCATATGAGAGTTCATGAAAATTTAGGCTGGAAGAAAAAGTTAGGGCGGAAGAGGATGCCTAGCGGGTCAGGATCAGAATTGTCTGAAAGAAGGGGTGCGGTCCTGCTCGCGGTCTCACTCGCACTCTTCCTTATAGTGATCCTCGCTATCTCAGTCATCGCGGCGAGCTACATCTCAAGGCCTACTGCGACTGTCCTCGTGAAGGGCAACCGCGTCTCAATAAACGTGACTTACAAGGAGAATGTCATATTGTCAGAGGCTAAACTGATAAGGTATCCGAGCACGACTGTCAGCTTGCAGACCCATTATTCAATGCCTGAGCATCCGAAGTGCGGCGATGGCATGAAAAATTTCATATTCAACGAAGTGATCTCACGCGAGGGCAATTATACCTTTTCTATATTGGTCGAAGACTGCGTCAACAATAACCGGGAGGATGCCAGGAATTTCACGGTGGAGTTTGTTCCTCCTGATGGTTGCGGGGATCGCATCCTGAATGCGACTGGCGGGGAAGAGTGCGATGACGGCAACACAGAGGATGGGGATGGTTGCAGTTCCATGTGCTTGAAGGAGATATGCGGCAACGGCCGCGTTGATGGCGGAGAGGTCTGTGACAAGAATGCGACAAATGGCAAGACCTGCATCTCTTATGGCTTTGAAGGAGGAGAATTGTCCTGCATGAGCAACTGCAAGAACTTTGACTTCAAGAGCTGCTTTGGAAGCTTGACTCCTGGATGCGGCAACGGGATCATCGAGCCTGGGGAGCAGTGTGATGGCCTGAACTGGGGTCATGTTTCAGATTGCATCTCTTATGATCCTACCTTCACCGGCGGGGAGATCTCTTGTGATCCGGTTACTTGCAGGTTCGTGACCTCTTATTGTCAGGGCACAGAGGGAGAATGTGGTGACGGCGTGCTGAATGTGGGTGAAGGTTGTGATGGTTCTGTCACCAAGAAGTGCTCTGACTTCGATAACTTTTTCGGTTCTCCTTTGACGTGCACTGCGGACTGTTATTATGATACCTTTGCTTGCCAGAAGCCTGCTCCTGTTTGCGGTGATGGCGAGGCTAACCCTGGTGCTGGGGAGGCTTGTGATGGGTCTTTGTTTTCAGGCGGGGTGACGGGTTGCGCTGATCTCGAGTCATATACGAGCGGCTCTCTTCTCTGCAACTCTGACTGCACGCTTGATACTAGCAGGTGTGGCTTTGGGGCTGCGCTTCCTGAGTACTGTTTTGATGGCGTCCGGAACGAGACTGAGTCTGACGTCGACTGCGGAGGCCTTTGCGCCTGCTGCCAGACCCCTAAGAAGTGTGTTGCGAACAGCGACTGCTGTTCGTTATTCTGCGACGCAGGATTCTGCAAGGAGCCCTCATGTGAGGATGGGATAAAGAACGGCTTTGAGACGGACGTCGACTGTGGTGGGACGTGCGAGCAGAAGTGCGTCCTAGGCGCTAACTGTGACATAAACGAAGACTGCGAATCACTTTCATGCCTATCTGGAGTGTGCGTTGAG
Organism: Candidatus Woesearchaeota archaeon; assembly: GCA_016933095.1. Taxonomy (GTDB): domain Archaea; phylum Nanobdellota; class Nanobdellia; order Woesearchaeales; family SM23-78; genus SM23-78. The sequence continues at coordinate 10,452 of JAFGBP010000080.1, read as the reverse complement.
CCTTCGTGCGATGATGGCGCAAAGAATGGGGGTGAGGTAGACGTCGACTGCGCAGGTCCTTGCCCTAACTTATGTGCGCTTGGCCAGTCCTGTGAGTCTGATCTTGATTGCGAGTCAGAGTTCTGCGATTACGGGACTTGCTCTGTTGACAAGACAAAGGATAGTGATGGAGACGGCATGCCTGATTATTGGGAGGACAAGTATGGTCTTGACAAGTATAATCCTAAGGATGCGCGCATGGATCTTGATAAGGATGGCTTTTCTAACTTGATGGAGTACGAGCGTGGCATGGATCCGACGGTCTATGACGAGGGTGGGAAGAATCACGTCTGGAACATCTTCATGATACTGCTTGGTTTGATTCTCATCTGGATCAGCACTGTTTTCCTCAAGTATTACAGGAGGACTTATCTTCCTAGGAAGAAAGGAGGGGGCGTTGCAGGTGCTGCAGGTGTTACTAGAGCCGCCGGCAGGCCAGCGATTGCCGGACTCCCTGGAGCAGGAGGTACGGCTGGGGTTCCTGGCGTTCGTGCTCCTGGAGCTGGGGCGGGTGCTACTGCTGGTGGCGCGAGGTCTGGCGTTGGAGCTAGGCCTTCTCAGGCAGCACAGAGGCCCATGGCAGCTGCTCCAAGACCAGGCTCAAGAGCTGACTTGTTGAGAAGGATGGCTGCTAGGAAGCAGCAAGGATTCCGCCCGCAAGCAGGCAGAGCTGGTTTGGCAAGGCCTGTTTCCGGGCCTGCGACCCGTGGCGTATCAGCTGCTAGACCAGTCCAGAGGCCTTCTGTTTCCCAAGCTTCAAGGTCTTTTGCTTCTGGTCCTGCTGCGTTGGCGTCTGTCCCTTCAGCCGCTGCCAAGTCGAAGCCGAAGGATGAGACCTTCTCAAAGCTCGGCGCATTATCTAAGGGAGGATCCGGAGGCACTGGAGGTGCCGGCAGCAATAAATCTGCTTCTCAGGCATTGAAGGACTTGGCGGCGGGTCGATCTTCTGCTTCATCAGCCAAGCCCAAAGGTAAGGAAAAAGTTAAAAAGTAGTCTTACTCATGTTAAAGAATGATAAGCTATGAGTGGGCTTAGGTGGGTGGCGTGGTGTGCTTTGATGGAGGGAGTGGTATGGATTGGTTGAATTGGAATAATAGGACAGGCATCAAGAACAGACGCGCGCAGATCAACCAAGCATTCATCTACCTGGCTGCGATACTGGTGATAGGCGCAATTGCAGTTATTGGGGCCAAGGGCATTGGCAGCATGCTTTCTGCCAGTTGTGAGGCGAAGAACCAGGATTTTCGGATTGACGTGCTGCGTTTTATAGATGAGTACGCTGATCGCGGATCCGTGCATTTCGAGGTAATGGCGGCTCCTTGCGATGCAAAGGAGGTTTGCTTTACAAAGACTATAACAAACCCTGCTTCGGGTGATGCTATCATGGATGAGTCTGCAAAGGATGGGACGTTCAACATTTTCATAAGGGGTGAATTCACGACTCCATTGGGGCTTGCTGATAAGCTTGACATTCCTGAAGGTTTGAAGTATGTGTGCGTCAATGCGACGGGCGGATATTTCAACCTCAAGTTTTCAGGTACTGGCAGGACGACAGTTGTTGAGAGAGGTGTCTCGTCAACTTCATGATGTGACATCCTGATTTGACATCCTGATGTGACAGTTTGAAGCATGATGATCCCTAATAATTCCTCCAGAATGCTTATGATGTTTTCGATAAAAAGAGGTTTTTTATGCCGAGGTTATGCCGACAAAAGGCTTTTTCAGGCCGAAAGGGGTTTGAGCTTCAGTTCAACTGGCTCTTTGTCTTGATAGCAGGAGGTATAATCCTCTTGTTCTTCTTCGCAGTCATAAAGAACCAGGCTTCTGGTGCTGAGACAGAGCAGGCTTCAGAGCTTCAGCAGGACGTAGACTTCCTGTTTCGCGGAAGCCTTGGGAGCCGTGAGAGCGAGAAGATAATACCTGTCGGTGGAAAGGTGGAGTTTTTTTGTGATGAGGGGGTATCGACATATATTGTGGAGGGTTCAAAGGTTTTCTCCCAGTACAACTACATCTCGGTTTTCTCTCCGTCAATTCTTGACGGAGACCATTTCCTTTTGAGGACTGATCTTTTCAGGGCGCCTTTTCACGTCATGCCTTTTCTCTATGCCACTAATGACAATGTCGAGTACGTGTTTGTCGGCAACGAGTCAGAGGAAACCTTGAAAATATTGTTTGACGGCCTCCCTAAGAACTCGACAAAGAGATTCTTGGATCCATCCCAATTAGGCGGGTTCAAGGACAATAATTACGACTTCACGATATTCATCTCGAACCAGTCAACGTTTGAGGATGAGATGAGTGATGTGATGACTACGAAGCTTGCTTCCGCTATTTCCAAAAACCGGGAAGACAGGTTTCTTTTGGTCGTTCTGAGGCCAAAGAACGATATCGTGGACTATTACGGCGAGATTGACTTTTACACTTATGGTGGAAGCGGTGTGAGGAAGTTTCAGAAGGCAAAAGGTGATTATCTCTTTTTCACGCCTGAGCTTTTGCTCGGCGCTGTCTACTCAGGAGATGCGTCCATATACTCTTGCCAGTTCCAGAAGGCGATCCAGAGGATGAACCTCATATCAAGGCTTCACATGGAAAGGATTGACGCCCTTCTCCAAGTCCCGAAGTATGAGAGCGATTGCGTCGCAGAATACGGCCAGATGCGAAACGTCCTCTCAGACATCGCTTCGCAGACAGAGGATCCTGGCAAGAGCATGAGCTTGGATGACGTCGGGGATCTTTTCGAGTCTATACAAGAGGCTAAGCAATGCAATGCGAGGCTGCTGGCCAAGACCTCGTGCCACCCTGTTTATTGAACGCTGAGTGATGAATATGTACGTGATGAATATGTGCGAAATGACGCATATGTGTTGAGTGAAAAATGTGTAGTGCGCGTGTAGTGCGAGGTATGGGATGTTAAGATGATGAAGATGCGTTTAAGGCGGATGGAAAGAAAGGAGGTTTCAAGACGCGCCCAGATGCAGTCATCCGAAACCATCTTCGTCGTTGTCATCATCATAATGATTGTCATATTAGGGCTCGTGTTCTACTCCAAAGCGCATGAAGGCTCAGTCAAGCAGGATATCAGGGAGCAGCGTGTGCTTCGCATGATTTCGCTCGCCCACGCGCTCTCGAACTGGCCCGAGCTTGAGTGCTCAACCCTTGATGCCAGGGATTTTGATTGCATAGACCGCATGAAGCTCAAGGTCCTTTCCGACTTCATCTCTGAGAGCAGGTCTGAGAGCGGCTATGCTTTCAACTATTATAGTGACCTTCTCAAGCGCTCGAGCATATCCGTGACTGAGATCTATTCCTATAAGGACAAGGAGTCTTGGGTCCTTTACAACAATTCGATTCCGGGGGCGACGAGGGAGTCTGTATTCATCCCTGTGAACGTTTATGATCCTTCAGACCAGACTTTCTCGTTTGCGCTGCTTGAATTGGCGGTGTATGAGTGATGGTGACCATGAAAAGGAGAGATGTTTCTGGAAGGGTTGGGGCAAGAGGTGCCAAGCATCTTCGCGCTCAACTAGAGATAATGGGCCTTATAATAATCGTCTTGATAGTCGCGACTTCCCTCATGCTCTACATGGTCTACAAGATTAACAATCCGGAGAGGAGCCCGAAGGCTGCTTTTGTCAACAAGGAGCTTGCTTCAAACTTCTTGATAACAGTAACAAAGGTGAACGTCCTTGAATGCCCGCACCATACTGTGACTGACCTAGTGACTGACTGTGCGAACTCTATCCAGAAGAGGATATATTGCGGCGGCGAGTCGAGCTGTGTCGTGGCCAACCGTACGCTGTTTGCAATGCTTGCTCCGACTATGGAGGAGCTCGGTAAGAACTTCTCATTCTCAATAGAGAATACTGACATCTCTTATACTGGCGCGTGTGACAACAAGGAGAAGGTTCAGGCGACCCAGGTTTTGCCGTTGGCCATCGGCTTCGGCCACGTGAGCATGGTGCTGGATGTTTGCGACGTGTATTGATTCGCGACAGGCTCTGTCTAAAGAGCGCCTCCGGGCGATAGCAAAATTTATATATTAACAATTTAAAAGGATGAACATGGTGGGTGAGATTCTTAAGATAGAGAACCTTAGCAAGAGCTTTGGAAAAAAGGCCATTCTCAAGAGCATCTCCTTGAACGTTGAGGAGGGAGAGATTCTGGGGGTCATAGGAGCCAGCGGGAGCGGCAAGACTACTCTTTTGAAGACGATAATAGGATTTCACAAGCCAGAGTCTGGCGATGTAAAGTTTCGCCATTTTGGACTTCTGGATGAGGGCAAGAAGGTGAGGCGAGACCCTTTCGTGTCAGTTTATGATGAGAGCTCTTTTGCCAAGAACATGTTCGGGTTCGCGAGCCAGACCCCTTCTTTTTATGATAACCTTCAGGTAAGGGAGAACATGCTTTACTTCGGGGCTTTGTATGGATTGGGCCAAAAGGAGTTGGAGACTAATATCAACATCTTGCTTACCTTGATGGACTTGAAGAAGGCTGAGTCAAGCCTCGCCGGCAAGCTGTCGGGTGGCATGCAGAGGCGCCTTGACATTGCGTGCGCCATGATACATGATCCTGCCATCCTTTTCCTGGACGAGCCGACGTCTGACCTTGACCCTGCTCTTCGAAACCACATCTGGAGCTTGGTGCGCAAGATCAACAAGAGGGGCACCACGATAATACTTGCAAGCCACCACCTCGCTGAAGTGGAGGCTTTCTGCTCTCGGATAGCGATTATTAAAGAGGGTCAGTTGGTTGACGTCGATACTCCTTCGCGCCTGAAGGCCAAGTATGCAGATTCCCAGGAGATCGAGATCCAGTCTTATCCTGGTCATTACCACAACATACTTGATGCTCTTCGCAAGAAGTGCAAGGACGTGACTGCCATGAAGATATCTTCTTCCGGATTGATAGTCACTTCGAGGAACACTAAGAACGTGCTTCACGAGATTCTTCACATCATGGAGAAGCTCGACGAGGAGCTTATTGACATCAACGTTGCCAAGCCAGGCCTTGATGACTTGTTCCTGAAGATCACGCAGGTTCATGAGAGAAGCGAGCATGCCACGCCTCACCATCAAGTGCATCCTAATCATCCAATACATCATCGCGGATAGGAAAATATGTTGGAAAAATACGTAAATATGGTTTGGTAACATGAAAAAAGCGAAAAAAGAAGCAAAAGAGACAATTCCCTAGAAGAGGTAATGCAATGAAATTCCTAAGCATCATCAAGAAGAACTTCATGCTTCTCATGAGAAGCAAGTCTTCTGCATTCATCCTCCTGGCAGGGCCTGTCGTGATAATACTGATTGTCAGCCTCTTCTTCAGCGGGAAGAGTACCTACGACTTGAGCGTGGGGTACTATGCGCCAAACCCCAATGACATGACTCAGGGCTTTGTCAAGGCCTTGGAGGACAACGAGTTCGTCGTGTATCCGTTCACGAATGAGTCTGCCTGCATTGATAAGATCAAGAAGGGAATGATCCAGACCTGCATCATATTCCCTGAGAACTTCGAGGTCAAGAATGCTAAGTCGACCGAGCTTAGGTTCATTGTGGACTATTCGAGGATAAACCTTGTCTACAAGGTGATTGATTCGGTCTCTGAGATAATCGACGTCGAGTCAAATGAAGTCAGCCAGTCGCTCACGAACGTATTGCTTTCTAGGATTGATGCGGCGATAGAGGATTTGCGGGACCACGAAAGGTCTGTCTCTCAGATATCGGATCACAAGAAGAACCTCTCGAACGAGATCGCTGCCATCAAGCTCGAGATTGAGAACATGGATTTTGAGTCCAAGGACCTTCTCCTTGCATCTTTTGAAAAGGATATTGAGAACGCCAACACCTCTATGGAAGAGTATTTCCAGAAGGCAGATGAGCTTTATGCCTTTGCAGAAGAGACCCTGGATGACCTAGATGGTCCCCTGGATGAGAATGAGTCTGATGAGCTTTGGGCAGAGCTTCATGACATTAACGCCTCGCTCTTTGAGATGGAGAACAAGACGTATTACAACTTATTGGAGTTGATCGAGGACTTCTCAAACCTGGAAGAAGACCTGTCTGATTTCTTCACTTCCATCGAGAGGAACAGGCAGATATCTGAACTCGTGGATAACAAGCTTGATTCCATGAACAAGATGCTTTCAGCCTTGCAATCCTATACTAATTCGCTTGTCGCCGAGGCCAAGTCGACTAGGACTTCCCTGGAGGCCATTGACATAACAAAGGCCGAGACGATTGTGAGCCCGATAGATACTAGGATCGAGCCTCTCATTGCAGAGTCTTCCACTTTCCAGTTTGCTTTTCCCTTCCTACTTGTCCTCATGATGATGTTTGCGTCCCTCATGATATCAAGCACGCTCGTGATCTTTGAGAAGAACTCGAGGGCGCTGTTCAGGAACTTTGCGACTCCCATCCATAAGAACGCCTTCACCTTGGCCCACTTCGTGACAGTGCTCCTCATAGTGATGGCCCAATCCTTGATAATCCTGCTGTTCTCATATACTTCCCTGAAGTTCAGCCTGTTTTCCAACTTGTTCTCTGTGCTTGTGGCGCTTCTTGTATCCATTACTTTCTTTACGGTTCTTGGCCTAATAATAGGGTCTATCTTCTCATCCCAGGAGGGGGCCGTCATGGCGTCTTTGGTCATTGGTGCTATGTTCCTCTTCGTCTCGAACCTCGTGGTTCCGTTGGAGAGCTTTGCGCCTGAGCTTTCGAACATTATCAAGTACAATCCTTTCATCATATTCTCTGAGCTTCTGCGCCAATCCCTGCTTTTCGGAACGCCTTTCATGGAGCTTGTGAGGATGCTTGGATTTCTGCTTTTGATATCCTTCGGCATCTTCGGCCTGTTGTTTTTCGTGTTCGGGTTCTCTAGGAAGCCTGGCGGCTTCAAGTTCAACCCCTTCAAGGCGTATTATCTTTCGAAGCGAAGGAAATGAGTGTCTGCTCATTTCTTTTCGCTTTCTTCTCTTCTTTCTCCTGACCAGGCCCTAGACTGGAAATAGACATGCCGTTCACCCGGTGGGTGTGAAGAAGCGGATGTTCAGATAAGGCTGTTTTTAAAACGGACCGTGAAACGAGCAGTTATATTCCTGGTTAACATCGCGCGCTGTGAAGAAATCCGAGCCAACAGCGAGGACGAGGAATAACTACAAGTGGTTTTTTGCGAAGCAAAAAAATTCCGAAGAGTATTTCCACTTTCGAAAATTCTTTGATATCATAGTTTTTGAAAAATAAGTTATTAACTTTCAAGAAAGATTTATAAAGTAGAATGTTTTCCAAATTTTACAATGAGGGAACAATCATTTATTGGAGGAGTAGCAACAGGATTGCTAGTGTTTGGAATATATAGTGTATTTACATATTTGTCTGGCGAACAGCCATTTAATAGAATTCCGACAGACAAAAAAATAGAACAAGGATATGTAAGACCATCTCAATTGGAAATCGAGTTGAAAGATATAGATGGAAATGGAACAAATGAAACATTGTTAAAATATGGTGAAAAATCATATTTATTGAAACTCGATGAACAAGGAAGACCAAGTGTGCAAGCTTACGAAATACAACCTGCACAAATTATAACAGAATAAATCTTTCGTTTTTATTATTTTATTTTTCAAAAATTTCGTTTAATCAGCGATGTTATGCGACAATTTTAATTTCGCATTGGAGCGTTAAGCGAAGATATCAAAATCAGAATTGGAGATTTATCTCCGACGATAAAAGTTAAAACAGCGACGGAGAAAGGGGAAATATTTTTCTTAACATTGCGATTTAAAGAAGTTTTTTCTTCAGAGATGGGCGAGGCTGAGGTAACCCCCAGCCGAGAATGAACATCCCTCAATTGAACGGTACTGGAAATAGACAAACTTTTTAAATGCTTCAGGACAATCCTTCTTGACGGGGGTTTGATAGTCGCGGTTTGATATTAGCGATGGCTCACAGATGTTATTTATTATTCATATGATGTTTCACATGAGATATGTGGGATGTGCAGAATGTGCCGGCTGTTGCTTGTTTCCCTCGTCTGATATTTTTTTGATGTTTTGATGCTTGGATGCTTTGATGTTTCGTGGGTTTAATGATGCGTGTGATTGACGGAGGTGTTGTCTTTTGAAAAGATCGAAGAAAATGGTTCACAATGAAAATTCTTCTGGCCACGGCCATTCGGGGCATGAACACGCTGAGCATCATGCCAAGAAGCGTCATGAGGAGAGCTTGGCCGATGCATCTTCTGCGAAGAGCAAGTCTATGGATTCGGGCAAGAACTATCTGATAATATCCTCGATTATCATGATTGCGGTGCTTGTCGTCATCTTTATCGTGTTGTTCAAGGGCTCAGGATCCTCTTCAGGATTTGAAGGGGACAAGGTCAAGGTAGAGTTCTACGTCATGAGCCAGTGCCCTTACGGTACCCAGGTCGTGGATGCCTTTGCGCCTGTCATGGCTAGCATGGGCGATGGCATTGACTTCCACCTTGAATACATCGTGCGTGAGACTGCTCCTGGTGAGTTCCAGTCCCTTCATGGAGAGAAGGAGGTGAAGGGTAATATAGTCCAGTTATGCGCCAAGAGCCATTATCCTGAATCCTACATGGATTTCATAGTATGCCAGAACCAGGATCCTGCCAACGTCGATACGAACTGGGAGTCTTGCGGCCAAAACGCAGGCATGGACGTCGCGACGCTTAAGTCATGCCTTGAGTCTGATGAAGGAGCAGGCTTGCTTCGGGATTCGATGCAACGGACACAGGCCAGGGGAGCCACTGGAAGCCCCACCATCTATGTCAATGACTTGGCTTACAACGGCGGCAGGACGTCTGCTGACTTCCAAAGGGCGGTGTGCAAGTTCTCGACGCACCCTGCGTGCGAGAACCTCCCTGTATGCACTTCAGACGCTGATTGCACTGCAGAGCAGGACAAGGTTGGTATTTGCGTAAATCCTGGGAAGGCCAACGCGGCTTGTACTTACTCGGACCCTGTGGCTGTGGACTACGTTATCTTAAATGACAAGGATTGCGAGTCCTGCGACACGACAAGGATTGTCCAGGTGACTCAGCAATTGTTCCTCGGAGGAAAGCCTAGGCTTGTGGACGTTAACTCAGAAGAGGGAAAGGCTCTTGTTGAGGAGTACGGCATCGTCTTTATTCCTGCTTACGTCTTTGAGCCTAGTGTCAAGGAAACTAAGGCTTGGAAGTCATCTCCCGACCTCGTAACTGCTTTTGAGGTGGTGGGCGATGGGAAGTACAAGCTTCTTGACCAGGTTGTCGGTTCGACTTATTATGTGAATGAGGAGGCAAGGGAAGCCCACTACGCTGGGATTGGCGTCGTGAAGGGTGACAACAAGCCTCAGATAGACTTCTATGTCATGAGCTATTGCCCTTACGGTAACCAGGCTGAAGAGCTGGTAAAGCCTGTCTTTGACCTTTTAGGAGACGCTGCAGAGTTCCATCCAAGATACGTCGTTTACTCTAATTACGGCGGTGGAGGGGATGATTTCTGCCTTGCAGGAACTAACAGCGAGCTCTGCTCAATGCATGGCATCCAGGAGCTTAATCAGGATATCAGGGAGGCTTGCGTGAACAAGTACATGGGAATAGGCGCCTGGTTCGACTTTGCCTTGGCTATGAATAGGGATTGTAATTATCAGAACGCGGATTCGTGCTGGGAAGGAGTGGCTTTGAAGCTAGGCTTGGACATTGATAAGATTAAGTCTTGCCAGGCATTAGAAGGCGCTGACCTGATGAGAGCTGACAAGAAGATAGGAGACTCTCTTGGAGTCCAGGGCAGCCCGACGATCTTTATTGACGGAGACCAGTATTCTGGTGCAAGGACTGCTGAAGGTTACAAGGAGGCTCTCTGCGCAGCCTTCGAGGACGCGCCAGATGTTTGCTCGCAGACCTTGGAAGAGGCTGCTGCTGCGGCTACGGCGACTGGAAACTGCTGATAATGTCCAGCATTCGATCCAAGCTTTGCCTAAGCTTTGTCTGCAGGCATTGCTCGGATTGATAGTTGATCTTAGAAAAATCTTTTTCAGACTCTTTATCTTTCTTCTGTATTTCTCTTTCGCTTTCTTCTCTCTTTTTCTTCTCTTATATCATCTTCTCTTATACACAGTTGCCGTCGGTACCTGATGATAAGCCTTGCCAAGAGGTGCCGTCGTAGAAGCACAGCTCGTCAGGGTCTGGCGTAGAGTCCACGTATATATCTCCAGACGCAGGGTCTGCCGGGGCGTCTGCGCGTGGCTCTAGCCTCATCACATCGCTTATGTGCAGTTTCCTCTGAGGGTCTGTCGTGCCTATCCCTACGTTTCCTGTTCTGTTTATTGATATTACTCTTTCGCTTCCGTTGTAGATGTAGAATGCGTTGTTGTACGTCGTTGCCGTGTCTGCTCCCATCTGCCAGAATGT
>JAFGBP010000079.1 GCA_016933095.1 Candidatus Woesearchaeota archaeon | reverse complement strand
GACAGGCTCATCAAGGAGATGCAGTTCACTCCCGAACAAATCCAGCAGAGGATTACGAAGATTATTCTTGAGTTCAACCAGCACGTTGAAGCCATGGCTGAGAAGGAGTTCAAGCAGGCTTGGCAGGTCAACATCCAGAATGGAAGCGTTGCTTTTGGAAGTGCGCGTGAGAATTGGGCTCTTAGCCTTCCTTTTATGCAGAAGAAGAATGTTGGCTTCAAGGATATCCTTACGGCTTACAACGACATGACTCCTGATGAGAGGAAGGACTGGTTCTGGAAGAACGCGCCTCTGAATGAGGTAGTCCTTGACATGGTAATAAAGCACCTCCCTAACCCTAAGGAGGCCCAGAAGTACAGGATTGGAAAGATCTGGCACGGCGACAAGGAGTCAGAGTTCGGAAAGGGCATGCTTAACTGCGACCCTAACGGCAAGCTCTCTTTCTGCATCACCAGGATACTCATCGACCCTAAGAGCAACAGGGAGATAAGCGCTGGTCGGTTGTACTCTGGTACTATGAAGGAGGGAATGACTGTTTACCTGAACAACGCCAAACAGACTCAGAGGATCCAGAACGTCTACATGTACCTTGGTATCAAGACAGAAGCGTTCGAGGAAGTCCCTGCGGGTAACGTGCTCGCTATCAGCGGAGTCGCTGGCTTTGCAGGAGAGACCATCACCATCGAGCCTGAACAGCCTTTCGATGAGTTGAAGCACATCTTCGAGCCTGTTATCACCAAGAGCATCACTGTCCAGCAGACCCAGGACTTGCCGAAACTGGTTGAGGTATTGCGTAAGGTCGCTAAGGAAGACCCCTCGATCCATATTGAGATTAACGAGGAGACTGGTGAGAACTTGATGAGTGGTATGGGAGAGCTTCATCTCGAAATAGTGGAGAACAGGATCTTGACGGAGAAGGGTTTGAAGATCAAGACGAGCCCACCTATCGTAGTTTATAGAGAGTCATTGATGGCCAAGGGCCAGGAAGCCGAAGGGAAGTCTCCTAATAAGCACAACAAGTTCTACTTCACCGTCGAGCCAGTGCCTGACGAGCTTGAGGCCGCGATCAAGAACGGTGAAGTTCCTGAGGGAAGGATTAAGAAGAAGGATTCAGAGCTTAAGGCAAAGCTTGTTGAGCTTGGCATGGAATCTAAGGATGCGGAGAGCGTGAAGGATATCTTCGAAGGCAGCCTCTTCATAGATAATACTCGTGGTCAGGTCTACATGGGAGAGGTCATCGAGATGATACTTGACATGTTCGAGGATGTCATGAAAGCAGGTCCTCTTGCAAGAGAGCCTTGCATTAAGTGCATGGTTAGGCTGACTGACATGAAGCTTCACGAGGACGCGATCCACAGGGGGCCTGCACAAGTCTACCCTGCGGTGCGTGACGGCATCAGGGAAGCTATGATGACTGGAAGGCCTTGCATCTACGAGCCAAAGCAAATCCAGCTTATAGAAGCACCCGTAGATTACATGGGAGAGATCTCAAAGCTCGTCGCGAACAAGCGTGGGCAGCTCCTTGAGATGAACCAGGAGGACGCAGGACTCGTTGCCAAGGCAAAGCTTCCTGTTGGCGAGCTGCTCGGATGGTCAAGCGACCTTCGAAGCGCGACTGGCGGACGAGGAATATCTTCATTGATAGATCAAAGCTTCGAGAAGCTCCCTGAAGAGCTTCAGGAAAAGATCAAGAGGCAGATCCGTGAGAGGAAAGGAATTGCTCTTGACTCGGCGATCGCAAAGACCAAGGGAGACTGAGGTCACAATTTTTTTACAAAACTTTTTCATAATCTTCTTTCTTTTCATCTCTGCGCTAGTGTCCCCGCGAATCCAGCGGCTCTTCTTCCATTTCAGCTATTTCCTCCTCTTCTAACTCAGCTTCGACTTCAGCCTTTTCGTAAATTTCGATCTCATCTTCAGGTATATTGAGAGACAGTATCTGGTCTTCGGCATCGGGGTCAACTGATCTTTTCTGATCTCTTTCCAAGAGGATATCCGGTCGGTTGTATATCTCTACTGGCTTGATGTAAATTCGGGGCTCATTTAACTCTTCATAGTAGCCGATCTCCCGTGCTCTCTGGCACAGGAATTCAAGGTCACCGAATAGGGATGTGTGTTCATCTGATTCCTCAAGATTTCTTAAGCACTGCGCCGGGCAGTCAGCGAATATACATCTCCCCTTGACAGGGATGTAGACTATGGATTCTGCACGCTCCTCGCTTAAGGATGGCTTCCTGCCAAGCCTCAAAGGCACGACGAATATATCACTCTTGCAGTGATCTTTGCCTCCAGAAACATCATGAGGGCCTTGGCCTGACTTGTCTTGCTCCAGGCGCCTCATCTGTTGCATCTTCCGATATTCCAGCCCGATAGCCTTTAGGTGGGCGGGCATCCTTTCCTCTAAAGAATAAGTGAGCGTATGATTCAGGTTATAATTCATATTATAACGCATGAGGAGTAATAGTGGCCCGGATTATAAAAATCTTCTCCTCTGAAAGGGCTCTGTTCAAAGTCTCTCGTAGCCCGCTGCGACCGCTCATCCATCACCTCCTTGAATCGAGCCTATATTAACCGCGCGGGGGTCATGAGGCGCGGCCAGGAGATTCTGGACGCACCCCGGACTACCAAAACATTTAAAAACCCCTCCGATTTTCGGGAAGTTCATGTCTAAGAGAATAGGCGGATTAAGGAGAAGGACGAGAGGCGAGCTCTCAAAGCCGGCAAGGCTAAGGGGAAAGATTAGCATTAGGAAGTACTTGACTGAATTCAAGCAAGGTGAGAAGGTCGTCCTGAAGCTTGACCCTGCATGCCACGAAGGCGCATACCACGCTCGGTTCATGGGGAAGATTGGGTCGGTTGTCGGGAAGAGGGGTGCTTGCTACGAGGTCAAGATAAGGGACCTTGAGAAGGAGAAGATTATCGTCTCGCACCCTATTCATTTGAAGAGGATTTGAGCTAAGCCCCTGTGGCGCATGAGCGTTTGATAATCACTTAATTTAATATGATGTTTTCCAGAGGTGTCCAAGATGAGCAGCATTGAAGTCTTAGAGAAGAAGTCTGTCAGCATGGCTGAGCTTAAGGATGAGCTTGCCAGGATTAAGAAGAGGGACGGCGAGCTTAGCTTCAGGGCTGCAAAGACTGAGGAGTACCTCAACGATTTCAAGCTCATTAAGCCTAAGCAGGCTCAGGAGATCTTTGAGAAGATCGAGAAGCTTGGGATTCCCAGGCTGAAGGATGCCCAGATCAACAAGATCATCGACACTATGCCTGTTAGCGTTGCCGAGGCCAAGGTGGTTCTTCAGGGCTACTCGATCCCGATCACTAACGACAACCTGACTAAGATTGTCGAGATCGTGGCTGAGTATGCTGGCGACAAGAAATAAGCGTCTTATTCTTTCTCTTTGTCGGCGATCATGTATGAAGTGGAGATTAGAGCTTGTGCGATGTGCCGATTTTATGAGTGGGTTTGAGGGTTCTTGTCATGGTTTGCAGGCATAATTCAACAACATTTATATACAAGTTACGCACATATTAGGTAAAAAGGTATAAGGTTATTATTGGGGGAGAAGATGGATCGTAAGAAAGAGGAAGAGGCCATTGTATTGGATTTCCTGCCGAACGGCTATCCGTTTGATTCGAAGCCGATCCACTTGAAGACTCCGATAGCCCAGGCTCTGGGCAAGTCGAACTTCACATTGCTCGAGGTCGTTCCGCGGAAGGGTGTGTTCCTCCAGCCTTTTGAGGAGGTGTACATCGGCGAGGCTAAGAGGGATAAGATTCATCATATTAATGGGAAGATTCCTACTTCGAAGCTTACTCAGACTGCTAAGTCTGAGCTTAACCACGCGATTGAGGAGATTGTTAAGAAGCAGGAGCCGAGGTTCGTGGAGTTCTTTAACAAGGCCCAGCCTGTGAGCACTAGGATGCACGTCCTTGAGATGCTGCCTGGTGTCGGGAAGAAGCACATGTGGGAGATCATTGAGGAGCGTAAAGCCGAGCCTTTCAAGGATTTCAACGACATGAAGGCTAGGGTGAAGCTCATGCCTGATCCTATCAAGACGATAGTGAATAGAATCGTTGCTGAGATGGATGGTAGGGAAAAGCATTTCTTGTTCGTGGACCGGGGCGGCAGGGATTAGGTTTTTTGGATTGTCCTCTTCATTTTTCATGATTTTTCCCATCTTTTTCTTGATCTTTCAATCTGTGACTACTGCGGGGTGGTTAAAAAATCGAAACATTTATAAATGTCGGAGGCTATTTGCCTTAAATGGTACTGGTCCCAGAACTGACAGCCGAAGAGAAAACAAGGCACAACCACCTCATCCACCAATATGCAAGGGATGAGCTTGGCAGAGAGGATGTTAATATAGACCTCATAGGCTACGGTGTCCACAAGGGCGTCTACAAGGTCTGTTCAGGCTCAAGAGGTCTTCTCGTTGCTGTCGGCGCATCAAGGGAACTAGACCGGCTTCTTCTGGAAGATTATGTGGCCCTAAATGAGCTGTATGCGAATGCGCCTTCTTTCTTCTCAAAGCCATACGCACACTATACTGCCCATACAAACAACCTGGGAGAGCTCATATCCATGGAATACATTGACATGCCAGATCTCGACAAGCTGAAAAGAGAAACCATATTCGGGCCTCATCTAAAGGATTTGGCCTACAGGCTGGGAAGGGATCTTGGAGAAGTCTTCATGCTCACAGGAAGATACTCTTCAGAACCGCACGACGGAAACGTGCTGGCCTCAATACGAGATGGCAAGCTTGCGCCCTTGAAATTCTGCGACCCGATACAATTCCTGCCGGGAGATCTAGATGATGTCGTGAGATCTGTCATGACATACGGTGACGAGAGGCGGGAATGCATATCCTTCGCACACAAGTTCAAGCAAGGCCTATCTGAAGCACTCGTTGAGGTAGGAGGCCGAAACCAGACCGAAGCCTCTGCAGAACTAGCATTCATGACCCGATACAGTTCAATTCTGTAAGCCTTTATGTTTCAGAAATAGACTTTTCCGAAATAGACTTAGTTGAAAATGAGAATAAAAAGTTTTAAAAATTTCCAAAGGACTACCTTATCTTCTCTGCGCCAGCGCCCTTGTTTCTCAGGCCCCTGGACTTCTTGCCTGCGCTTGTCAGTCCACGGTTAGCCCTTCCTCTCATGCTTGCGATCTTTCGCAGCATCGGATCATTCCTGATGTTAGGATGAGCCCTGTCTATCAAGATGACTTCATACCAGTAGTTCTTACCGTCCTGAGCCACCCAGTAACTGTTCAGTACCTCGCAGTTAGGGAAACTCTTGCTAGCCCTTACCTCTGCGACTGCCTGATAGCTCTTGTCCAAGACGAGCGTTCTCCTGTTGGCTTTTGGCCTTCGTCCGCCGAAGGTGTAGCTTCTCATGCGCCCTCCGCGCTTGAGCCTCTGCCTTACGAGCACGAATCCCTGCTTTGCCTTGTATCCTAAGCTTCTTGCACGGTCAAGCCTTGTAGGCTTTAGAATCCTTACTGTCGCTGGTTCTCGTCTCCATGCTATCAACCTCTCCTGCTGGTTGTCAGGCATGGTCTGAAGCGGCCTCTTCCAGGCCTCTCTTAGATATTTGTATAATCCCATTTTCTAGTTGCCTCCATTGTGTTATCTTCCGTACGCTTTCGCGTGCGTCTCCAAGGTTCAGGCAAGCAACGCCCACATCCCAAGGATGTAATCTCATCGGGAGCTCGGTTCCTTTATAAAGATTGCGGCTTGCGCGTTCCGTTCAATTGAGGGATGTTCATTCTCGGCTGTTCAGTTAGGATGTGGGGGAAGCCAACTGCCTAAATCTGGTTTTTCTTTGGTTCTAACAGTCAAAAAATGGTCTTGGTGTAAACCGTCAATCTAACCAACAGTTTAGGAGAATTTTGGTGTAAACAGGCAGTCTAACAGGCGGACCTCCAGATTTTTGATTTCGAAAGCAAACCTCAAGTTTCTGCTTTTTTGAGGGTCATCTTTTTGATGCCGGCAGTCAAGCCCGCAGTCTAAATTGCAGTAATTGAAGCCTATAGTCAAGCCTGTAGTTGGAGAGG